>JBDNJI010000018.1:0-18429 GCA_041687825.1 Candidatus Planktophila sp.
CTGAGTACGCCTAGGGGCATGCCCAGAAGATGCGCCCATGGATCAATTACGAAATACCTTAGAAAAGATACGCCAAGGTTGGGACGACCTTGAATTTAGTAATTTACAACGCAAAGCGCTGCTTGTGCTGGGGATCTTTTTAGTCGCAGGATCTGGACTGTTTATTCTTCGGGGTAATTCGCAAGAAGTTGTTGTAGCCCCACCAGAAATTGAAATTACAGCGGTGGTCGCGCAAGTAATGGTGGATGTAGCAGGAGCCGTAGTCACACCGGGTGTTTACTCACTACCGATTAATTCACGGGTAATTGATGCAATTGTTGCTGCTGGCAACGTGACTAAGGGTGCTGATCTCTCGGATATAAATCTGGCTCGCATTTTGAAAGATGGCGAGCAGGTCTATGTGTATCCACCATCAACAAGTCGTGGTTCGACCCGAACATCAACTCGTGTAGCCACTCCTCGAAAGAGTGGCCCAATTATTCTCAATCGAGCGACTGCAAAAGAGTTTGAATCCCTCGATGGAATCGGTCCAGTTATTGCAAAACGAATCGTTGCTTATCGAAATACTAATGGCCCGTTTCTCACGCTAGAAGGGTTATTAGAAGTTTCTGGAATAGGACCGGCAAAGTTTGCTCAACTTAAGGAGAAGGTGCGCCTCTGAGAATTCGACTCTCAGATTATCGAGCGCTCACTCTAGGGTGTGCCATCTGGGTGGGTGCGCTCTTTCAAAGTTGGAGTAGGCCCTGGCTAATTGGCTTTGGTCTACTCCTTTTACTTTTACTCTCACTTGGTATCCAGAAAACTAGATTTGCAGTCCTTATTGTCGCGTTGCTACTTGGTTCAACACTAATGTCGATGCGGCAGAGCGCTGTTGAATCCTCTGTGCTACATGCCCACCTTGGACAGTCCATGGTGGTTCGTGCTGTGCTAAGTACTGATCCACATAAATTGGCACCGAAGGTAATTCGTAATTCTTTTGCGCCGCCAAGTTACAGCGCTTTGGTGCGGGTGGTTGAGATTGAGGTCGCTGGTTCAAAATACTCAATGCGCATCCCTGCGCGGTTAATTGCAACGGATATAGATTTTGTAAATCTCTTACCGGGGCAGATGATTTCTGCTGAAGTGAGTGCACTAGAAAGCAGGGAAGGGCGAGTCGCAGCACTCCTCATTTCGCGAGGTGAGATCACTGTCCTTACAGAGCCGTCACGATGGGGACGATTCTTGGATTCAATCCGTGATGGATTACGTGGAGTCTCTGGTTCAGGCGATTCCGGATCTCTTATTCCTGGAATGGTGTTAGGAGATACCTCACTGCAGAGTGCAACATTTAATAACGATATGCGGCGATCGGGTTTGACGCACCTTGTTGCGGTAAGTGGTGCCAACTTTGCAATTGTTTCAGGATTTGTGCTTTACCTTATGCAATTTCTCTTTCGCAGAATGCCACTTCGACTTGGTGCAACCGCAATATTTCTGATTTCGTTTATCGCTCTGGTTCGACCATCGCCTTCGGTATTGCGAGCAGCGGCGATGGCATCAGTATTGCTGTTGGCTAAAGGAACACATAGAGGTCGGGATGCGCTACCCGCACTTGGGTTTGCGATCGCAGCAGTCGTAGCTGCCGATCCGTGGCAGGCACGTGATGCTGGCTTTGCACTCTCGGTCTTAGCAACGGCTGGGCTATTACTTTTTGCACCGAAAGTGATTGCTCGCTTTAAAGGACGAGTATCAGAGAAAGTGGCACAAGCTATCGCGCCACCGATTGCGGCCACACTTTTTTGTGCACCGGTCATTGTTGCCATATCTGGCCAGCTCTCATTTATGTCTATCGTGGCAAATGTTTTGGCCGCACCGGCGGTGGCGCCGATTACCGTGGTTGCTTTTATCGCCGCACTTATCTCACCAATTTTTCCGCCATTGGCGCTACTTCTTGTGACGGTTGTAAAGCCACTTGCTGCATGGATAGCGTGGGTTGCATCCATCGCAGCGCACTTTTCAGTTATTACCTTCGCTAAAGGCGCATCTAGCTTTTTCTTCATCGCGCTGCTGATTGCAATTGGGTTCTTTGTAAACCGAAGAATTTTTGTGGCAGCACTCGTATTGATCTTGCTTGTGAGTTGGTTTATGCGCTTCCCCGGAGGAGATTGGCAGATCGCCAATTGTGATGTCGGACAAGGTGATTCGATGGTGCTCAATTTGGGGGATCACCGTGGGATTCTGATTGATACTGGACCAGATCCGATAACTCAAGATAGATGTCTTCGCCAACTTGGTATTAAACAAATTGATCTACTTATTTTGACTCATATTCATGCCGACCATATTGGTGGATTGGCTGGTGCCAAGCGAAATCGCAAAGTACTCACTCAATGGTTTGGAGATGTTCGAGCCGGAACTCGCGCCACAGTGTTGAGTAATCGTGGTCCAGTTACGATCGAAGTCTTGTGGCCAACTGCGCAGTGGGCTGATGAGCAAGAGAGCGATCCGAACAATTCAAGTATTGCAATTATCGTGCGGGCACCTGATTACTCACTCTTTGCTGGTGGAGATATGGAACCGCTTACCCAGGCCCAGATAGTTCCGGCGCTCTCGCGAGTAGATATTTATAAAGTCTGTCATCACGGATCTCGATTTCAGGATGAGAGTTTTACGCGTGCACTCTCACCCACACTTTCAGTCATTAGCGTTGGCGCAGATAATTCCTATGGCCATCCTGCTCCAGAAACGATCGATGCCCTGACTAGACTCGGCTCACTGGTCTTTCGAACTGACCTTGATGGAGCCATCGCAATTAAAGCGCGGCAACATCGATTTACAGTTACAAAGAGCAAAGGTGGCTTTGCACTCCTTCATTGGGGTTAATTTTCGAAAGAAAAGGAGAGGGGTAGATATGAATTCTCTCTTCCTACTCCTTGGCTCTGAAGGCGCGCTAGCAGATCGTGCACTTGGAAAAATAAGCGCAGCCCTGAAAGAAGAACAGGCCGAGATCACAGTCATAGATGCAGGTGATGCGCTGCTTGGAGATATTTCTGATGCGCTAGCACCCTCACTCTTCTCACAACGTCGTGCCCTCATTATTAAAGATCTACAAGATTTACCAGAAGAGTGTCGAGATGAGATCACTAATTATTTAAGCGCCCCTGATGCCCTGACAACTTTGGTTTTTCTTCATAAAGGCGGGGTTAAAGGAAAAGCGTTACTGGATGCAATAAAAAAAAGTAAGCCAGAAATTATTGCTTGTGATGCGATTAAGAAAGATGCTGAAAAGGAAGAATTTATTAAATCCCTATTGCTAGATTCTGGGCGCAAGGCAACGCCGGCGGCAATCAAAGCGCTGGTCGGTGCCCTTGGTGGTGACATGCGTGAGTTGCAAGCGGCAGTCTCACAAATTTCACTTGATGTTCAATCTGGTAAAACGATTGATGAAGAGATGATTGATACTTTTCATCAGGGTCGAATTGAAACAACCGGCTTTGATGTGGCAGATGCAACACTTGATGGGAATCTATCGGCTGCACTCGTTGCACTGCGAAGTGCGATTGAAACGGGTACCGATCCGGTAATGATCACTAGTGCAATCGCTTCAAATTTGAGATCACTAGCCAAGGTCAGTGGTGTAAACCGGAGCGTGAAATCATTCGATGTTGCTGGAGAATTAGGAATGGCGCCGTGGCAAATTGATAAAGCGCGACGCCAATTATCAGGATGGACCCCGCGCGGAATCGCAAAAGCGGTACAGGCGATTGCTCTGGCAGATGCTCAGGTAAAAGGGGCCGCCTCTGACCCGATATTTGCACTTGAGAAGGCACTTGCCACGATTGCGTCGGTTCGGGCGGCGGGCTAGGCGGGAAAAAAGCCCGATTTGAGCCTAGTGCACTTGCGCTGATAACCTACGCGTCTGCACTTAGCCCACCGGTTAAGTCATCACCCAAGAAAAGTCGGAGTTCACCACGTGGCAAATATCAAGTCTCAGATCAAGCGAGTTAAGACAAACGAGAAGGCACGCCTTCGCAACAAGTCTGTTTCATCGTCAATTAAGACAGCTGTTCGTCGCTTCCGCGATGCAATCAAAGCTGGCGATGCTGCTGTGATCACCACTGAACTTCGCACTGCGTCACAAGCGCTAGATGTTGCTGTTGCAAAGGGTGTACTTCATAAGAACAACGCTGCAAATAAGAAGTCATCAATGGCTAAGGCTGCCGCCAAAGCCAGCGTTCGTTAATTCACTCTTAATACTTACGAGGGGCCACAATCGTGCCTGCAATTCCGATAAGTAAGGCTCCACAGCCCGCTGCTACAAATCCAGCGCAAATTCGTAACTTCTGCATTATTGCGCACATCGATCACGGTAAATCTACGCTGGCCGATCGCATGCTTGGAATTACCGAAGTAGTCGAAGCGCGAAATATGCGCGCACAGTATCTCGATCGCATGGATATCGAACGCGAACGCGGAATCACTATTAAGTCACAGGCCGTTCGTCTGCCTTGGCGCAGTGGAATCGATGGCCAGGAATACATCTTGAACATGATCGATACACCCGGTCACGTTGACTTTACCTACGAAGTATCTCGATCACTTGCAGCGTGCGAAGGTGCAGTACTGCTTGTTGATTGCGCGCAAGGAATCGAAGCCCAGACGCTGGCAAATCTTTATCTTGCGATGGAGAATAATCTGACGATTATTCCGGTGCTCAATAAGATTGATCTACCAAATGCACAACCAGAGAAGTTTGCGAAAGAGCTTGCTAATTTAATTGGATGCAAACCTGAAGATTGTCTTCGCGTCTCAGGTAAAACTGGTGACGGTGTTGCCGAGCTATTAGATCAAATTGTTTCTCAAATCCCAGCACCTACTGGTGATCCAGATGCACCTGCACGTGCTCTGATCTTTGACTCTGTCTATGATTCATATCGCGGCGTGGTCACATATGTTCGTGTAGTTGATGGCCACTTGAGTCCGCGCGAACAAATTCAAATGTATTCAACTGGTGTTCGACACGAAGCGTTAGAGGTTGGAGTAATTTCACCAGAACCATTACCCGGTAAAGGTCTTGGTGTGGGCGAGGTGGGCTATCTCATCACTGGTGTAAAAGATGTTCGCCAATCACGAGTAGGCGACACAATTACTACTTATCAAAATCCAACAAAACATCCGTTAGCTGGATATAAAGATCCAAAGCCAATGGTCTTTGCTGGATTGTTCCCATTAGACGGTGCTGATTTTCCAATTCTGCGCGATGCGCTCGATAAATTACAGCTCAACGATGCTGCCCTTGTCTATGAACCAGAGAGTTCTGCCGCCCTTGGCTTCGGATTCCGATGTGGCTTCCTGGGGCTTTTACATATGGAAATTGTGCGCGAGCGGCTCGAACGCGAATCTAAAATTAGCCTAATTTCTACCGCGCCAAACGTGGTCTATCAAGTCTGGCTTGAAGATGGAAAGAAATTTGTTGTGACTAATCCATCTGAATTTCCTGATGGAAAAATAAATGTAGTCGAAGAACCGATCGTGAAAGCCACAATTTTGTCTCCTTCCGAGTTTATAGGCGTAATCATGGAGCTTTGCCAAGATCGTCGTGGCACGATGTTGGGTATGGATTACATCTCAGAAGATCGAGTTGAGATTAGATACACGCTACCTCTTGCCGAAATTGTCTTTGACTTCTTTGATCAATTGAAGAGCCGCACTAAGGGTTATGCCTCCCTAGATTACGAAGAGATCGGTGACGAGCCGGGCAATCTGGTTAAGGTCGATATTTTGCTTCAGGGTGAGGCAGTTGATGCATTTAGCGCAATTGTGCACCGCGACAAAGCCTATTCATATGGGCTGATGATGACTGCAAAGCTCCGTGAATTAATCCCACGTCAGCAGTTTGAAGTTCCTATTCAGGCAGCAATTGGCTCGCGCATTATTGCGCGTGAATCAATTCGTGCGATTCGTAAAGATGTTCTTGCTAAATGTTATGGCGGAGATATCTCCCGTAAACGTAAACTCCTCGAGAAGCAGAAAGAGGGTAAGAAGCGGATGAAGATGGTGGGACGAGTAGAAGTTCCACAAGAAGCCTTCGTTGCTGCCCTTGCTACAGATGCCGATATCGAGAAGATTAAAGCCGCACGTAAGCAGGAGTAATGCTCTCCTTTTATACGCACATCCCATATTGCATTAAGCGTTGCGGATACTGCGACTTCAATACCTACACTCCTTCCGAACTTCAAGACGGTGCAACGTTAGAGATAGTCTCGAATGACTATATCGATGCAGTCCTCAAGGAACTTGAATATGCACCGATTGATCAAGTACCGACCATCTTTTTTGGCGGTGGCACTCCATCGCTGATTCCACCCCATGATTTGGGTCGGGTTATCTCAGCCATAAAAGTACGCAACGGGTTGACTGAAGATTGTGAGATTACGTTAGAAGCTAATCCAGATTCTGTCACAGAGGAAAAACTGGCTGGATATATTACAGTTGGATTCAATCGTATTTCCTTTGGAATGCAATCAACATCGACTCATGTACTCGAAGTTTTAGATCGTACACACAATCCAGAAAATGTGAAACGTGCTGTAGATATGGCGCGTTCGGTTGGGTTTACATCGGTAAGTGTTGACCTTATCTACGGTACGCCGGGGGAGAGCCTGAAAGATTGGCAATCTACGGTGACACAGGCGCTAGCACTTGGCGTTGATCACATAAGCGCCTATGCACTCATTGTTGAAGAGGGAACAAAACTTGCGGCAAAGATCAAACGCGGCGAAATTCAAATGCCAGATGACGATTTGATGGCTGATATGTATCTCTATATTGATCAAGCCTGTGGATTCAAAGGTTTGAAGTGGTATGAACTCTCTAATTGGTCTAAACCCGGACACGAATGCCGACATAATATTGCGTATTGGACAAATGCAAATTGGTGGGGACTTGGACCGGGTGCGCACTCTCATATTGATCAGAAACGTTTCTGGAATGTGAAACATCCAACTGCGTATAAGCAAAAATTATTTGCACAGGAATCGCCAATAGCAGATTCTGAATTGCTAACTGATGAGCAGCGAAAATCTGAATACATCATGTTATCGAGCCGGCTACGCACCGGAATCGCAAAGCGAGCCTTGACGGTTGCACAGTACGAACGGATGACGTCGTACATCAGTAGCAATCACATGATTGAGACTCAAGATTCTTTAGTTCTCACCTCAACTGGGCGTCTTATCGCTGATCGAGTTGTAGCTGACTTACTGAGATAGGTACTCTGTAGTACCTTTACTCTATGAGCACTGCACTACTTATTCTGGTTTCATTTCTCGCCCTCATCTTTGTTATCTCAGGCCTTTCTAAAGCAAGCGGTAATCCAAAGGGACTCTCTGGTACTCGAGAAGTTAACGTTCCAGATAAGTTGGCTCGTCTTATAGGTTTTCTTGAGACGGCCTTAGCGCTGGGCCTTGTGATCAGCATGAAGTGGAATTGGATGTTGTTCTTCCCACTAGTTGGACTCTGGGTCATTATGGCTGGCGCCGTTTACGTCCACTTCAGGGCTAATAAATTGCGCACGGCAATTCCTGCATTCTTTCTACTCACATTGATCTCTGTCGCACTCGTTCTCAATAAGTAAATACTTTTATTATTTAGCGAAATGACAACCTCTACTCGTCGCCTGGAAATCTTGCGTGCTATTGTTGACGAGTACGTTGCGACCCAAGAGCCAGTTGGTTCAAAGGCTATTGCTGACCGCCATGAGATGGGAATCTCTCCGGCCACAATCCGAAATGAAATGGCGTTGCTGGAAGAAGAAGGCTTAATTGCTGCGCCTCACACAAGTGCTGGGCGGATTCCAACAGATCGTGGATATCGAGTATTTGTAGATAAATTGGCGGAAGTGAAGCCGCTTTCGCCAGCGGAGCGTCGTGCGATTGATACTTTTTTAGAGGGAGCGCTAGATCTCGATGATGTAGTCATGCGCACGGTTCGACTTCTTGCAGATATCACTAAGCAAGTTGCAGTAGTGCAGTACCCATCGATGATTCGTTCTCGAGTGCGCCATATTGAACTCGTGCCACTGACATCCTCTCGCATCATGATGGTTTTAATCACCGATGCTGCCCGGGTAGAGCAGCGAGTAATCGAATTAACTCGTGATGTGCAAGAACCATTTATCGCAGCCATTCGTAGCCAACTCAATAATGTGATGGTTGGCCAATCGCTACCGGATGTGGCAGAGAGTATTTCTGGAATTATCGAAAGTTATAGCGCTATCGATCGACGAGATATCTCAATGATTATCTCGGCTGTGATTGAGATGGCGATAGAGCGCGCAGAGAAGAAAGTGGTGTTGGCTGGCACTGCAAATTTAGCCAGGTTTAGTGACGATTTTGCCAGCACGATGCACCCAATACTCGAAGCGCTAGAAGAACAAGTCGTACTTCTTCGCTTGCTTGGTGATGCAGGAGATACCGTACAAGTTCGAATTGGCACCGAGCAGAGCGAGAAGAATTTGCACACGACATCCTTTGTCACTGTTGGGTATGGGGATGCAACCTCTTCGGTCGGTTCATCTCTCGGATCCCTTGGAGCATTGGGTATCCTTGGCCCCACCCGAATGGATTACGCAGGTTCTATGGGGGCAGTTGCCGCTGTGGCGCGTTATGTTGGACGATTTATTACAGAGGGAAGTTATAAGTAATGGCTGATATGTATGACCTATTGGAAGTCTCGCGCAAAGCAACCGCTGATGAGATTAAAAAGGCGTATCGAAAAATAGCGCGCGAACTTCACCCAGATATAAATCCAGATCCAGCAGTACAAGATAAATTTAAAGAAATTACTGCTGCATATGAAGTACTCAGTGATCCACAAAAACGCCAGCAGTACGACATGGGTGGTCAAGGTTTTGGTGGATTTGGCGGTGGTCAAGGCTTTGGTGGCTTTAGCGACATCATGGATACATTCTTTGGTGGTGGCGGAAACCGTGGCCCACGTGCACGTATGCGTCAGGGCCAAGATGCACTGATTCGAGTAGAAGTGACACTGGCTGAGGCATGTTTTGGAACCGAGCGCGAACTCTCGATCGAGAGTGCGGTCGTCTGCCCAACATGTACTGGCAATGGTTGCGCAAACGCAAGTGCACCATCAATCTGTGTTGTGTGTAAGGGCCGAGGTGAAACTCAACAAGTTCAAAAATCTTTCTTAGGGCAGGTAATGACATCACGTGCATGTGCGACGTGTTCTGGTTTTGGCACAGTGATTCAGGATCCTTGTCGTGAATGTGCAGGTGATGGTCGCGTGCGTGCACGACAGACCATTCCGGTAAAAATTCCAGCAGGTGTTGAGACCGGCAACAGAATGCAACTTTCAGGACGTGGGGAAGTTGGCGCAGGCGGCGGTCCTGCTGGAGATCTCTACGTAGAAATCGTTGAAGAAGAACATGAGTTTCTTATCCGTGATGGCGATACCTTGCATATGGAGGTAGAGATCTCGTTTAGCGCTGCCGCTTTGGGTACAAAAATTATGGTTGATACCTTAGATGGACAAAGTGAGATCAATATTAAATCTGGAACTCAAACGGGTTCAACGGTTGCGCTAAAAGGCCGAGGTATGACTCGCTTACGAGTGGCAAGCCGAGGCGACCTCATCGTACATATTGTTACAGTTACTCCAACCAAACTATCTCGTGAGCAAGAGAAGCTACTGAAAGCGTTCTCAAAATCTCGTGGAGAAGTTGAAGGCGCCTCTCACACTAAGGGACATGGTCAGAGTTTCCTGGGCAAGTTTAGAGACCAATTCGGTCGCTAATGCGGATATTATTTTTTGTCAATGATTTACCCACTCAAGTGGGCGCCAGTTACACCTTTGATAATGATGATGCGCTGCACGCAATCCGCGTTTTACGAACTAGGCCAGGAGAAATTTTTTGGCTTAGCAACGGTAAAGGTGGCTACTCAACAGTCAAGGCGCTGGAAGTGGCAAAGCGCTCTATGCGATGTGAAGTCATTGATAGCCAGGTCCAACAGCCACTGGAAATTGAATACACCGTAATTCAAGCGTTGCCTAAGGGTGATCGGCTAAAAGAGTGCGCGGGTTTACTTACCGAATCTGGTGCAGACCGCATTGTCTTTTGGAATTCTGCACGAAGTATTGGTAAGGCCGATAAGACGCTCGATAAACTAGATGTCACAGTGCGAGAGGCAAGCAAGCAGGCGCGTAGATTTAATATTCCGCACATTGTTGGCCCGCTGAGTACTAGTCAAGTGGTAGATGAGATTGCCCGGACAGATTTAGCGGTACTATTTCATGAAAGCGCGACTAGTAAGTTATCTGCACTGACTTCAGGTGCCGTAAAAAAAGCACTCATCATCATTGGCCCCGAAGGTGGGATCACGGATGAAGAGTTAGATCTTTTCACACAGGCCGGAGCAAAAATTGCGCTGATGGGCCGCCCAATTTTTAGAAGCGCACACGCAGGAATCGCAGGACTTTCAGGGCTGCAAACCCTGCTCAAAAGCTGGTAGCCGAGTACTCTTTTTCTTATGACGTTAGATCCAGAGTGCATCTTCTGCAAGATTATCGAAGGTGAAATTCCGGCCGAGATTATTTATCGTGATGAGAATGTGGTTGCTTTTAACGACCTCAATCCACAAGCACCGACCCATGTTCTGATTATTCCGACGGTGCATGCCAAGAATGTTGCAGAGATATCGGCGCTCTCACCAATCATCATCGCGGCGATGCACCGGGCTGGTGACGAAATTGCGACCGCCGCTGGGCTCACCGGATATCGAAGCGTCTTTAACACCGGGGCCGAGGCTGGTCAGAGTGTTTTTCACGCTCACCTCCATCTCCTTGGTGGGCGTGGCCTAGCATGGCCGCCAGGCTAGGGCTACATTTATCCACATATGGAACGCACCCTGATCACGATCCCGCCAGCAATACCCATGGTCGCACTCGTTGGTGTGGCCGATAGCAATATCAACATCATCGAGGCAGCGTTTCCTTCAGTTGCTATGACCGTGCGCGGAAATGAAATAACACTTCGTGGTCCACACATTGATTGTCTAGCCCTTGAAAAACTATTTTCAGAGATGATGGTTGTCATTCGTTCTGGACAAAATCTCACCACAGATGCGGTCTCACGCAGTATTGAGATGTTGTCACATGATCCAATCGAGCATCCAGCTCAAGTTCTCTCCCTCAATATTGTAAGTAATCGTGGTCGAACCATTAGACCAAAGACGGCAAATCAAAAACATTACGTCGATGCAATTGATGAGAACACCATTACTTTTGGAATCGGTCCCGCTGGAACCGGTAAGACGTATCTCGCGATGGCGAAAGCAGTTGCAGCGTTACAAGCCAAGACAGTGAATCGAATTATCTTGACTCGTCCGGCGGTAGAAGCCGGTGAAAAACTTGGATTTTTACCTGGCACGCTGACCGAGAAGATTGATCCATATCTACGTCCGCTCTTTGACGCTCTGCACGACATGATTGATCCAGATTCGATTCCGCGCCTGATACAAAGCGGTGTAATAGAAGTTGCACCACTTGCATTTATGCGTGGACGTACGCTCAATGATGCATTTATTATCTTAGATGAAGCACAAAATACGACGCCAGAACAGATGAAGATGTTTCTAACTCGTCTTGGCTTTGGCTCAAAGATGGTGATCACTGGCGATGTGACTCAAGTAGATCTTCCTAATGGCGCAAAATCTGGGCTGCGAATTATTCGAGATATTTTGGGAGATATAACAGATATCTCCTTTATCGAACTTAGCGCAGAAGATGTAGTTCGACATCGTCTCATTGGTGACATCGTAAAAGCCTACGATCACTTTGATGCCAAGGTTCAAGCACCTCGAAATTTGAGAAATAGCTGATATTTAAATGACGATTGAATCAAACAATCGTTCTGGTGAATTAGTACCAAGCGATGACATTACTTCGCTGATGCAATTTTGCTTGGCCGAGCTTAAACTCAACCCAGAGTGCGAAATAAGTATTACCTTTGTCGATGAGACCGAGATGACCGAACTTCATATCAAGTGGATGGATGAACCGGGTCCAACTGATGTGCTCTCGTTCCCAATGGATATGCCAGAGGGTGATAACGAGGCGGTCACTCTTGGCGATATTGTGATTTGCCCAAGTGTTGCAAATCGACAAGCACAATCAGCGGGTCATTCAAGCAATCACGAGATCTCTATTTTGGCTGTACATGGTTTATTGCATATCCTTGGCCACGACCACGCAAACAGTGCTGATGAGAAAGTCATGTTTGCCCTGCAAGAGAAGTTAGTTAAGGAATGGGGAGCGTCCTAGTGGACCTACTGGCAATTTTTTCGATTGTCGCCTTGATTGGATTTGCAGGATTTCTAGCCGCTTCAGAGTCTGCACTCACCTCAATCTCGCGAGTTCTGATTGAAGAACTTGAGACAAAGCGCGGTGGTCATTTACTGAAGAAGTATTCCGCCCAACCTGCACGTTATCTCAATGTAATTTTGCTTGTCCGTAAGGTCTGTGAATTTACGGCAGCAGTTTTGATGGTGCGAATTCTCTCTAACTCTTATTCAACTGGCTATGCATACCTTTACACCGTTTTGATTATGGTCGTCTTGTCATACGTTGTAATTGGAGTTGGACCTAGAACACTTGGCCGGCAAAACCCTCATCGTTGGGCCCGCGCCGGTATCGTCGTTTCAGCTTTTCTCGCCTTGATATTGGGACCTGTCACCAAGCTATTAATTGCAGTAGGTAACGCAATTACTCCCGGTAAAGGATTTAGATCCGGTCCATTTACAAACGAAGCAGAACTTCGTGATTTGGTAGATCAGGCGCACGAACGCGGACTTGTGGAATCTGATGAGCACGAGATGATCAACTCAGTATTTGAACTTGGCGATACCTTGGTGCGCGAATTGATGGTTCACCGTACCGATATGGTCTGGGTGGAAAAAGATAAAACGCTCCGCCAAGCGCTCTCGCTCGCGCTGCGGTCTGGCTATTCACGCATCCCAGTGGTTGGTGAAAACCTCGACAATATTGTCGGTATTGCTTATGTGAAAGATTTAGCAAAGCGTACTTTGGACCATCGTGAATCAGAGAGCAGCGAAAAGGTCGGCGATCTAATGAGGCCGGCAGTCTTTGTGCCAGAAATCAAAATCGCGGCTGAGCTCTTGAAAGAGATGCAGCGCGACCAAATTCACCTTGCGATAGTCGTCGATGAATATGGCGGTACGGCAGGAATTATTACTATTGAAGACATTATCGAAGAGATCGTTGGCGAAATTGCCGACGAGTTCGATGATGGAGTAGAGGCTTTTTCTTGGATTACCGAAGATAAGGCGCGCGCAAAAGCAACGCTACATATTGAAGACCTGGCCGATGAATTAAAGATTGAATTTGAAGAATCTGATTCGGAAGACGTGGACACTATCGGTGGACTAATGGCACAGAAACTTGGTCGCGTCCCAATTGCCGGATCGACTATTACTTTAAAGGGTTGGAAAATAACTTCAGAGCGCCCAGTAGGTCGCCGACGCAGAATTAGTTCAGTGATTATTGAGCGAAGTGAAGAAGAAACAAATAATGAGTAGCGCACTCTTTAGCAATCCGGAAGATGAAAAGTTATCGATTCTGGCGACATCTACCCTCAAGCGCACCGGTGCAGCTCAATCAGCAGCCTTACGTGATTCCACTGGACGGACCTATGTTGCGATTGCAATTTCAACTCCACACCTGGCACTTGATGCGATCGCCGCAGTATTCACTGTCTCAATGGCGTCACAAATTTCTGGTATCGAAGCGGTAGTTGTCGCAGGGCTTAAAACTTGTGCAACAGAAGTGATTAGATCTCACTCACCACAGGCAGCCATTTTTCACATCGCGCAATCTGGTGAAATCAGCTCGCTCTAGCGCCCACTTTGACGCGCTAAGATAGCCCAATGCGCATTGTTCGCTTTTCACCAGGTCCAAATGCAGGGTTGGGTACCGACCCCCTCTTTGGCATCCTGGAAGAAGATAATCTGATCACGATAATTGATGGTGATCCGATTTATCAGGGAATCATCAAGACGGCTGCCCGAATTGAACTCACAAAAGTTCGACTCCTTGCGCCTGTGATTCCTCGCAGCAAGGTAGTTGCTATCGGTAAAAACTACGCCGACCACGCAGCCGAAATGGGCGGCGTTGTTCCAGATGAGCCAATCATTTTTCTGAAGGCGAATACGACAATTATTGGACCGGGGGACACAATCGTGTGGCCAGAGATGGCGCCCACAATTGATTACGAGGCAGAGCTTGCGATCGTGATTGGACGCATCTGTAAGGACGTTCCAGTTGAAAAAGTGAACGATGTGATTTTCGGATACACGATGGCAAATGATGTGACTTCACGTGAATTGCAAAAGCGAGATGGACAATGGACTCGCGCTAAAGGCTTCGACACATTCTGCCCACTTGGACCATGGATTGAAACTGAATTCGTCCCTGGAAATCAACGTATTACCGCCACGCTCGATGGCGAGATTAAACAGGATGCAAAACTTAGCGACATGATTTTTAAGGTGCCAGAGATCATTAACTTTGTATCTCAAGTGATGACCTTACTTCCTGGTGATGTCATCATCACCGGTACTCCTGCTGGAATCGGTCCGATGCCTGCAAAATCAACAATTGCAGTTGCAATTGAAGGCCTCGGACAACTAACAAATAGAGTGAGTGCAAAACCATGAGTACTGCTAAAAAAGTAAAAGTTCGCTTTGCTCCATCTCCAACGGGAGATCTGCACGTTGGCAATATTCGCACCGCACTCTTTGATTGGGCATATGCCCGACACACTGGTGGAACCTTTCTCTTTCGCATTGAAGATACTGACACAACCCGAGTAACCGATGAATATATTCAAGCAGCCCTTGATACCTTGAAGTGGTTGGGATTGAACTGGGATGAGGGCCCAGAAGTTGGCGGCGAGAATGGTCCTTATCTTCAATCTCAACGGTTAGACATCTATGCCAAATGGGCTAAAACCTTTCTTGATAATGGCGATGCCTATCATTGCTACTGCTCACCAGAAGAACTTGAAGCGGTTCGGGAAGAACAACGCAAAGCAAATGTGGCACCTGGATATAACGGACACTGCCGTGATCTTACGGCGGCCCAGATCGAAGAATTTAAGGCTCAAAACCGTGGCGCAGTAGTTCGCATGCGCATGCCAGATGGCAGCACTACTTTCCATGATGAGATTCGTGGCGATGTAACTTTCGAGCATAAGTTTGTGCCAGATTTTGTATTAGTTCGAGCCGATGGTTCACCTTTGTACACACTCGCCGTTGCAGTCGATGATATTTTAATGAAGGTCACACATGTTCTTCGTGGTGAGGATCTGCTCTCCTCTACTCCTCGTCAGATCCGTGTATATCAAGCCATGGGAGTCGCGCTCGAGGATTATCCAGTCTTTGCTCACCTCCCCTTTGTGATGGGGCAAGATAATGCGAAGCTTTCTAAGCGAAATGGTGAAGTATCGATTGCTTGGTATCGTGAAAAAGGCTACCTACCTGAGGCGATCTGCAATTACTTAGCGCTTTTGGGTTGGTCACCCGGAGATGATGTTGAGAATATCTCGATGGCTCAATTATGTGAGCTCTTCACCGTTGAGAAAGTGCACTCATCACCGGCGCGCTTTGATATGAAGAAGTTAGAAGCTATTAATGGCGACAAGATTCGCGCTCTCCCGATCGATGAATTTCTTGATTGGTCGCTGCCATTTCTTAAGCGCGAAGGTGTGATTACTGGAAGCGCTGAAGAAATAGCTTTGGTGAAATCGGCCCTTCCATTGATTCAGGAACGTATCGTCACCTTAGGTGAAGTTCCGCCGATGCTTAAATTTCTCTTCACCAAAAACTTTGCCGTTGAATCCGAAAGTGTTGCCAAAATCAGCGACGATGGATCGAAGGCAATTTTGACTCGAGCACTTTCCGATCTCACCGCGTTGAGTAGTTGGGACCATGCTGCGATCGAAGCCGCCTTGCGTGCGAGTTTGATTGAGGAGATGGGCCTTAAGCCGCGCATCGCATTTACCGCACTTCGAATTGCGGCCACCGGTAGCACTATTTCGCCGCCGCTCTTTGAATCTATGGAATTACTGGGCAAAGAGGTAACTTTGGCCCGCATTGCAGGGGCAATTTCGCTCTAGAGCGTGGGGTAAACTTCGGGCAACAAAAGGCGAGAATCTTTTGGGGTATGGGGTAATTGGCAGCCCTGCTGATTCTGGTTCAGTAAGTCTAGGTTCGAGTCCTGGTACCCCAGCGTAGAAAGCAGCGAGAGCTGTTAGCTTTACAAATGTACTAGGGCCCCGTCGTCTAGCGGCCTAGGACTCTGGCTTCTCAAGTCAGCTACGAGGGTTCGAATCCCTTCGGGGCTACGCAGGCTTCACCTGCAACAATGTAAGTAAAGGGCGGCCGATCTTTGTGCGGGTAGTTACACCTGAGCAACTCTCTTCGGTGCTGGCAGCGCTGCCAACTAATCCGCGCATTATTGCCAGTGGAAATTTTGCAACTCCTCACACTTTACTTTCAGTAGCTGACTCCACACTTGAAAACTTTCGGTTACATATGCTCAACGCACATCCTGGCATTCCTGATCGGGAAGGCATTTCATATGAGTCAGCATTTGTTGGCCCAGCGATGCGCAGACATCCAAGGCTGACCTATTTCCCTTCCCGCCTTTCGTTGCTACCGGTACTAATTCGAGATCACGCTCATCCTGATGCGGTTTTTCTACACACATCTATTGTGCGAAACAAGGTTCTTAGCCTCGGAACCGAAGTAAATATTCTTCCTGCAGCGATAGAAAGTGCACGTGCAAATGGTGGAATAGTGATCGCTCAGGCGAATAAGCAGATGCCGTATACCTTTGGTGATGCTGAGATAAACGAATCAGAGATTGATTTTCTGGTTGAGGTTGACACACCTCTGATGGCGAAGCAGCCAGGGTCATTTGCACAGGCATCTCTTGAGATTGGTGATCGAATCGCCTCATTGATAGAGGATGGTTCAACTCTACAGTTGGGCATCGGCGCAGTTCCTGACTCAGTACTTAACGCCTTATCTCCGAGGAAAAATTTGCGAATTTGGAGTGAGATGTTTAGTGATGGAGTCTTTGATTTACATAGACTCGGCGTTTTGGATCCAGATTCTCCGATCACCGCCTCATTTGTTTTTGGATCTAACGAGCTGTATCAATGGATGAACTTGAATCCACAGATTCAGATGTTACGGACTGAGCGAACAAACGACCCCGCAGTAATTGCGACTCAGCCAAAGATGCAGTCAATTAATGCTGCGCTGGAAGTGGATCTCTTCGATCAAGCCAATGCATCGTATGTGCGTGGTGAGGTTTACTCAGGCTTTGGTGGTTCAACTGATTTTATAGTTGGCTCACTTCATTCTCCAGGTGGCCGATCCTTTATAGCTTTGCCATCGTGGCACGCAAAGGCAAATGTCTCAACAATTGTCCCTAATTTATCTCGAAACATCACAAGCTTCCAGCACTCTTTTGTAGTCACAGAACAAGGAATTGCACAATGTTTTGGCCAATCGCAAAGTCAGCAAGCGAAAAACTTGATAGAAAAAGCAGCGCACCCAAATGCCCGAGAGCATCTGAGTGCGGCTGCAAAAGAGATGAAACTTATTTAGTAAGAGTTAAAATTAGAATCAAATTCACGTGTAAAATCGCTCCACCAGCCTGAATCTACTGCCGTGGCTCCCACGATCAAGAGAATAAATCCGACCAAGATAATCCAGGCAAGAGCTGTTGAAACGTAACCAATAATTACTCCGGCTATTGCGAGACCTCTATTGGCTGAGCTTTGCCCTTTTTTCAATTTAGCGAGAGCAACATGGCCCAATATAGAACCGATAAATGAAAGAAATCCCGCGGAGAGAAAGATCAAGGCGAGCGAGGTAACGAAGGAAGCAATTGCAAGTCCACTTCCTGTCTTTGCCTCTTGTTCTTGCACATTTAAAGGTGTCGATGTGCTGGGCCCGACAGGTATAAATTCGCTCATGTCATGCCTCGTTTATTACTGCTGTTTTGACCCAAAGGTCGCGGAGGGTTCTTGAATCTTTAGTGAAGTAGAAAACAATTTCAAGGATGACCCATGCGAGACCGATAAGTACGGTTGTGAGTGAGGAGGCGATCACGACGGTGAGTGGTACTAAAAATTCACGCACAGCCATATGGCCCCATGTGGCAACGCGACCTGAATTAAAGTCGCGGACACGAATCTTAAGAATTTTTTTGGCGGGAGTTTGACCTTCGCCCCAGACCAAGAGCGACCAGATAAGCCAGCCGATTCCGAAAGTGATGATGGCTAGCCCAGCATCCAAGACGTAAGCGGCTAAGCGATGCTGAAAAGATGCATATCTCATTGGC
>JBDNJI010000019.1:0-38655 GCA_041687825.1 Candidatus Planktophila sp.
CTGCGCCTTCGGGGCGTAGCGTAGTGGCTAGCGCGCCTGCTTTGGGAGCAGGAGACCGGGAGTTCGAATCTCCCCGCCCCGACCAGTTTCATCTTGTTAGTTTTACATATCTATACCTCACTTCGAATATCAGGGAGCACCGTGAAGAGCACAGTAGAGACACTTTCTCCAACGCGAGTAAAGATTGATGTAGAAGTTACATTTGCTGAACTCACTCCTCACATTGATGCGGCCTATAAGAAGATTGCTAAGTCAGTCAACATTCCAGGTTTCCGTAAAGGACATGTTCCATCTGGAATGATCGATCAGCGTGTGGGTCGTGGAAGCGTTCTCGATGAGGCAATTAACTCAGCGTTGCCTGAGTTCTACTCACAGGCAGCTCGTGAAAATGATGTTGTTGTCATTGGTCGCCCAGAGGTAGATATTAAAGAATTCGTTGACAAGGAAAAGCTTGTCTTTACAGTCGAGGTAGATGTTCGTCCAGAAGTAACACTTCCTGATTTCTCAAAGATTAACATCACAGTCGATGATGTAAAGGTTGAAGATTCAGATATTGACGAGCAGGTCGATTCACTTCGCGCTCGCTTTGGAACACTTAACACCGTTGAACGTGCTGCAAAGGATGGCGATTTTGTAACCATCGATCTCACTGCACGTATTGAGGGCGCTGAAGTAGATGGTGGAAAAGCAAATGAGATTTCATACGAGGTTGGTTCAAATCGCATGATTGATGGCCTTGATGCAGCTCTCCTTGAAATGTCAGCTGGAGATACAAAGACATTTACAACTCAACTCGTTGGTCAGAAAGATGACGAAACAGGCGATGTTGAGATTGCTGTGAAGGCAGTGAAAGAGCGCGAGCTCCCACCAGTTGATGATGCTTTTGCAAAGTTGGCATCTGAGTTCGACACAATTTCCGATCTTCGTGCTGATTTTGTAGAACGTCTTGGTCGCGTCAAGAAGATGGAACAAGGCACACAGGCACGCGATCTCCTACTTGAGAAGTTACTTGCAGATCTTGATATTCCAGTTCCAGAAGGAATCGTTGCAGCAGAAGTTGCAGATCACCTTGAAGGTGAAGGTCGCCAAGAAGATACAGAGCACCGCACCGAAGTTGAGGGTCAAGTTCGTTCATCACTTAAATCTGATTTCTTGCTCGATGCAATCATCAAGAGCGAAAAAGTTGAGATCACAGAGATGGAACTCACCGAGTATTTAGTTCGCACATCACAGCGTTATGGAATGGCTCCTGAGCAATTTGCAGCCGAACTTCAAAAGGCTGGACAGATCGGTCAACTCGTTGCCGAGGTCACCCGTGCCAAAGCACTTGCTGTAATCCTTGAGCAAGTAAAGGTTGCCGACAAATCAGGCAATGAGATCAATCTTGAAGAACTCCGCCCTGAGCGAACAGAAGAGAATTAAGGTCATTTCGACTCTTATCGGGAAGCATTTTCGCGCCAGAATTGTTAAGGTCAAGACATATAACAATTCAGGAGGATGAAGTGGATTATCTCAACCCAGTGGCAGCGGAGATTATTGCTCGCGCTCCAAGCTCAGGATCCGGTGGACTCGATGACCAGGTCTACAACCGTTTGCTTCGCGAACGAATCATCTTTCTAGGTTCAGTTGTTGAAGACTCAATGGCTAATGCAATCGCTGCGCAAATTTTGCTGCTTGCTGCCGAAGATTCAAAGAAGGACATCTTCCTTTACGTAAATTCACCTGGTGGTTCAGTAACCGCTGGTATGGCGATCTATGACACGATGCAATATGTACAAAATGATGTTGCAACAGTTGGAATGGGTCTTGCTGCATCGATGGGCCAATTCTTACTATGTTCAGGGGCCGCTGGAAAGCGTTACGCACTTCCACATGCTCGCATCATGATGCACCAACCTTCATCGGGTATTGGTGGAACCGCAACTGATATTAAAATTCAGGCAGAGCAAATTGGTTTCACAAAGCGCAAGATGGCAGAACTCATTGCTCATCACACAGGTCAGACTATGGAGACAATTACCGCTGACTCAGACCGCGATCGTTGGTTTACCGCCGATGAGGCAAAAGAATATGGATTTGTTGACCACGTAGTTCGTTCTGCTGGTCAAGTATCAGGAAGCGGAGGAACAGCATAATGAACAACGAATTTAATCGCGCACAGGAGATCACATCTCGCTACGTTCTCCCAGTCTTCGAAGAGAAGACAGCAAATGGGTATAAGCGTCATGATCCATATACAAAGCTCTTTGAAGAACGCATTATTTTCTTAGGTCAGCCAATTGATGACACCGTTGCAAACGATGTGATGGCGCAGTTGTTGACTCTCGAATCAATGGATTCAGACCGCGACATCATCTTGTACATCAACTCACCTGGTGGTTCATTTACAGCGCTGACTGCAATTTATGACACGATGCAATTTGTTCGCCCAGATGTCATGACAATTTGTCTTGGACAAGCAGCCTCTGCTGCTGCGATCATCCTTGCTGGCGGCGCCAAAGGTAAGCGTTATGCACTCGAGCATTCACGTATCTTGATTCACCAACCTTCATCTGAAGGTGGGGGACAGGCATCGGATATCGAGATTCAGGCACGCGAAATTATGCGTATGCGTGGACTCCTTGAAGGAATGCTTTCAAAGCACACAGTGCGCACTCCAGAAGAGATTGCACTTGATATTGAACGCGACAAGATTCTTACTGCAGCAGAAGCTGTTGAGTATGGATTAATTGATCAAGTTCTAGCTAGCCGAAAGGCAAAGCCAACCTGGTAACCACCAGGATCTACTGAATTAACGTGAAGCTATTTGAGGCGGGATCCCTTTGGTCATATAAGGGGTTTCGTCTCTCTTGGTTTTCCAACTCTATTTTTGTTTTAGGTTCTGGCGCCTTTCCGGTTGCACTCGCTGTAACAGTTTTAGATAGCAACGGAAACAATGCGACATCACTTGGTTTTATTTTGGGTGCACGTGTTCTCTCCGCAGTTCTCTTCTCACCTATTAGCGGTGTGATTGCCGATCGATTCCCTCGCATTCGCGTCATGATGGGCGCTGATTTATTACGAGCATCACTTGTCTTCTCATTGGTCTTTCTTGCCAAGCCCGGAACCCCAATGTGGGTTCTGGCTTTGATTACCTTTTTAATGGGTATTGGAGATTCACTTGGCGCACCTGCTTCGCAAGCAATTCTGCCGAGCCTGCTGCCAGAACATAAACTCAAAGAGGGAAATGTTGCACGAACAATTGTTGTGCGTTCGTCGCAAATCATTGGACCTGGTTTAGGTGGAGGATCGGTACTGATATTTGGTGGACGCGACACTTTCTTATTTACCGGAGTGCTCTTTGTGATCGCAACTTCGCTGCTTTACTTTATTGAGGAGAATTTCCAGCCAAACCAGGGTGAAAACAAGGTCAGTTACCTGGAAGACTTTAAAGAGGGTGCTCGAGTTGTATGGCGGATCAAGTGGATCTTTGCACTTATCGCTTCAACTTCTTTTCAACTTATGTTTATTATGGGAGCAGAGACTGTGCTCTTGCCGGTGATTACTCGTCGCATCTTTGATACCAATACCGTTTTTGCCCTCTCAGCTTCAGCCTTTTCCCTTGGTGGAATTATTGGAGCACTTGTCTCACTCAAACTTAAAGTAAAACATCAGGGCCGGTTCTGTCTTTTGTCATTTACGATGCTCTCTACGACAACACTTGCACTTGCTTTTCCTGTTTCTCCTTACTTAATCGTGGGGGCATATCTCATTGCTGGTCTTTCGATCGGACCATGGGAAGCGTTCTGGGCGGCGGCGGTACAACGAGAAGTTCCGCAAGCACTACAGGGGCGAGTATTTAGTATCGATCACATGGGTTCGACTGCTCTAGTTCCGCTTGGGATGGTGCTAGTTGGGCCAGCTGCTGCCTTCTTTGGTGAGCGACCACTATTAGTAGTTGTTTCGATCATGCATGTGTTGATTAGTCTCTCCGTCTTACGCGTTACAGGTGTGCGCGATCTCAAGATGCCGGAATCATTTTGGAATTCTTCTCAGGGCGAACAACTAAGGCGTTAATTTCCACCACATTTTGGTTCGCTTAAAACTAAGATTAGGACTCTTCCTCACCCCTTAGGAGCACCATGACACGCATCGGCGAGACTAGCGACCTGCTGAAATGTTCATTCTGTGGCAAGACACAGAAGCAGGTTAAGAAACTTATTGCCGGACCCGGCGTTTACATCTGCGATGAATGTATTGAACTCTGCAACGAGATCATTGTTGAAGAGCTCTCCGAGGCAAGTTCACTGGGTTTAACAGAACTCCCAAAGCCACAAGAAATTTTTGAATTCCTAGATCAATACGTAATCGGTCAAAATCGTGCAAAGAAGTCACTCTCGGTTGCTGTCTATAACCATTACAAGCGCGTTCAATCCGGTGCGCCAATAGGTGAAGATGGAATCGAACTCGCGAAATCAAATATTTTGTTATTAGGACCAACTGGTTGCGGTAAGACGCTAATGGCACAGACCTTGGCTCGCATGCTCAACGTTCCCTTTGCAATTGCAGACGCAACGGCACTTACTGAAGCAGGCTATGTCGGTGAAGATGTTGAGAACATCTTGCTCAAATTGTTGCAGGCTGCAGATTACGATGTAAAGAAGGCAGAGACCGGAATTATCTATATCGATGAGATCGATAAGGTCGCTCGCAAATCTGAGAACCCTTCGATTACTCGCGATGTTTCAGGTGAGGGAGTGCAGCAAGCGCTGCTTAAGATTCTAGAAGGAACAGTTGCGTCGGTTCCACCTCAAGGTGGACGTAAGCATCCTCATCAAGAATTTATCCAGATCGACACTACCAATGTTCTCTTTATCGTTGGCGGAGCATTCGCTGGACTCGATAAAATTATTGAAGCTCGAAGCGGATCTGCAAGTGTTGGTTTCAACGCCACACTGCAGTCACAAGAAGAGAAGAATGCAAAAGATTTTTTTGGCGAGGTAATGCCAGAAGATTTATTGAAGTTTGGAATGATTCCAGAATTTATTGGACGCCTTCCTGTAATCACCAGTGTTGAAAATCTTGATAAGCCAGCGTTAATGCAAATTCTGACCGAGCCTCGCAACGCGCTTGTTAAGCAATATCAACGTCTCTTTGATCTAGATGATGTTCAACTTGAATTTGATGCCGATGCACTTGAAGCAGTTGCTGAGTTAGCCCTTAAGCGCGGAACAGGTGCTCGTGGTCTTCGTGCAATTATGGAATCGATTCTGCTCTCTGTGATGTATGACGTACCAAGTCGCAGCGATGTCGCAAAGGTCGTAATTAACAAGGCCTGCGTAGTAGATAGCACCGCCCCAGAATTGGTGATGCGCACAGGCGATATTCCAAAGCGTGCCACCCGTCGTGACAAGTCCTCGCAAGAGAAGAGCGCATAAGTAAACTAGACTCCACCCCATGTCTGCACAAGCTAATCAGGGGCGCGAACTAACTGCGAGTTTTTCTCCCGCAGATGTCGAAACACCGCTCTATCAAAAGTGGCTAGCGGCTGGATATTTCACAGCCGATGCATCGTCTACGAAAGAGCCATACAGTCTCGTTCTGCCGCCACCAAATGTGACTGGTGTTTTACATATCGGTCACGCACTCGATCAGACGTTGCAGGATTGTCTCTCCCGAATGAAGCGGATGAAAGGTTTTGAAGTTCTCTGGCTACCCGGAATGGATCACGCCGGTATCGCGACTCAAAACGTTGTTGAGAAACAATTAGGTGCACAAGGAATCTCGCGCCACGATTTAGGACGCGAAGCATTTGTGGCCAAGGTCTGGGAATGGAAAGCACAATCCGGTGGCGCAATTCTTGATCAGATGAAGCGACTCGGAGCCGGTGTTGATTGGTCTCGTGAGCGATTTACTATGGATGAAGGAATGTCCAAGGCTGTAGTTTCGATCTTCAAGAATATGTATGACGAAGGTTTGATTTATCGAGCAGAGCGAATTATTAATTGGTGTCCGCGTTGTCTTACTGCGTTATCTGATATCGAAGTAGATCATCAAGATGATGCCGGTGAATTTGTACAGATTAAATATGGTGATGGTGATCAATCAATCACAATTGCAACGACTCGCCCCGAAACCATGTTGGGAGATGGTGCAGTCGCCGTTCACCCAGATGATCCGAGATATAAACACTTGATTGGCACAGAAGTCCTGCTCCCACTAGTTAATCGCATGATTCCAATTATTGCCGATGAATTAGTGGAACAAGATTTTGGAACAGGTGCGGTAAAAGTTACTGCCGCTCACGATCCAAACGACTTTGAAATCGCGATGCGCCACGACATTCCGTTTGTTGTAATTATGAATGAGCATGGCGTCATAGATGGTACGGGTACAGAATTTGATGGAATGGATCGTTTCGCTGCGCGAATTGCAGTCGTTGCCAAATTGAAAGAGATGGGTCGTATTGTTTCAGAGAAGCGTCCATATATTCACGCTGTTGGTCACTGCTCACGCTGCGATACCGTTGTTGAACCTCGGCTTTCAAAGCAGTGGTTTGTAAAGGTCGCACCACTCGCAAAAGTTTCTGCAGATGCCGTGCGTACTGGCGCGGTAAAGATTGAGCCAGCTTCGTTAGAGCCTCGTTATTTTGAATGGGTCGATAACATGCATGATTGGTGTATCTCGCGCCAGTTATGGTGGGGACATCGCATTCCGGTTTGGTATGGACCTAACGATGAAGTAAAAGTAATTGGTCCTGATGAAAGCGCACCAGATGGCTGGGTGCAAGATCCAGATGTTTTAGATACTTGGTTCTCATCTGGTCAGTGGGCATTTTCAACAATGGGATGGCCAGAAAATACTGCTGACCTTGCGAAGTTCTATCCAACAAGCGTTCTTGTCACGGGCTATGACATTCTATTTTTCTGGGTCGTGCGCATGATGATGATGTCGACCTTCGCCATGGATGGTGTGCCACCATTTAAAACAATTATGTTGCATGGACTAGTACGTGACCAATTTGGTAAAAAGATGTCAAAATCTCGTGGCAACGTAATTGATCCAATTGAATTTATGGATAAGTACGGCGCAGATGCACTCCGATTCACGCTAGCTCGAGGTGCTAATCTCGGGACAGATCAGGCACTTGCTGAAGATTGGATTGGCGGTTCACGTAATTTTGCCACCAAGCTCTGGAATGCAACCCGATTTGCGATGATGAACGGTGCAACTGTCGAAGGCGATCTACCTGATTTCAATTCACTTAATGCAATTGATCGATGGATACTGACTCGTCTCAATCAAACAATTGCCGAGGCAGATTCACTCTTCGAGAGTTTTGAATTCTCACGAGCCTGCGAACTGATTTATCACTTTGCTTGGGATGATCTCTGCGATTGGTATCTCGAACTTTCAAAAGAAACCTTTGCATCAGATAATAAAGCAGCATCACAGCGAGTATTAGGCCACGTGCTAGATCAACTTATGCGCTTACTGCATCCCGTGATGCCCTTTATTACCGAGGAATTGTGGTGTTCATTAACAGGTAAAGAGAGCCTGGTTATTGCGCAATGGCCGGTCTCAGATAAGCACCAAATTGATCTTAAAGCGCAAGAAACTATTACAGCTCTGCAAGAGGTTGTGACCGAGGTACGTCGATTTAGAAATGATCAAGGAATCAAACCATCTGCGAAAATACCAGGTCGCTTCAGTGGGAACCCTGAAGTGGTGGCATTTGCTGGCGCACTTTCATTCTTGCTCAAATTTGAAAATATAGATTTTTCTCCTTCGGCAACTCTCGAAATTGCTGGTGCAAAGATTGAACTCGATCTCACGGGATCGATCGATCTTGTTGCTGAGCGTGCTCGGTTAGAGAAAGATTTGGCCACTGCCAGTAAAGATCAAAAGACGGCAGAGGTTAAGTTAGGTAATGAGGGCTTCATGGCAAAGGCTCCGGCCGATGTCGTTGTTGAAATTCGCGATCGACTAGCCAAGACAACTTCCGAGATAGGTCGGATCACCGCAGCGTTGGCCGGCTTAAAGTGATAAACGAAATTTCAGCAGAAGATCAAGCACGCGTTGATGCGATCGAAGTGGCCCTCCTTGCACGCTGGCCAGAAAATAGAATCGCACCAACGCTCGAGCGAATCAGCGCACTTGTCGATGCTTTAGGTTCTCCGCAGCTCTCATATCCCACGATTCACATTGGCGGCACTAACGGCAAGACAACAACTTCTCGAATGGTTGATTCACTGCTCTTTGCGATGGGCCTGCGCACTGGACGTTTTACCAGTCCACACCTTGAGTCTTACCGCGAACGTATTGCCATCAATGGCCAACCAATCGAACCGAAAGACCTCATTTTTTCTTATAACGACATCGCTGCTTACTTCGATTTCATTGACTCCAAATTTGATAATCCGATCAGTTTTTTTGAAGCGATGACCGCACTTGCCTTCGCCGCCTTTGCTGAATACCCAATTGATATCGGAATTATTGAAGTGGGCCTTGGTGGAGAGTGGGATGCGACAAATGTCGTAAAAGCCGATGTCAGCGTTATTACACCTATTGGTTTTGATCATATGGAGTACTTAGGAAATACCCTGCTTGAGATTGCATCCACTAAAGCTGGAATTATTAAAGAAGGTGGCTTTGCAGTTCTTGCAGCGCAAGAGTCTGAGGTTGCAGTTGAGTTACTTCGTAAGGCCGCTGAAGTTGGAGCCGATGTCGCCCGCGAAGGTATTGAATATTTAGTGCTTTCGCGCACAGTTGCTGTCGGCGGACAACTTGTGACAATTCAAGGGATCAAAGGCGTCTATGAAGATATCTTTATTCCACTCCACGGAAAACATCAGGCTTCGAATGCGGCGGCAGCCTTAGTCGCAGTTGAGGTTTTCTTTGGTGAAAACGAACTAGATCTTGAAGCCGTTCGCGATGGATTTGCCGCCGTTACATCACCTGGACGATGCGAAGTAGTCCACCGTGATCCAACAATTGTGCTCGACGCTGCGCACAATCCGCATGGAAGCGTGGCGCTACTTGAGACACTCTCAAGTGAATTCACCTTTGATGAAGTTATTGGCGTCGTTGGCGTGATGGGGGATAAGGATGCCCGTGGCATCTTGGGCAACTTCGAGAAGTTCATGGATACGATCATTGTTACTAAAAACTCATCTTATCGTGCGATGGAAGTCGCAGATCTTGAAATTCTTGCTATTGAAATCTTTGGCGCTGATCGAGTCTTCACCGCCGAGACACTTGATCAGGCGATTGAAAAAGCGCTTAAGGATTCAGTGCGTCCACTGAGCGAGGAAACTCTTGGAATCGTCATCACCGGATCAGTTGTCACTGTTGGTGAAGCTCGCGGATACTTAGCGAAGAAGTTTAAGAAGAAGGCTGGAGATTCTGAATGAAAGTCTTAGGAAGTACCGTTTTAACGATGGAGATCTTTGTAATGGGATTTGCGATGTTGCTCGCAAAAGATAATCATGAAACTGCCACCATCGTTTATGGTTTTGCTTTCATGGCTCTGACAATCTGCGCGGTCGGACTTCTGAGAAAACGCGCAGGATGGATCCTTGGTTCGATTCTTCAATTTGCGCTAATGGCCTACAGCGTCGTGGTTCCAGCGATGGTGATCGTGAACCTAATTTTTATGGGGCTCTGGGTAGCGGCCATTATTGTTGGGCGTAAGGGTGAGGCTGCTCGTGCAGCCTTGCTGGCGCAAGGCCCACCAAAACCCTAATATACTGCGCTCTGTGAAAAGCGAAGAGACCCTTATTCTGATCAAACCCGACGGTGTACGTCGTGGACTTGTTGGGCAAATTATTGGTCGCATTGAATCTAAAGGTTACAAAATTGTTGCTTTGAAATTAATGCAGGCTGATCGCGCACTTCTTGAGCGTCACTACGGTGAACATCAAGGCAAACCATTCTTTGAGCCACTTGTTGAATTTATGGCATCTGGTCCAATCGTCGCGATCATTGCGCAAGGCGAACGAGTAATTGAGGGATTTCGATCACTCGCAGGTGCAACTGATCCAACCGTTGCCGCGCCTGGAACAATTCGTGGCGACCTTGCACGTGATGAAGGAACAAAAGTTCAACAAAATCTTGTTCATGGTTCAGATTCGCAAGAATCTGCTCTTCGTGAAATCGCAATATTCTTTGAGGAGAGATAAATGTTCGATAAATCAACATTCATTGGTCGCGATATGGCGATCGATCTAGGTACCGCTAACACTCTTGTATATGTTCGCGGTCGCGGCATCGTTCTCAATGAGCCATCAGTTGTTGCTGTCAATCAAGATACCGGTGCTGTTTTGGCTATCGGTACTCAGGCAAAGTTGATGATCGGTCGTACCCCTGGAAACATTGTTGCAATTCGCCCACTTAAAGATGGTGTGATCGCAGATTTCGACACAACAGCACGAATGCTCAAGCACTTTATTCGTAAAGTTCACGGTCGCCGTGTGCTTGCCAAACCCCGTTTAGTTATCTGTGTTCCATCGGGTATCACTGGTGTAGAACAGCGTGCAGTAACCGAAGCTGGTTACGATGCTGGCGCTCGTAAGGTTTATATTATTGAAGAGCCAATGGCGGCAGCTATCGGTGCTGGACTTCCAATTCACGAACCAACTGGAAACATGGTGGTAGATATTGGTGGCGGCACTACTGAAGTTGCCGTGATTTCCTTGGGTGGAATCGTGACTGCGCTTTCGATTCGTGTCGGTGGAGATAAGCTCGATCAAGCGATTATTGATTGGGTAAAGCGTGAATATTCACTTCTTCTTGGTGAGCGCACAGCCGAAGAGATCAAGATGGCGATCGGGTCAGCGTTCCCACTTGCCAACGAAAGCGATGCTGAAATTCGTGGTCGCGATCTAGCAACCGGTCTACCAAAGACGATCATTGTGACTGCAGCAGAGATTCGCAAAGCGTTGGAAGAGCCAGTTAAATCGATCGTAAATGCGATCAAGAGCACACTTGATAAGTGTCCACCAGAGTTATCTTCAGATCTTATTAATCGCGGGATTGTCCTGACCGGCGGTGGCGCGCTCCTTAAAGGACTCGATGAAAGACTTCGTCGCGAAACTGGAATGCCAATTCACGTCGCAGAGCGTGCACTTGATGCAGTTGTTGAAGGTTCCGGTAAATGTATTGAAGAGTTTGAGGCACTTGAAAAGGTCTTGATCTCAGAACCACGTCGATAGGCTCTTAGACAATGGCGCGCGGCGGCGAGAACCGCGGGCGTTTACTGCTCATAATTTTAGTGATCACTTCTTTATTTTTGATCACGCTCGATCTACGTGGGGTCTCAGTCATAGGTGGCCTTCGTAGCGGTACTCAAACTGCGCTTAGCCCAGTTCAAAGTTTTGGATCGATCGTTCTATCTCCTGTTCGTAACTTTTTTGTCGATGTTATAAATCTTGGTCGTACTCGCTCGGAGATGGAAGAGCTTCGCGAAACTAATGGTCGACTTCAGAGTCAATTGCGAGAGAAGACAAATATTGATTCCCAGTTAGAACAGCTGCAGGGCTCGCTTGATTTAGCTGGCAAAGCTGGTTTCAAAGTTGTCAGTGCACGAGTAATTTCACAAGGTGCTACAACTTCCTTTACCCAGACAATCACAATCGATGCCGGATCTCGTAATGGGATTAAGCCAAATATGACGGTGATAAATGCTTTTGGTCTAGTGGGTGTAGTTAAAGCTGTATTCCCAAACAGTGCACTCATTTCATTAGCAATTGATCCTTCTTTTCGTATTGGAGTAAGAGTTGCAGGTAGCCAACAAATTGGAATTCTCTCCGGTCAGGGAAGTCGCAAGGGCGTACTTCAGCTACTAGATAACCAATCGACAATTAGCGTTGGCGATATCTTGGTTGCTCGTGGAAGCGTTGAAAATCAACCATTCGTACCCGGAGTTCCAATCGGTGAAGTGACATCAGTTGATAATGCAGCCGGCGCAGTTACTCAGACTGCAGATGTAAGTTTCTTTGTAAACTTTTCAGCGATCGGAATTGTCTCAGTGGTTATGAAGGCTCCGGATGTAGATCCACGTGATGCATTGATTCCAAAAGCACCAGTCCCTACGCCGATTCCAACCGTCACGGTCTATGTGACTCCAAGTCGTAGCCCGTCTCCTTCGAGTGGTGGCTAAATGTCGACCCGCAAGATCGGGCTTACCGCTCTTCTTTTTCTCATTGTTTATGTCGTTCAAGAAGCCTTCATCACCCAATTAGGAATTACTGGTGGAGGTTTCTCGCTATTTCTAATCTTCGCACTGCTGTGGGCGGCGCTGTCGTCACCTGATATTGGTGCGCTCACCGGTTTCGTAGCGGGCTTACTGATTGATCTATCTCAGAGCACTTCTGGCGCGTTAGGCCAGTGGACCTTTGTATTAATTCTGGTTGGTTTTGGAGTTTCATATCTTGGCCTCGGTTATGAAAATGTTCGAATGAACCCATTTACCATCACTTTTTTAATCACGATGGCAGTTGTAGCGGCACGAGTGTTGTATCTGCTGCTCTCACTCTTGCTTGGCGAATCGATGGGAAGTATTACATCCATTGTTATATCGATACTTATAGGTGCACTTTGGACTGCAGCAGCGACTCCGCTGGTAATGCCGGTGATTGCCAGAGCTTATGATTTTATTGATGATACGAGATCACGGATATGAATCTACGCTCTCGCTTAAGCCTTATTGTGATTCAGATTTTTATTGTCTCGTTAATTTTTGCACTCTTCGGTCGACTTTTCTATCTACAAATTGCTACTGGGCCAACCTATAGGGATGCCGCACTTTCGATTCAAAGTCGCGATGTCGTGACACCAGCAACCAGAGGATTGATTGTGGACTCTTCCGGAGTGCCACTAGCGCTCAATAAGGTTGGAGTCGCAATCACGGTAGATCGAACTATTATTGACAAGCAAGAAGATAAAGGTGAGGCAGTACTTCGCTCACTAGCCAAGCTCGTCAAATTAAATTATATCGATATCTATCAACGTACTCGACTTTGTGGTGAACTTGAAACAGGAAAACGTGCTGGTTGCTGGACCGGTTCACGCTTTCAACCCATCCCAATCACCAAAGATGCCGATCCTGCATTAGCCCTTCAGATAGTAGAACGTTCAGACCAGTTTCCAGGAATTAGCGCAGAACCGATTGCAATTCGATCTTATCCAGCAAATGCCGATGCAAATGCTGCGCATATGTTGGGCTATGTCGGTCCATTGACCGAAGGAGATCTAGCTGGCGAAAATGGTAGAAGTTATTACAGATCTGAATCCATTGGTAAGGCCGGACTAGAAATTCAGTACGACGAATTTTTGCGTGGAACGCCAGGAATAAAAACTTTAATCGTGGATCGTAAAGAAGTGGTCACCAGTAGCCGCCAGGTAAGTCAAGCGGTCGGCGGCAATCACCTAGTAACAAGTATTGACGTTCGACTACAAGCAGCTAGCGAAAAAGCTCTCGCTGATGCCGTAGCTCGATCTCGTGCAAATGGATTTCCTGCAGATGGCGGGGCAGCAGTTGTAATGGACATCGTGACGGGTCGAATTTTGGCACTTGCGTCATATCCGACATATGATCCAAATATTTATGAACGAGGGTTAACGGTAGAACAGGCTAGTAATCTCTATGCTGAAAGTGCTGGAGTGCCGGCTCTCTCTCGTGCACTGCAGGGCTTATTTGCACCCGCTTCAACCTTCAAGGCGGTCTCACTTTCTGCTGCAGCTAATGCCGGGTACAACCTAAACGCTAATTACGAGTGCCCATCACAAGTACAAGTGGGTACTCGCGCATTTCAGAACTTTGAAAGTAAAGCACAAGGTGTTCTTTCTTTAACAAAAGCGATGGCGATTTCCTGTGACACGATTTGGTACAAAATTGCATTCTCTGAGTGGATAAAAGATGGTGGACTTAAGCCGAAATCAAATGCAAATGATTATTTCTTTAAGGCTGCTGCCGGCTATCAGGTTGGTAAGAAGACTGGAATTGATCTTCCTTCAGAATCTTCGGGTCGCCTTGCAGACCGCGAGTGGCGTAAATCTTGGTATGAACAGAATAAAGACTTTTACTGTAACTATGAAAAGAGAGCTTCAAAGGCTGGGAAAACAGCGTTCCTGCTTGAGTTAGCTCGAGAAAATTGTTTAGATGGCGACAAGATTCGCGCAGGCGATGCAGTTAACTTTTCGATCGGCCAAGGCGATACTGTCATTACTCCACTCAAATTGGCACAGATGTATGCTGCAATAGGAAATGGCGGCACGATCTGGAAGCCAACTGTGGGTAAGGCAATTGTCACCACAAAGGGTGAAGTGATCAAAACTATTAACCCTGAGAAAATCGGCACTCTGCCTGCTACCAAAGCGACTATAAAATTCTTACAGAACTCGCTTCGAGAAGTAGTTACCAGCGGTACCGGTGCCGGAGCATTCGCAGGTTTTCCAGTTGCAATCAGTGGCAAGACTGGAACAGCGCAAGTATTTGGTAGAAACGCCAACGGTACTCTCAAGAGTGATACATCGTGGTTTGCGGCTTACGGACCAACAGAAAAACCGCGGTATGCGGTGGTGATGATGGTTTCCCAAGGTGGCTTCGGTGCATCATCTTCAGGCGTGGGTGTAAGAAAGATTTGTGAGGCACTTTTCGGAGTCAAAGGATCTAAGGTTGTACCTGAAGCCGAGATTTACCCAGCAGGTAAGCCACCGCTTACTCTGCCAAAAATTTCGCCAGCTACTAAAGTGAAGGTCACACCATGAGTTTAATTAATCAGCGCCAAGGCTTTCGGCGCACCTTCAGTAAAGGCGCATTTTCAGGTTTTGATCCAATTTTAACGATCGCTGTTGGGCTTCTACTCTTTATCGGAACGTTGCTTATTTACTCTGCAACACGTGACTGGTATGCCCGCAATGGTTTTGATCCACAGTATTACCTCAAACGTCACATTATCAATATTTTGATCGGTTGCATCTTGGCATGGGGCACAACGATCATTGATTATCGGGCGCTGCGTGCTTACACACCTGTGGTCTGGGGTCTTGGTGTCATCGGTTTAACGGCAGTGCTCATTCCTGGAATTGGTAGCGAAGTAAATGGTGCTCAGGCGTGGATCCCATTACCAGGTGGATTCCAGATCCAACCGGCTGAGCTCGCCAAAATTTCTATCATCGTTGGGATGTCGATGCTGCTCTCTGAATATCGCCACGAGGGGAGTGAGCCTTCACATCGAGATGTAATGCAATCGCTACTGGTTGCGGCAATTCCAGTTGGGCTGATTTTATTGCAGCCAGATATGGGAACGGTATTTATTATCAGCTTTGCTGTCGTCGCAATCATTGGCGCATCTGGTGCTCCGAGTCGCTGGGTCGTTGGTCTCTTGCTTGCGGCAATTCTTGGGGGATTTGGTGCGATTCAGCTCGGTGTGATTAATGAATACCAAGTAAAACGTCTGCAATCTTTTGTTGATCCAAATTCAGATACCCAAGGATCTGGATATCAATTAAAACAGGCGCGCATTGCTGTGGGTTCGGGTGGGCTACTCGGTACTGGTTTATTTGAGGGCCCTCAGACCAATGGTCGATTTGTACCCGAACAACAGACAGACTTTATCTTTACTGTAGCTGGTGAAGAGTTAGGGTTTATTGGTAGCGGCTTTATCTTGTTCTTATATCTGGTGATCTTTATGAGGGCATTTACAATTGCACGAAGATCTACCGATGCCTTTGGCCGGTTAGTCTGCGTAGGAGTTCTAACCTGGTTTGCATTTCAAACATTTGAAAATATCGGAATGACTCTGGGTTTGATGCCGATGACGGGAGTCCCATTGCCATTCCTTTCATATGGTGGTTCGAGCATGTTTGCGAACTTGATTGGTTTCGGTCTCTTGCAGAATATTTACGCTAAAAGCCGCGCTTAAATTCAACGCTCAGGGCTCAATTTTAGGAATTTCACCTATCTATCTGTCATAATATGGCAACAGTTCAGCGCGGCAAGCGAATCACTTCGCGCCAGCGGCGGACCCATTAAATTTCAGGACTTTCTAGAAATTGATCGAAAAATTAATAGAAGTACATATCGAACCCATGGTGGGAATCGGTAACGAGATTTGCCCAGGGCGACTTGGGCCAGAGCAAGCCGTTACAACAGTGGCGGCGTAGAGGATTTTTTATTATGGCAATCGAGCCAAAATCACCGCGTAAGCGTGCAATTAAAAAAAGTAGAGGAAAAGTTCCTACTCCAATAGCAAGTGAAGAAATTGCTGCGCCAGTTGCCGAAGTAATTGCTGCGCCAAAGACACGTAAGCGTGCAGCCGCAATTCCGGTCCCAATTTTCCAAGCAGCCGAGACTTCTGAGGCACCAGCAAAGGCTCCAAAACGCATCAAGGCTGCAGCAGTGAGAAAGAAAGCAGCCAGCGAAGAAAGTGCTACCGAGAGTTCTGCTCCCGTTGCAAAAGATGGCGAGAGCGATGGCGATGACTCAAATCCGCGCAATCGCAACCGTAATCGTCGACGTGGTGGCCGTGGTCGCCGCCGCCCCCTTGGTGATGGCGCAACAGATGATTCATCAGAGAATGAAAATAATTCAGAGGATGGAACTTCTGATTCAGAAGGCTCAGACTCAACCGAAGGAGCGGATGGAACCACACACCGCCGCCGCCGCCGTCGTCGCGCAGCCGGTGATGATGCAACTCCGGGGGAGACCATCGATGAAGATGGCGTAGTAACCGTTGTTAAGGTCCGCGAAGTTCGTGAGCGTCCAGTTCGAGCCGAGCGTCCAACTCGTACAGAGCGTAATTCCCGCACTCGTGGCCGTGATCGTGATCGAAATGAGTCACGTAATGATTCCCGAGATTATCGCGAACCGTATCGTCGTCGCGGAACCGTCATCACTGATGGTGAATTCTTAGCCCGACGCGAAAATGTTGATCGCGAAATGGTGGTTCGGCAAATTGGAGACCGCATTCAGATTGCAGTCATTGAAGATAAAGTCATGGTCGAGCACTACGTTAACCGAAATGCAAATGTTTCTTATGTTGGAAACGTCTATCTTGGCCGAGTTCAAAACGTGTTGCCATCAATGGAAGCAGCATTCGTTGATATCGGTAAGGGCCGTAACGCAGTTCTCTATGCCGGTGAAGTAAATTGGGATGCCGCTGGTATCTCAGAGACTTCTCCGCGCAAAATCGAGATGGTGCTAAAAACCGGTCAACCAGTATTAGTACAGGTAACAAAAGATCCAATCGGTCAAAAGGGTGCACGTCTGACATCACAGATTTCACTTCCTGGTCGTTATGTTGTCTATGTTCCTGGCGGCGGAATGAGCGGAATTTCAAAGCGTCTTCCAGAATCGGAACGCACTCGTCTAAAAGCAATTTTAAAGACTCTTATCCCAGAAGAAGCTGGCGTCATCGTGCGAACAGCAGCTGAAGGTGTTTCAGAAGAAGAGCTAACAAATGATGTCGCTCGTCTCAAGGCGCAATGGGAAGATATTTATGACAAATCAGAGAATCCAAATTTCCATGCACCTGCACTACTGCTCTCTGAGCCAGATTTAGCAGTACGTGTTATTCGCGATATCTTCAATGAAGACTTCGGCACTCTGATTATTCAGGGCAATGAAGCCTTTACCGAGATCAGTGAGTACCTGGGGTCTATTGCACCTGAGTTGGTTTCAAAGATTAATCAGTACGCAGGTAATGGTGATCTCTTTGCTGACTACCGCGTCGAAGAACAACTCGCTAAGGCATTTGATCGTAAGGTTTATCTACCATCTGGTGGATCACTCGTCATCGACCGTACCGAGGCAATGATTGTCGTCGATGTGAATACAGGTAAGTTCATCGGAAAGGGTGGAAACCTGGAAGAGACTGTCACCAAAAATAACCTTGAGGCAGCAGAAGAAATTGCTCGTCAACTCAGACTTCGAGATCTCGGTGGAATCATCGTGATCGACTTCATCGATATGGTTTTGGAATCTAACCGCGAGTCAGTACTTCGTCGTTTAGTTGAATGCTTAGGTCGCGATCGCACCAAGCATCAAGTTGCCGAAGTGACTTCACTCGGGTTGGTTCAGATGACTCGAAAGCGTGTTGGCCAAGGACTTATTGAAGCGTTCTCCACTACATGTGATGCATGTTCTGGTCGCGGTATTCATATCCATATGGATCCAGTAAAGATCAAAGCTCCTGCGCCACAAGTGAATTCACAAAGTGCTGATCACCTTGATGTAGAGGAAGATGCTGCCACTGAGGGCGAATTCCGTGAGATTCAAAATGAAGATGAGATTGCGCCTATCGTCGAAGATCAACCAGTAGAGAAAGTCCGTCGACGTCGTCGAGCCGCCTCTTCTGGGGTAATCACACCTGGTGGCTAGGCGCCTCTCACTGAGTAGCCCGCCTGACCCAATTTGACCCCAAGGGTGCGTATTCCGTACCCTTAACCCCTGTCCGTAATCAGCCCACAGGCTGGAGCCGGCTCAACTGAACTGGAGTAATAACGTGTACGCAATCGTGAAGGCTGGCGGACGCCAGGAGAAAGTAACTGTTGGCGAGACCATCACAGTCGATCGCATCGACTCTGCTGCGGGTTCATCAGTTTCATTCCCAGCTGTCCTCGTGGTTGACGGAACAACCGTTACTGCTGATCCAAAGGTGCTTGCATCTGTAAAGGTGACAGGCGAGATCATCGACGAAGTGAAGGGTCCAAAGATCGACATCCTTCGTTACATGAACAAGACTGGTTACCGTCGCCGTCAAGGTTTTCGCGCGCAACACACACGAGTAAAGATCACCGCTATTAGCGGCGTTAAGGGGGCATAACAAATGGCAAGTAAAAAGGGTGTCTCCTCGACACGAAACGGTCGCGACTCCAATCCACAGTACCTCGGCATCAAGCGCTTCGGTGGACAAGAAGTAAACGCAGGCGAGATTTTAGTTCGCCAGCGCGGAACACACTTTCACCCAGGCAAGAACGTAGGCCGCGGTAAGGACGACACACTTTTTGCACTTGCTGCAGGAGCTGTTGAATTCGGTCGCGCTCGCGGACGTCGCGTTGTGAATGTAGTACCGGCAGCGTAAAAAGGTTTCTCTTAAAAGAGCGGGCCGCATCCATGCGTGTCCGCTTTTTTATTTAAGCAAAGTTTTAACCGCTTGATCAAAGCGCCAATGAAAGGGGAGTAGCGATGACATCATTTGTTGACCGCGTTACCCTCTTTGCTGCATCAGGTAAAGGTGGAGACGGTTGCGTCTCAGTCAAGCGCGAAAAATTTAAGCCTCTTGGTGGACCAGATGGTGGAAATGGCGGACGTGGTGGCGATGTCATGCTCGTCGTTGATTCCAGCGTCACAACTCTTTTAGATTTTCACCACTCACCACATCGCAAAGCCACCGCCGGACATCAAGGTTATGGTGATCGCAAAGATGGTGCCTCGGGTGAAGATTTAATTTTGTCTGTTCCAAATGGAACTGTTGTCTACGATAAAGAAGAAAATCTGCTGGCCGACTTAGTCGGAATCGGTACAACATTTATGGCAGCCCAAGGTGGCTTTGGTGGACTTGGAAACCTCGCACTCTCATCATCAAAGCGACGCGCACCAGGCTTTGCACTCTTAGGTGAACCTGCAGAAGAGCGCACACTTTTTCTAGAACTTAAGTCAGTTGCCGACATTGCACTCGTTGGATTTCCAAGTGCTGGAAAGTCATCGCTGATTGCCGCGATATCTGCCGCACGTCCAAAGATTGCTGATTATCCATTCACCACACTCGTTCCAAACCTTGGCGTTGTTCAAGCTGGTGAAACTCGTTTTACCGTCGCTGATGTACCAGGATTAATCCCAGGTGCTTCTCAAGGCAAGGGACTCGGACTTGAATTTTTACGTCACGTCGAACGCTGCGTGGCACTCGTTCACGTACTTGATTGCGGAACGCTTGAGACTGATCGAAACCCAGTGATTGATCTAGAAATTATTGAAGAAGAACTCGCACTCTATGGCGGTTTAGAAGATCGTGTTCGAATCGTTGCGCTAAATAAGATCGATCTTCCAGATGGATCAGCGATGGCAGATATGGTCGAAGAAACTCTGCGGGAAAAGGGTTATGACGTTTATAAAGTCTCGGCCGCTTCGCGCGAAGGTCTACCAGAACTCAATTATGCGATGGGACGTCTGGTGCAGAAGGCTCGCGCCGAAGCAGCGACCGAAGAGCGCACTCGAATTATTCTAAGACCAACTGCAGTTGATGACTCAGGATTTAGTGTTCGCGTAAATGCTGATGGCACCTTCTCAGTTCGTGGCAAGAAAGTTGAACGCTGGGTACGCCAAACTAACTTTAAAAATGCAGAGGCCATTGGCTATCTTGCAGACCGCCTGGCACAACTAGGCGTTGAAAAAGAACTATTTAAAAAGGGTGCGATTGCCGGTAGCGAAGTTCGCATTGGTGATGGCGATAATGAGATCGTCTTTGACTGGGAGCCAACAATTGAAGCTGGTGCTGAGCAACTTGCTGGCCACTTACATCGTCGTGGTGAAGATTCACGACTTGAATCAACCTGGATGGTGCCAGATCGCCAGCCTGATGAACTCAGCGATGAAGAGATTGCAAAGCAATGGGAGTACAACGTGGAAGACCCGCGTACCCCTCAAGTAATTCAGGTGATCAACGGTAAAGAGTTTGAGGCTGATGAAGTTTTAGAGGGTAAAGGAAAGGAGTAAAGGCAATGGTTCGCACTGGGGATCGCACTGCCGTTACATCTGCAAAGCGCATTGTTATCAAGATCGGCTCTTCTTCTCTAACTGGCGCAGCCGGATCACAATTAGATTCCGCTGCAATTACCAAAATCGTAGATGTGATTGCAGCACTTAAAAGCCGCGGCGCCGAAGTCGCGCTTGTTTCATCTGGTGCAATTGCGGCCGGACTTGCACCCCTCAAACTCACAGCCCGACCAAAAGATCTACCTACTCAGCAAGCAGCGGCATCAGTAGGGCAGGGCTTACTGATCGCAAAATACAATCAAGCATTCTCATCTCATAATTTGCTTTCATCACAAGTACTTCTGACCACTGAAGATATTGTGCGCCGATCTCACTACCAGAATGCACACCAGACTCTGGCTAAATTATTAGCGCTAGGTGTAGTTCCGATTATCAATGAAAATGACACTGTCGGTACTCAAGAAATTCGCTTTGGTGATAACGATCGATTAGCAGCGTTGGTCGCACTTTTAATTGGCGCAGATTTACTAATACTTGTTTCAGATATTGACGCACTTTATGACGCTCCACCAACCCAAGCAGGTGCACGTCCAATTCACACGGTTGCAAAGATGAGCGAGATCGAATCCATCGTGCTTGGTGGTGCAGGAAGTGCTGGCGTGGGTAGCGGCGGAATGGTTACTAAAGTTGAAGCGGCGCGTATCTCAACTAGCGCTGGAATCCCAATGCTCTTAACCTCACTCGAGCAGAGTGAAATGGCAATTGCGGGTGATGAAGTAGGAACATATTTTCATGCCCAAGGCAGCCGGAGTAATTCTCGCTTGTTGTGGTTGGCACATGCATCAACACCGCAAGGAAAACTCACCCTCGATGATGGAGCTGTGAAGGCAATTCGCGAACGCGGAACATCTCTTTTGCCTGCTGGTGTGACTGAGGTATCTGGCCATTTTATTTCTGGCGATACCGTCGAACTTGTTTCACTATCGGGTGAAGTAGTTGCCCGTGGGCTCGTGGCATTTGATAGCGATGAGATCCCGCAGATGTTGGGACGATCTACCAAAGAGTTAGCAGCAAGTCTTGGCGCTGAGTACGAGCGCGAACTTGTACATCGTGACGATCTAGTTCTGCTCTGAAATCTCCCGCAGCACATCTGCAATATCGTCACTAATTCCGTCTGAGCTAGTTGGCATATCACTGAGTTTTACAATCACAGTATTACGTGACTTATCTTGATAAATATATTGGCCATGTAAGCCCATCATGAGATTGATCCCAGCAAATGGATGCCACATCTGTGCGCCGTAGCCCCATCCGTAATCCAACTTCACCACAGGTGTCGAAAGTCGAGCACTCCATGCAGTACTCGCGATTGCAGGCGATCCAGTCATGAGCGCTTGGCCCACACGAGCGTAATCGCGTGCAGTTGCATTGAAGCAACAGAATGCCTTTTCATGACCGCCGACTTTATCTACATTCCAAGTTGCGTCGTACTCTGCGCCAACAACCTTCCACACACGGTTGCTAAATTCATCAGCGACCTTATTGCCAGTTATCTTCTGGATAATGAGACCGAGCATCTGGGTGTTCACGCTTCGATACTCCGGAAAAGTTCCTGGTTCTTCTCGCATTTTTTGATTGTTACCCATAAAGAAATTCATATCTGTTGTGGCATACATCTGGGCAATGGCAACACCCCACCCGGATGGCCCTGCTGGATAATTATCGGAGACGCCGATGCCAGAGTTCATATCGAGTAGTTGTGCAATCGTGACTCGATCAAATGAAGTACCCGCCTCAAACTTTGGCAGATATTTTACAAAGGTATCGTTCTCTGAAAGTTTCCCTTCATCAATGAGTTGGCCGATTACCAGTGATGTCATTGTCTTAGCAACTGAATACGAAGGCAGCACAGTCGATTGCGTGTGTCCGTTGAAGTACTTCTCATATGTAATCTTGCCGTCTCGAATCACAATAAAAGCATTTGTTTGGGTGGCTGAAAGAAATTCGGTAAATGGAACGTTCTTCCCTTGCCAGGTTACTTGATCAATACTTTCAGCGAGCCCAAGGCCCAAGGGTGAAGAATTTGATGGCGATGATTTAATAATATGAAATGGCATCAGATCTGGTGTCTTAGATGCTGGGGCAAGTCCGAGCTTTATCGCCGCAATAGGTTCTGGATAGCGAATAACTTTTGTTAATCCGAAGAGAGCGAGATAGAGAACAAATACCGAGATGAGCAGATTTCGAATTAATTTTCTCACGTAGGAAGGGTATCTGCCGCTAGGCTTATTCCTATGAACGCAGTCGCAATTGTCGAGGGGCTAGCGCTCAATGCGCGTAAAGCCACCCGCACACTCTCGGGAACCTCGGGGGAAGAACGTAAATCCGCACTCCTTAAAATTGCAGATGCAATCGATGCTCGTGCAGCTGAAATCTTGGCAGCAAATAAAGAAGATATGTCTCGCGCACAAGCGTCATCAATGCATCCACAGATGCAAGATCGGCTTTTGCTTACCGCTGATCGTGTTGCCGGTATTGCAAATGGTGCTCGACAGGTCGCAGCCTTACCCGATCCACTCGGAAGAATTTTAAATAAATCTACTCTTCCCAATGGGTTAGAGCTCGAACAGATCAGCGTTCCTTTTGGCGTAATTGGAATGGTCTATGAAGCACGGCCCAATGTGACCGTTGATGCGGCGGTAATCTTATTAGCGTCCGGAAATTGCGCTCTTCTGCGTGGATCATCTACCGCTGATGCCAGTAATAAGATTCTAGTAACAGTGATGCGTGATGCCTTGGCAGATACCGATATCTCACCTGATGTAATCCAACTTGTGCCATCAGATGATCGCGCCACAGTTACGGCACTTCTTACAGCGCGTGGAAAAGTTGATCTAGTAATTCCACGAGGTAGCGCAGCTCTGATTCGGATGGTAGTTGATGAGGCCACTGTGCCAACAATTGAGACTGGTGCTGGTGTCTGCCATGTCTACATTGATGCCAGTGCTGATCTAGCTAAAGCACTTCCGATTGTTATGAATTCGAAGACGCATCGACCAAGTGTCTGTAATGCAGCTGAGACGGTATTGGTACATAAATCAGTTGCTGATGAGTTCCTGCCAATTCTGCTTTCATCACTACATGAAGCCGGTGTCGCCATGCATTGTGATGGCGCTGCCAAGCGGGTTGCATCAAAGATTGGCATCTCGGTTGAACCGGTAAGTGATGAGAATTGGGGGACTGAATACGGGGTCCTTGAGATGAATGTGGGTGTTGTCGATTCACTCATCGATGCAATTGATCATATAGAAAAATTTGGCACAAATCACACCGAAGCTATTGTCACCGAAGATAAAGAGAGTGCACGTAAATTTATTGCGCTTTCAGATTGCGCCGCAGTAATGGTCAATGCATCGACTCGCTTTACCGATGGCGAACAGATGGGCTTTGGCGCTGAGATTGGAATATCGAATCAGAAATTACATGCCCGTGGCCCGATGGGGCTTGCAGCCATGACTACAACGACGTGGATTGTCACGGGTACTGGTCAAATTCGCTCCTAGCGCGATCTTTTTATAGACTGAGGCTATGAGCAGCCTTTCCCGCGACGATGTCGCAAAATTAGCAGCGCTTGCTCGAATAGAGATGAGCGAAGAAGAGCTCACCAATCTAGCTTCCCAATTTGGAATGATTCTTGATGCTGTCGCTCGCGTACAAGAGGTAAATCTTGATGGAGTTGTCGCAACATCTCATCCGCAACCGATCGTCAATGTTTTCAGAGCAGATGTTGTGCTGCCAAGCCTGACATCCGAACAAGCACTTTCTGGTGCGCCGGCGCAAGAAGAAGACCGATTTAGAGTGCCACAAATTCTTGGTGAAGCAGAATGATTAAGCAGAGCGCAGCCGAGATGGCACAAGCCTTGGCAAAGGGTGAAGTAACTTCGACCTCTTTAACTCAAGCACACCTTGATCGCATTGCAGATGTTGATCCATCAGTAAAAGCATTTCTACATGTAGATGCAGAAGGCGCACTTGCACAAGCAAAAAATATTGATGCAAAGCGCAGCGCGGGCGAGAAATTACATCCACTTGCAGGTATTCCACTTGCACTTAAAGATGTGCTTGCCCAAGAAGGTGTACCGACAACCGCTGGATCAAAAATTTTGCAAGGGTGGAAACCACCGTATGACTCAACCGTTGTCACAAAGTTAAAGGCAGCCGGGCTCGTCATCTTAGGTAAGACAAATATGGATGAATTTGCGATGGGTTCATCTACTGAAAATTCTGCATACGGCCCAACATTTAATCCATGGGATCTCACTCGAACACCAGGTGGATCCAGTGGAGGATCTGCGGCAGCGGTAAGTTCTTTTGAGGCACCGCTTGCAATCGGTTCCGATACCGGCGGATCAATTCGCCAACCAGCAGCGCTGACTGGAATTGTTGGAGTGCGTCCAACGTATGGCGCTGTCTCTCGCTATGGTCTGATTGCATACTCATCAAGTCTTGATCAAGCAGGACCAATTGGTCGCACAGTTTTAGATACCGCGATGCTGCACGATGTAATCGCCGGATATGACCCCAAGGATGCAACAAGTGTGAACGGCGCATTTCCGGATGTGATCGCTGCAGCACGCAGCAGTGATGTTAAGGGAATGAAGATCGGTGTAATAAAACAACTTCAGGGCGAGGGATATCAAAACGGAGTCCAGGCGCGCTTTGATGAATCGCTACAGGTACTTGCATCCCTTGGCGCACAGATAGTTGAAGTTGATTGCCCAAGCTTTGAATTCGCTCTCGCTGCCTATTATTTAATTGCACCTTCTGAATGTTCTTCAAATCTCGCTCGCTTCGATGCGATGCGATATGGACTTCGCGTGGGGGATAGTGACGGCGCATCGGCTGAATCAGTAATGAACGCTACTCGTAACGCTGGCTTTGGCCATGAAGTAAAGCGACGCATCATTCTTGGTACATATGCACTCTCATCTGGATATTACGATGCCTATTACGGAAGTGCGCAGAAGATCCGTACCTTGATTATTCAAGATTACGCAAAGGCTTTCGCGCAAGCTGATGTATTGGTCTCACCAACTGCGCCGACTACAGCTTTTAAAATCGGTGAAAAATCTAATGATCCGATTGCAATGTATCTTGGAGATGTCGCAACAATTCCGGTTAACCTCGCCGGTATTTGCGGAATGAGTTTGCCGGCCGGATTAGCCGATGAAGATCAGCTCCCTGTTGGCTTCCAGATTATGGCGCCAGCGATGCAAGATCACCGCCTCTATCAAGTCGGCTCAGCTCTTGAGGGCGCTCTTGTTGATAAATGGGGCGGACATTTAATTTCAAAGGTACCTGCTCTGGGAGGTGCTAAGTAATGGCTATTTCATATGACGATGTCGTTGCTAAATACGATCCAGTATTCGGACTAGAAGTTCACGTTGAACTCAATACCGAATCAAAGATGTTCTGCTCATGCAGCACAATTTTTGGTGGCGAACCTAATACGCAAACATGTCCCGTCTGTCTCGCACTTCCTGGTGCGTTGCCAGTAGTGAATGCGGCAGCAATTGAATCAACAATTAAAATTGGCTTAGCGCTCAACTGTCAGATTGCGCCACGTAGCCGCTTTGCCCGTAAAAATTACTTCTACCCAGATATGCCAAAGAATTTCCAGATTTCACAGTACGACGAACCCATCTGTTTTGATGGTTATGTCGATGTTGAGATCGATACCGATGAAGGCGCAAAGACATTTCGCATTGAAGTCGAGCGGGTACATATGGAAGAAGACACAGGTAAGTCACTTCACGTAGGTGGTGCTACTGGTCGAATTCACGGCGCTGATTACTCACTCTTGGATTACAACCGCGCTGGAATTCCATTAGTTGAAATCGTGACCAAGATTGTGCCGGGCACTGGTAAATATGCGCCAGAAGTAGCGCGTGCATATGTTGCCGAACTTCGCGATATTTTGCGTGGCCTTGGCGTCTCTGATGTAAAGATGGAGCAAGGCTCACTTCGTTGTGATGCAAACGTCTCACTCAAGCCGATGGGATCGGATGTACTTGGTACCCGATCTGAGACCAAGAATGTGAACTCACTTCGCTCTGTCGAACGCGCAATCCGCGGCGAAATGATTCGCCATGCGGAGTTATTAGATGCAGGCAAAAAGGTAAAACAAGAGACTCGACATTTTCAAGAAGATACTGGCCTGACTCGCTCTGGTCGATCGAAAGAGCAAGCAGAGGATTACCGATATTTCCCAGAGCCTGATCTAGTTCCAGTGGTACCTGATGCCGCATGGATTGAAGAGCTACGTGCAGCGCTACCAGAGCGCCCATCGATTCGTCGTAAGCGTTTGCAAGAAGAGTGGCAGGTATTAGATAAAGAGATGTCAGCGATGGTCAATGCCGATTTACTCGACATCGTGGAAGCGACAGTCCTGCTTGGCTCTGATCCGACAAAGGCACGTTCATGGTGGCTAGGTGAAATTTCACGTGTTGCTAACGAACAAAATGTTTCCGTACGCGAACTCTCAATTACGCCAAAGGATGTTGCGGCAATCGTCGCCCTTGTAAATTCAGGAGAACTCACCGATAAGTTAGCTCGTGCAGTAGTCGAAGGCGTGATTGCCGGCGAAGGTACGCCAGCAGAAGTTGTGACAAAACGCGGGATCAAAGTTGTTAATGATGATGGCGCACTCATGGCCGCCATTGAAAAAGTCTGTGGTGAACAGGCAGAGACAGCAGAAAAAGTTCGAAGCGGTCATCTACCTGCAGCTGGTGCCTTAATTGGCGCAGTCATGAAAGAGACAAAGGGCCAAGCAGATGCTGCGCGAGTGCGCGAACTTCTCCTTGGCCACTTAGGTCAAGCTACTTCTTAATTAGTGAAAGCCAGCGCCTTCAGTTTCAACGAGTGATTCTTTTCCAACTCGAATAAAGAAGAAGAGCACCACAGAACCGGCAATCAGTAAGAGCGCTCCCACTGTCCATGCTCGGGTAAATCCATGTACCAACGCTTCATACTGGGCCGCATTTACATTTGCCGCCGCATAACTGACGGTGGCGGTAGCAGCAACAGTGTTGAGGAGAGCGGTACCAAGTGATCCGCCAATTTGCTGACTGGTGTTGAGCATTGCTGATGCGACACCGGTGTCATCAGGCCTTACTGCGTGCAGAGATGTAGATGTGAGAGGAATAAATACAAAGGCCAGACCGAATGACATCAACGTCAGAGCAGGAACGATATGACCGAAGTAACTTGATGTAGGCGTAAGTATCGTCATTGAGAGTAGACCCAACGCTGAGACCAAGAGGCCAGGGACCATGAGTGGACGTGGCCCAAATTTTGGAAGCAAGTTAGAGGAAATTCCAGCACCGATAATAATTCCTGCGGTAAAGGGCAAGAAAGCAAAGCCAGAGCGAAGCGGACTAAATTGCAATACAACCTGGAAGTAAATGCCAAGGAATAAGAACATTGAGAATAGTCCGGCACCGACAACCAGTGAACCAAGGTATGAACCAGCGCGGTTGCGCTCAGTGACTACGCGAAGTGGCATTAATGGATTTGCAACTCGCTTTTCAATGAATACAAATGACACCAGAAGAATTACCGAAGCCACGAAGAATGAAATTGTGAGGCGATCACCCCAACCTTTTGTTGCGGCTTCGCTGAATCCGTAGGTCAGCGCGAAGAGACCACCAGTAGCAGTGATTACACCAGGGATGTCATAACTGCGATCGCCTTGTGCTTTGGATTCTTTAACAAACTTAAAGGCAAGTGCTGCGGCGATAAGTGCAATCGGAACATTTACACCCATGCACCAGCGCCATGAGAAGAATTCAGTAAGAGCGCCACCAAGGATGAGACCGATTGCTGCACCACCACCTGAGATTGCACCGATGACACCAAATGCTTTTGCGCGCTCTGCTGGCACCGTGAAAGTAACGCTGATAATCGCAAGCGCAGCGGGAGCAAGGAGTGCAGCAAATAGACCCTGCAATCCGCGGGAAGCAAAGAGCATCCCCTGAGAAGCGGCAACGCCACCGAGCGCTGATGCTCCAGCGAATCCAAGAAGACCAACCATGAGAATGCGCTTGCGCCCCATGTAGTCACCGATGCGACCACCGAGGAGAAGAAATGAACCAAAGGCCAATGTGTAAGCGGTCACAACCCACTGCTGATTTGCATCGGTAATGCCGAGATCAATCTTGGCTGATGGGATTGCGATATTTACAATTGATGAGTCAAGCACGACCATCAATTGTGAGATCGCGACCACAAAAAGTGTGCGCCATCGGGTCGGATCTAATTCGGTTGTAACTTCTGGGTTTTTTGACACAGCTAAGTACTCCTTGTGAATCTACCGGGATTGGGCTTTTAGGTTAGAATTATCTCATGGCTAATATGAAACCCCGCTCTGGAGTCGTCACCGATGGACTCGAACGCGCACCTGCACGTGGAATGTTGCGTGCAGTTGGAATGGGCGATGATGATTGGGTAAAACCTCAAATTGGTATTGCTTCATCATGGAATGAATTTACTCCTTGCAATCTCTCACTTGATCGTCTTGCAAAGGCTTCGAAGTTAGGCGTTATCGAAGCTGGTGGATTTCCAATGCAATTTGGAACCATTTCGGTATCTGATGGAATTTCAATGGGCCATGAGGGAATGCACTTCTCGCTAGTTTCTCGCGAAATCATCGCCGACTCAGTAGAGACAGTGATGCAAGCAGAGCGCTTCGACGGCATGGTCACCTTTGCCGGCTGCGATAAATCCCTGCCAGGAATGATGATGGCAGCAGCGCGACTTGATGTCGCCTCCGTATTTGTTTATGCAGGTTCAACTTTACCTGGCCAAGTTGATGGAAAAGATGTCACCATCATCGACGCATTTGAAGCAGTGGGTGCTTGTGCGCGTGGCTTGATTACTAAAGAGCGTTTAACTGAAATTGAAAAAGCCATTTGTCCAGGAGAAGGTGCTTGTGGCGGTATGTATACCGCAAACACAATGGCATCAATTGGTGAAGCGATCGGATTGTCGCTACCTGGCTCAGCTGCACCTCCTGCAGTAGATCGCCGTCGCGATAAATACGCGATCGAATCAGGTAAAGCAGTTGTCAATTTAATTGCTAATGGAATTACCACCCGTGATATTTTGACAAAACAAGCATTCGAAAATGCGATCACTATTTTGATGGCCTTAGGTGGCTCCACCAATGCAGTGCTGCATCTCTTGGCAATTGCCTACGAAGCTGAAGTCCCGCTAGAGCTAGAAGATTTCCACCGTATTGGTTCAAAGGTACCGTTACTTGGAGACCTTAAGCCTTTTGGAAAGTTTGTGATGACCGATGTTGATCGAGTAGGCGGAATTCCGGTTGTACTCCGATCCTTACTTGATGGTGGATATTTGCATGGAGATGTTCTCACCGTTACTGGAAAAACAATGGCTGAAAATCTTGCCGATATAAATCCTCCGTATGCAGATGGAGAAGTTCTGCATCCAATTAAGAGTCCACTTTCTACCGATATTGGAATCACAATTCTTGGCGGATCTCTGGCCCCAGAAGGCGCCGTCTGCAAAACCGCAGGAATCGGAATCAAAACTTTCGAGGGTCCAGCTCGGGTATTCGAACGTGAACAAGCGGCAATGGCTGCACTTGAAGATGGCACCATCCAAGCAGGCGATGTTGTTGTGCTTCGTTATGAAGGACCCAAGGGCGGTCCAGGAATGCGTGAGAGTTTGATGATTACTGCTGGGATTAAAGGTGCCGGTCTTGGAAAGTCGACGCTCTTGATTACTGATGGTCGTTTCTCCGGTGGATCAACTGGACTTTGCGTGGGCCACATCTCACCTGAAGCAGTCGATGGTGGGCCAATCGCTTTTATTAAAGATGGAGATCTCATACGAATCGATATCGAAAAGCGGACCTTAGATTTACTGGTCGATTCAGCAGAACTTGCAAAACGTAAGGTTGGTTGGGCCCCGCTACCTCACAAATTTACTAGGGGAGTCCTCGCAAGGTACTCCAAAACTGTGACCTCTGCATCTATGGGGGCGGTCTGTAAGTAGAGCTTTGCCGTCTCAAATTTCGAGATCGGTATCTCATCTCTTGACTCACCTCGTAACGTGTTGGATAATAAAGAGGTGAAATCAGTAGCCTCAACATCTGCATCAGTGGTGGTGATTCGATAGCGCGTGCCTCTTTGGTATCGCGCGCCCTCAGTTCTCTGAGGGCTTTTTCATTTAATAAATTTTTAACTAAGAACTCGAGACGGAAAGGGGCAAGAAGATATGGCACACGTACCAACAGTTGATGGAACCACAATGAATGGAGCTACTTCGTTGGTGAAAACCCTCGAAGCAGTTGGCGTTGATGTGATGTTTGGTCTACCCGGTGGCGCAATTCTTCCTGCCTACGATCCGATCTTTGACTCCACAATTCGCCACATCTTGGTTCGCCACGAACAAGGCGCAGGTCATGCCGCCACTGGATATGCCCAAGTAACCGGACGTGCCGGAGTTTGTATTGCAACTTCTGGCCCCGGTGCCACAAACTTAGTGACACCGTTGATGGATGCTGCGATGGATTCAGTACCAATGGTTGCAATTACAGGTCAGGTTCCATCGGTTGCAATTGGCACCGATGCATTTCAAGAAGCTGATATTCGTGGAATCACGATGCCGTTTACCAAACATTCATTCTTAGTCACCGATCCAGATGAAATCCCTCGCGTAATTGCGCAGGCATTCCACATCGCGACAACAGGTCGTCCAGGTCCAGTACTTGTAGATATTGCAAAAGATGCACTACAGAAAGAGACCACATACAGCTGGCCAACAAATATTGAGATGGCTGGATACAAACCGCAGATTGTGCCCAACCAAAGTTCCATCAACGATGCTGCTGCCTTAATCGCGCAATCACTCAAGCCTGTTTTCTATGTCGGCGGCGGAGTAATTAAAGCCAATGGTGCTCGCGAACTTCTTGAACTCGTAGAGCTTCTCGGTGCACCAGTTGTAACAACTCTGATGGCACGTGGTGCTTTCCCAGATTCGCATCCACTTCACATGGGAATGCCAGGAATGCACGGAACAGTTGCGGCAGTGACAGCGTTACAAAAGGCAGATCTACTAATCACACTTGGTGCACGATTTGATGATCGTGTTACTGGCAAGCTTTCGACATTTGCTGTTAATTCAAAGGTTATCCATGCAGATATTGATCCTGCCGAAATTGGAAAGAATCGTTATGCCGATGTTCCAATTATCGGTGATGTCCGCGAAACCATGAAAGCACTTGTCCCTGCACTTAAGGCAGCACTTGCAAAGAGTCGACCAGATTTAACTCCGTGGCTAAATTCGATGAATAATTTGCGCGCAACTTATCCACTTGGATATGACGTTCCATCTGATGGTTCGCTCTCACCTCAATATGTAATTGAACGCCTGAGCCAAATCTGTGGTCCAGATACTATTTTTACTTCAGGCGTTGGCCAACATCAGATGTGGGCTTCACAATTTGTTAAATATGAGAAGCCACGTACATGGCTCAACTCAGGTGGCGCCGGCACAATGGGATATGCCGTTCCGGCGGCGATGGGTGCCAAAGTTGGCGCACCAGATGCGACAGTATGGGCAATTGATGGCGATGGTTGTTTCCAAATGACAAATCAAGAGTTAGTAACTTGTGCGTTAAATAATATTCCAGTGAAAATTGCAATCATCAACAATGAAAGTCTTGGCATGGTTCGCCAATGGCAGACGCTTTTCTATGATGGTCGATATTCAAATACCAGCCTTGATTCAAAGCGTGTTCCAAACTTCCCACTGCTTGCAGAAGCAATGGGCTGTGTTGGACTTGCCTGCGAACGAGCAGAAGATGTTGATGCTGTGATCGAAAAAGCTATGTCGATCAATGATCAACCAGTAGTAGTTGATTTCCGAGTTCATCGCGATGCGATGGTCTGGCCAATGGTTGCTGCTGGAACATCTAACGATGACATCATGATCGCCCGCGCCACTGCTCCTGACTGGGATTCACAGGAGCTCTAATGGCCATTCATAAATTAGAAGTTCTGGTAGAGAACGAGCCAGGAGTACTTGCCCGAGTGGCTGGACTCTTTGCACGACGTACCTACAACATTGATTCGCTGGTTGTTGGTCCGACCGAGAACAATAAGATCTCAAAGATGATTATCGAGGTAAGTGTCGAAGGTCACTCGCTCGAGCAAATTATCGCTCAATTAGACAAGCTCATCAACGTAATTCGCATCGAAGAGTTCCTCGAAGGTGCAATTAGCAATACAAAGCACGACACTCAGCCCGACTATCAGAACTAAACTAACGCTAGAACGAACAACACAAAGGAGAAATACCGTGGCAACGATGTATCACGAAGAGGATGCAGATCTCTCAATCGTCCAAGGTCGCAAGGTCGCGATCATCGGTTACGGCTCACAAGGCCATGCACATGCACTCAGTCTTCGCGACTCTGGTGTTGATGTGCGCGTTGGCCTCAAAGATGGTTCACCATCTCGTGCCAAGGCGCAAGAAGCTGGCCTTCGCGTAACAAGCGTTGCTGATGCAGTCAAAGAAGCCACTGTGATCATGCTCTTGGCGCCTGACCATGTTCAGCGCCACATCTACACAGAATCAATCGAGCCAAATCTCAAAGCTGGCGATGCGCTTTTCTTTGGCCACGGTTTTAATATTCGTTTTGGATACATCACTCCACCAGCAAATGTTGATGTCTGCATGGTTGCACCAAAGGGTCCAGGCCACTTGGTTCGCCGTGAGTACTCAGCAGGTCGTGGAGTCCCTGTCATCGTTGCAGTCGAGCAAGATGCAACTGGCAACGCATGGCCACTCACACTTTCATATGCAAAGGCAATCGGCGGACTTCGCGCCGGTGGAATCCTGACCACATTTACCGAAGAGTGCGAGACCGATCTCTTTGGTGAGCAGTCAGTTCTCTGTGGTGGTGCATCTCAGCTAGTGATGTACGGCTTCGAAACTTTGATTGAAGCTGGTTACCAACCAGAAGTTGCATACTTTGAATGTCTACACGAACTCAAGTTGATCGTTGACTTGATGTACGAAGGCGGAATTGCAAAGCAGCGCTGGTCAGTCTCTGACACAGCCGAATACGGAGATTACGTCTCAGGTCCACGAGTCATTGATCCAAGTGTGAAAGAGAATATGAAGGCAGTTCTAGCCGACATTCAATCTGGCGCATTTGCTAAGCGTTTTATCGATGATCAAGAAGCCGGCGCACCAGAGTTCAAATCACTCCGCGCAAAGGGCGAGACACATCCAATCGAAACTGTCGGACGCGAACTCCGCAAAATGTTTAGCTGGATGAAGAATTCAAATAAGGACGATTACCAAGAAGGAAGCGCATCACGTGGCTAAACCCATCGTATTAATTGCAGAAGAGTTAAGCCCAGCGACGCTAGATGCGTTGGGTCCAGATTTTGAAGTCCGTAACTGTGATGGTGCAAACCGAGCAGAACTCTTAGCTGAACTTGGCAAAGGTGTTGATGCGGTACTGATTCGTTCTGCAACCAAGATGAATGCCGAAGCAATTGCTGCGGCAAAAGGTCTTCGCGTTATTGCGCGTGCTGGAGTTGGTCTCGACAACGTTGATATTCCTGCGGCAACTGCCGCTGGTGTCATGGTTGTTAATGCCCCAACATCAAATATCGTCTCTGCTGCCGAATTATCGATCTCGCTGCTCTTGGCATCAGCGCGCTTTATCTCACCAGCACACGCTGCCCTTCGTAATGGAAAATGGGCACGCTCTAAATACACCGGCGCTGAACTCTTCGAAAAGACTCTGGGCATTGTCGGCTTCGGTCGCATTGGCCAGTTAGTGGCACACAGAATGCAGGCTTTCGGTATGAACGTCATTGCATATGACCCATATCTACAACCTGCACGTGCTGCTCAACTCGGAGTTGAATTAGTTGAACTCGATGATCTTTTAAAGCGCAGTGATTTCATTACTATCCACCTGCCAAAGACAAAAGAGACTGCCAACTTAATTGGGGAAGAGGCTCTGAAAAAGGTAAAGCCAGCGGTGCGCATTATTAATGCTGCTCGTGGTGGCGTACTTGATGAGACTGCGCTTTATAACGCAATCAAAGAAGGTCGCGTTGCTGGTGCCGGACTCGATGTCTATGCAACCGAACCATGTACTGACTCACCGCTATTTGAACTCGATCAAGTTGTTGCAACACCTCACCTCGGTGCATCTACCGATGAAGCGCAAGAGCGTGCAGGTATTGCTGTTGCTGTCTCAGTGCGTAAAGCACTCGGGGGAGAGCTTGTACCTGATGCGGTCAACGTTAAAGGTGGAGCAATCCATGACGAGATCCGTCCATCACTTCCACTCGTTGAGAAGATGGCACAGATCGGCACCGCACTTGCTGGTGAACTTCCAGTAAGTATTGAAATTTGCGTCATGGGAGATATCTCAGGACACGATTCATCAATCCTGGCAGTCAGCGCACTCAAGGGTGCACTGCTTGCTGCTGGATCCGAAGATGTCACATATGTAAATGCACCGGGACTTGCTGCAGCGCGCGGTGTTACATCCAATGTAACAACATCACCTGATAGTCCTGAATATCGCAGCATGATCTCAATTCACTTAGCCCTCAGCAACGGAAAGTCGATTAAGGTCGATGGCACTTTGATGGGAATTCGCAAAGTTGAAAAGATCATCGCAATTGATGGATTTGATTTAGATCTTCCACCAACCGAGAACATGTTGTTCTTACGTTATGCAGATCGTCCGGGAGTTGTCGGCACTGTCGGCAACGCACTTGGCAGCGCACAGATCAATATCGCGGGTATGCAGGTCGCACGTGAGGCACAAGGCGGCGACGCTCTGATGGCAATCACTGTTGATTCGCGTGTCTCTGATTCAGTAGCAGCAACCGTTGCTCAAGAGATTGGTGCAGATCTAGTCCGTTCAGTAAGTCTGGTTGGCTAATGTCAAAGACAATTAATTTAGCGGTCATCGCTGGTGATGGAATTGGCCCTGAGGTTGTTGCTCAGGGAATTCGAGTACTTGATGCTGTTGCAAAAAAGTATGACGTCACCTTTGTCAAGACCGAATACGATCTTGGCGCGGGCTATTGGCATCGCACCGGCGAAGTTCTGCCAGATTCGGTAATGGCCGAGATCGCAAAGTCGAACGTGATCTTGCTCGGCGCAGTTGGCGACCCGACAGTTCCCAGTGGTGTGCTCGAGCGCGGGCTTTTGCTCAAACTTCGTTTCGCCTTTGATCACTACATTAATTTGCGTCCAGCCCGACTTGCTGTTGGAGTTATTGGACCACTTGCTACCAAATCACCAATTGATTTTGTAGTTGTACGCGAAGGCACCGAAGGCCCATATGTTGGCGCCGGCGGCGTACTCGCACTTGGTACTGCAAATGAAATTGCTACTGAAGAATCACTTAACACTCGACGTGGCGCCGAGCGCGCAATTCGTTATGCATTCGAATTAGCGACAAAGCGCGATCGCAAGAAGTTAACTCTGGTACATAAAAACAATGTATTGACTCGTGCCGGTAGCTTGTGGACTCGCACCTTTAACGAAGTAGCCGCTGAGTTCCCAACCATCACCACTGATTACATTCACGTAGATGCCGCATCGATGTTTTTGGTAACCAACCCTGATCGCTTCGATGTAGTCGTCACCGATAATCTCTTCGGTGACATCATCACCGATATCGCTGCCGCAATCTGCGGTGGCATCGGACTTGCTGCATCTGGAAATATCAATCCGACCGGTGCCTTCCCATCGATGTTTGAACCAGTACACGGATCAGCACCTGATATCGCCGGCAAGAACTTGGCTGATCCAACTGCCACAGTGATGTCAGTTGTGATGATGCTCGACCACCTTGGACTTACCGATGCTGCTCGCGAAGTAGAAGCTGCTGTTGCGAAAGATCTTGCAACCCGCGGTGATTCCAAGCGCAGCACAACTCAAGTGGGGGATGCGCTACTAGCGCTTTTATAAAATGAAATTCACACTCAATCCACACGCCAAAGATGCTGCGACGCGCGATGCGCTAGTTGCTGAAGGTGGATTTGGTAAGTACTACACAGATCACATGATCATCTGCGAGTGGGATGAGAAGAACGGTTGGGCCGAACCCGAACTACTTCCATACGGTCCGATCACACTTGATCCCGCCACCGCTGTATTTCATTATGGACAAGAGATCTTTGAAGGAATGAAGGCATATCGCCAACCAGATGGTGGCATTGCACTCTTTCGCCCAGAAGCAAATGCCCAACGTTTTGCCCGTAGCGCTGCTCGTTTGGCGTTGCCGGAAATGCCAGTTGATTTATTTCTCGAGACGGTAAATACACTTGTTAAGCAAGATGCTGGATGGGTTCCAAATAAAGTCGGTGAATCTCTCTACATCCGCCCATTCATGATCGCTACCGAAGTTGGACTTGGCGTTCGTCCTTCTAATAAAGCGACATACATTTTGATTGCAACCCCTGCTGGTGCTTACTTTGATCCATCGAAAGCTGTCTCAGTCTGGATCTCAACTGAATATGTACGTGCATCTCAGGGTGGCACAGGCGAAGCAAAGTGCGGTGGCAATTACGCCGCATCACTTGTTGCGCAGAAAGCGGCAGCGAAAGAAGGCTGCGACCAAGTTGTCTGGCTCGATGCAGTAGAGCGTAAATGGGTGGAAGAGATGGGTGGCATGAACCTTTACTTCGTAAAAGGTAAAGGCGCCGATGCCACAATCTTCACGCCACAACTCACCGGCACCTTGCTGCCAGGTGTTACTCGCGATTCCATCTTGCATGTAGCCGCAGATCTTGGATACAAAGTTGAAGAAGGAATGATTAGCACCAGCGATTGGCAAGCAGGGATCGCATCCGGTGAGATAACCGAAACATTTGCCTGCGGAACCGCAGCTGTTGTTTCACCCATCGGTCAAGCAAAATCTTCAATGGGAACATGGGTCACCGGCGATGGACAACCCGGCACCATCACCATGCAGATTCGCAGCCACCTGCTTGCAATACAGCACGGAACAATTGCAGATACACATGGCTGGGTTAAGAAAGTCTCGCTATGACAATCGATGACTCATTTCATATCTATGACACAACCTTGCGTGATGGTGCACAACAAGAAGGTTTAAATCTTTCAGTTCACGACAAACTTACAATCGCACGCCACCTAGATGATCTCGGCGTCGGATTTATCGAAGGCGGTTGGCCAGGTGCTAACCCTAAGGACACCGAATTCTTCGCACTGGCAAAGAAAGAACTCAAACTCAAGCACGCCACCTTTGTTGCATTCGGCGCCACTCGTCGACCAAATGTAAAGGCTGCCGATGATGCTTTGTTGGGCGCCCTTCGCGATAGCGGTGCACCAGCGGTCACACTCGTTGCTAAAGCATTTGATCGCCACGTTGATCTTGCGCTAAAAACTTCACTCGATGAAAACCTCGAGATGATCAGAGATAGCGTTACGCATCTACGTGCAGAGGGCCAGCGAGTATTCCTCGATGCCGAACACTTTTTTGATGGCTATCGCAACAATCGTGCCTACGCACTCGAAGTTGTTCGAGTCGCTGCCGAAGCCGGCGCCGATGTAATCGCACTCTGTGACACTAACGGTGGCATGTTGCCCGATGAACTATCCCAAGTAGTACACGATGTTTTAGCAGCCTCCAATGCTCGCCTCGGAATCCACTGCCACAATGACACTGGCTGTGCGATCGCAAACTCGATGGCTGCAATTGCCGCAGGTGTGACACATGTACAAGGAACACTCAACGGGTACGGCGAACGTACCGGTAACGCTGACCTTGTTTCGATTATTGCCAACTTAGAGTTAAAAAAGCACAAGGCAGTACTGCCTGAAAATGCACTTCGTGAGGCATTTAGAATTTCACACGCTGTAGC
>JBDNJI010000001.1:0-20188 GCA_041687825.1 Candidatus Planktophila sp.
GAAAACCGCTGCCAAGAAAGTTACAGCTAAGAAAACTACTAAAAAGGTCTCACCCAAGAAGTTGGTCAAGGAGAGGCCGCGCGATAAAAAAGTTGCTTAACCGAAAACGACAAAAAAAAGTTAAAAAATAAGGGTTGTTGCAACATGTTTGCAGGACAGACTCCATTTGATTACTAAATTTTGACAATCTCCAACCTAAAAGTAATCTTGGCCATGGTCACGAGTTCCAGCATCAAGCCCCGGCTAACTGGACGGCAACCCTCCACCGCGGCGGGGTGCTCCGGGTGAAGACCAGGCTGACAGCACTTATGTCGGCAAGCGTGGGTCTAGCTAACTGCACATCACAAGTTACTTTGGTTAGTGACGATCCCCTGACACTTTAGGAGATTACTTTGAAAAAACGTTTAGGAATTTTTGCAGCCGTTGTTATTGCAACTGGTCTAACACTTACAGGTTGTTCATCGAGTGACTCAACAGAGAGCGCCTCGGCATCATGTGCCAAGGAAGATCTTGCAACAATTGAAAGCGGTCTTCTCACAATTGCAACAGGTGAGCCTGCCTACTACCCATGGATTATCGATGATGCTCCAGAAACTGGAGAAGGTTTTGAGGGTGCAGTCGCTTACGCAGTTGCAACTCAACTTGGATACTCAAACGATGAGGTCAAGTGGGTTCGTACAACTTTCGATAGCGCGGTAACACCAGGTGAGAAGAACTTTGACTTTAACCTTCAGCAATTCTCGATCACAGCAGATCGTGCGAATGCTGTTGATTTCTCAACTCCTTACTACACCGCGCCTCAGGCAATCGTCTCATTTAAGGGAAGCAAGATTGATGGAAAGTCATCAATTGCAGATCTTAAGGATGCAAAGCTCGGAGCAGCTGTTGGTACAACTTCACTTGATGCAATTGAAGCCCAGATCGGCATTTCACCAAGTGTCTTTAATGACAATGCAGCTGGCGTATCTGCGCTAAAGAATAAGCAGATTGATGGTCTTGTTGTAGATCTTCCAACTGCTTTCTACCTTTCAGGTGTAGAAGTTGAAAACGGCATCATTGTTGGACAGCTTCCATCAACTGGTTCTGGAGATCAGTTCGGTCTCCTTATGACCAAGGCAAGCCCGATCACATCATGTGTATCTGGCGCTGTCGATGCGATCATCGCTGATGGAACACTTGCAACAATTACTGACACATGGCTTGCAGTAGGTGCTGGTGCTCCAGTACTCAAGCCATAATCGTTAGCAATTTAAAGTAGTGAATTCATACGCGCACGGTGGCCATGGTGAGTAATTTGAGCCCATGGTCACCGAGCGCGCGTGAAATAGAACGTCAATCTTTTAGAAGAGCTAGCCATAACCGCAAGCGACTTATCGCGGTTTTTTCCACGATATTCGTGCTGGGATCTTTGGCTACCGTCCTGATTACATCTCCAGGTTGGAAGTCAGTAAAAGAGACATTTTTCGATATTGAATATGGAAAAGAAGTATTTCCTACCGTTATTCGCGGACTCGTTGTAAATATTCAACTCACCGTCATCGGCGGAATCGCCATCACAATTATTGCACTAGCGCTTGCTTTACTGCGCACTACTAAGTCACCGGCGCTTACACCCTTTAGATTTATTGCAACTGCCTACGTTGATATTTTCCGAGGCGCACCCCTGATTTTGATTATCTTGTTAGTTGGGTTTGGTGTGCCAGCGCTACGAATTCAAGGGCTGACTAGCAATGTAATTGTGCTTGGAACAGTTGCAGTCGTGCTTACTTATTCAGCATATGTTGCCGAAGTTATCCGAAGTGGAATTCTTTCAGTGCACGCGAGTCAGCGTGCGGCTGCTAGATCACTGGGTCTGACCTCAAATCAAGCGATGCGATATGTGATCTTGCCGCAGGCAATTCGGCGCGTGATTCCACCGCTACTCAATGACTTTGTCTCGCTACTTAAAGACACTGGTTTGGTCTCAATTCTTGGAGTCACCGATGCGGTGCGAGCAGCGCAGATCAATGCCAGCCGCACCTTTAATTACACGCCCTATGTTGTGGCAGCAATACTATTTTTACTGATCACAATCCCTCTGACTCGATATATCGATCGTCATATCCGACTTCGATCTGAGCAGCAGAATTCAGAAGGTGTTGCATGAGTACTCCAGTGCTCGAACTAATTGATCTCCGCAAATCTTTCGGTGATCTTGTTGTTTTACATGATGTAAATCTAGAAGTACCAGAGCACACAGCTACTGTGCTGATTGGTGCATCGGGGTCAGGCAAATCAACTTTGTTGCGCTGTGTAAATCTGCTGGAGCCAATTGATGACGGTTTGATTTTGTTGGATGGCCAGGAGATTAGTGACCCAGCAATCGATGTTGATTTAATCCGCAGAAAACTTGGCATAGTCTTTCAATCTTTTAACCTCTTTCCGCATATGACAATTCGTCAGAACATCACGCTGGCACCGATAAAAGTACAGGGAAAGAGCCGGGATGAGGCTGATGAGATAGCCGAAGAGTTACTTAAGCGCTTTGATTTACTGGAGAAAGCCGATGAATATCCAGATCGCCTCAGCGGGGGACAACAGCAGCGGGCAGCAATTATTCGCTCAATTGCAGTCAATCCACGGCTACTTCTACTAGATGAAGTCACCTCTGCGCTAGATCCCGTATTGGTCAATGAAGTCTTAAGTATTGTGCGAGATCTCAAAGCAGATGGAATGACGATGGTGTTGGCTACACATGAAATGGGCTTTGCAACACAGGTTGCAGATCAAGTGTGTTTCTTAGAGTCAGGGGTAATTCTCGAGCGCGGTAGCGCCGAGCAGGTATTGCGCCAGCCCGAACATCCAAAAACCCGCGAATTCTTAAAACGAGTTCACGAAGCCGGTCGACTTTAGTTAAGATTGGTCACATGAGCCAAGATAAGAAGAGCGCCAACGAAGACGAATTGAAAGCTCGCCTTGATCCACTTTCCTATGACGTATTGCGCAACGGTGCGACTGAGCGGCCATTTACTGGGGAATATACCGACTCAGATGTTGTTGGTAGTTATCGTTGTAAGGCATGTAGCGCTGAACTCTTTAAAAGTGAGACTAAATTTCATTCCGGATGTGGCTGGCCATCTTTCTACGCACCAAGTGCAAACGATGCCGTGACGTTGATTGAAGATCGATCGCTTGCACCGCGAGTGCGAACCGAAGTTCGTTGTGCAAATTGTGATTCACATTTAGGCCATGTCTTTGAAGGTGAAGGCTATGACGTGCCAACTGATCAACGTTGGTGCATCAACTCAGTTTCACTTATTCTGGAGCCGAAATAACCGACGCTAGCCGTTGATATTCAACTTTCAGACAGAGATCCATTACAACATCTAGTCCGCTAGCAATTGCGCGTGCTGCCGATGCGCCATCGGCGAGACCGAGTTGTAACCAGATTGATTTAGCCCCAATTGCAATCGCATCATTAACTACCCCAGGGATATCTTCAACTTTTCGAAATACATCGACCATATCGATCGATACTGGAATATCAGCAAGAGACGGATAGCAGGGTTCCCCAAATACGCTAGTGAGAGCTGGATTAACAAAGTAAAGATCAAGGTGTGAATTACTTAGTAACCAGGTAGCAACACCATTGCTGGGGCGTTCGGTCTTATCGGAGATTCCAACGATAGCCACGCGATGCGTGTGCGAAAGCAACCCTGCCAATTCACTATCGCTAGTGATAACTTTGCTCATACCTACAATCGTAGTACTGAACGCACTTTCGCGAAATATGACTGGAGCAGGCGCCGTGATGAAAGCAATGCAGATTACTGAATTTGGTGGCCCAGAACAGATGAAGTTTCTTGACCTCGATATTCCAGTTGCCGGCCCGGATGAAGTTTTATTAGAAGTTTCATCGATTGGAATAAATTACGCAGATACACATCAAGTTGAAAATAGTTATCTTGCCCCGCAGAGCCTGCCGTTAATTCCAGGCATTGAAGTTGTCGGTCGTGCTGGCGATGGAAAGCGATACTTAGCACTTGTCTCTTCCGGTGGATATGCACAATATGCAACTGCACTCAAGGCGATGACCATTGAAATTCCTGATGGCGTCAGTGATGATCAAGCGCTCTGCATGTTGGTACAAGGTGCAACCGCCTGGCATATTTTGAAAACTATGGCGAACGTTAAAAGTGGCGAGAGCGTTGTTGTTCATGCTGCTGCCGGGGGAGTTGGCGTAATTGCGATTCAATTGGCGAAAATGTGGGGATGTAAAGTAATTGCATCGGCTTCAACCCAAGTTAAGCGAGATCTTGCAATTTCACTTGGTGCCGATGCCACCGTGGATGCCACTGATCCGGAAATTAAAAAAGCGATTATTGCCGCCAATGGTGGCAAGCGAGTAGATGTAGTTCTGGAAATGGTGGGTGGCCCCACATTTGATCAGAGCCTTGAGGCGCTGACCAACTTCGGTCGATTAATTACATATGGAATGGCATCACGCGTTGCGCCACAACCAATTTCATCAGGTGCGTTAATGGCTGGCACAAAGAGCGTCAGTGGATTTTGGTTGGCGCATTGTTTTGCAAAGCCAGCCCTCTTTCACGATGTAATTAACGAACTCTTTGCGATGATTGCCGCCGGAACTCTTCGCCCCGTTATTGGTGGGCGATACCCACTAAGCCAAGCGGCCACCGCCCATACCGATATCAGATCTCGCGCCTCAACTGGCAAAATCACGCTCGATCCAAGCCTTTAATTCACCCTCTGGGATTTTTTACTTTCGGCGCAGTCGCGTACACTCTCACCTCTATCAACTGCCCCCCTAGCTCAGTCGGTAGAGCGTTTCCATGGTAAGGAAAAGGTCACCGGTTCAATTCCGGTGGGGGGCTCGCACAGCACAGGCACCACAGAACTTAATATCAAATTAATATCAAAGATTTGGCGGGGTAGCTCAGCTTGGTAGAGCAAGCGGCTCATAATCGCTGTGTCGTGGGTTCAAATCCCGCCTCCGCTACCAGATCGTTAAGCACGAATTTCACCCAAACGGGGTGCTGTGGGTAACCTAGGCTCCTCATACAAGAACTGATGTAGAAGGAGTAAGACCATGGCGAGTAAGAGCTCGGACGTACGTCCAAAGATCACCATGGCATGCGTGGATTGCAAAGAGCGCAACTACATCACAAAGAAGAACCGCCGCAACGATCCAGACCGTATGGAACTTAAGAAGTTCTGTCCACGTTGCAAGTCTTCAACTCTTCACCGCGAAACCCGCTAATGCTCAACCCCGATTCGGTCGGGCGCACCTTCGCCGGTGCAGGTTCAATTGCGGTTACCCAATCTGAGATCGACGCCTTTGCATCCGTCATTGGCGAAAGCGATACATCGGTAGCGCCACCAACTTTTTCAATTCGAGCCACACTCGATCAATCGGAAGCCATTCTCTCGGACCCACAAGTTGGTCTCGATTGGAGCCGGGTAGTTCACGGTGATCAGAAGTTTGAAATATTTACACCCATTAAAGCCGGCGATGTATTTACCTGCTCATCCACAATTGAGACATATCGCGTCGCTGCTGGAAATGAAATTGTGACGGTGCGATCTGATCTGAAAGCTGGCGGTGTAGTCGCGCTTTCGTCGTGGTCAACGTTGGTGGTGCGCGCATGATTAATGTCGGTACCGTAATTCCAGAGCGCAGCTTTACGATCAATCGCGCGCTACTTAAGTCATACGCTGATGCCAGCGGTGATCAAAACCCGATTCACCAAGATGAAGCTTTCGCACTTTCTGTTGGACTACCCAATGTAATTGCGCACGGAATGTTAACGATGGCACTTGTCGGAAAGTTTGTCACTGATTGGGCTGGGGGAGCGCAGAAGGTACAGACTTTCGGCGCTCGCTTTATCAAGCCAGTAATTGTGCCGGCAGATACCGATGTTGATCTGACCGTGACTGGCACTGTCACTGCAATTGAAGATGGCCGCATCAGTATTGAGTTGAGTGCAACATCTGCTGGAATCAAAGTACTAGGAATGGCGAAAGCGACGGTCTCGAAATGAGCGCACCAGATAATGTGATTGCACTTGCCGAACAACGCAAAGCTGCTCGTACCGAAAAGAATTGGGCCTTATCTGATCAATTACGCGATCAGATTGCTGCCAGTGGATACGAAGTCGTTGATGTGGCAGATGGCTTTGAACTGCGCGAAAAAGAACGTTTCCCGATCTACACATCTACTCGTGATATCAAGCCAGCGTTATTTGCTAAGGCGCCGATCGCACTTGTCATGATTATCGATGGTTTTCACGAAGATGCCGCCACCACAGTTGCAACCATCAAAGCCCACAGCGATGTCGCAATTTTACTCTTTGTCATCGGTGATCCAGGTGCACTTGTTGATCAATTGGATGCTCGCACTAAAATTATTTCAATGAGTGAAAATCAAGGCTGGGGCGAGAATGCCAATGCAATTCTAAAAGCTGTTGCCACCAAATTTGTAATCATCATGGATCCATCTACCCGTTTTACCGGCGATGCCATCACACCCGTGCTGGCAGCACTGAACACTGGTTCATATGCAGCGGTCGGTTGGCGTGGTGGGTTGGTCAATCTCGATGATCAATGGCGCAGTGTTGATGACAAGGGCGCAGGCGATGTTGATGTGCTCTTTAGTTATTTCATGGCACTCGATCGCCAAGGTTCAATTGATGCTGGTGGCTTTAGTAATCGCGCTATCTACTATCGCAATGCCGATATGGAATTTTCACTCCGTCTTCGCCAAGCCGGCGGATCGCTCTTGCAGATAGAGCTACCGCTGGAGCAAGATCGTCATCACGGATATCATGATGTAGACCCTGAATACCGTGAAGTGCAATCAAAGAAAAATTACGATCGCTTGCTCGATCGCTTCCGCGGTAAAGAAGCAATTCTCTCCCCGCGCAGGTAGCCTTTACTCATGACGCAACTTTCCGATCACACCTCGTTGCGCGTTGGTGGGCCCGCTACACAATTTATTGAAGTCCACACCGAAGATCAGATTATTGCAGCTCTTGAGGCGGCCGGGGATACACCGGTATTAATTCTGGGCGGCGGAACGAATGTGCTGATTGCAGATGCTGGCTTTGCTGGCACCGTTATTCATATCTCTAATAGTTCGTTGGTCTCAGATGTCGATGCTTGCAGCGGTGCCACGCTAACAATTGGCGCCGGTGAAAATTGGGATGACTTTGTTGCGCTGACACTTGATCGTGGCTTTGCTGGACTCGAAACGCTAAGTGGAATTCCAGGCACAGTCGGTGCATCGCCAATTCAAAATATTGGTGCCTATGGCCACGAGGTCGCTGAATTTATTACTCGGGTGCGTACCTATGATCGCCAACTTAAAGAGATTAAAACTTTTACCCATAGTGAATGCGAATTTGAATATCGCTCGTCCTATTTTAAGAAAAACCCCGGTCGCTATATTGTGCTGGAAGTTCAATTCCAATTACGTATCGGTCAAGAGAGTTCACCGATTACATATAGCGAATTAGCCACAGCGCTTGCAATCGAAGTTGGCCAGAAAGCAGAGTTGGCCTTAGTTCGTGCGATGGTCTTGCAATTGCGCGGTGCCAAGGGAATGTTGCTCAATGCTAAAGATCCTGATTCGTGGTCTGCCGGATCGTTCTTTACCAATCCGATCATCACCGCTGATCAAGCAAAAAAATTGCCAGCCGATGCACCGCAGTGGCCACAACCAGATGGTCGGATTAAGACAAGTGCGGCTTGGTTAATTGAACACTCAGGAATTACTAAAGGACAAGCACTTGGTGGTGCAAAAATTTCTACTAAGCATGTATTAGCGATTACGAATTCAGGACAAGCAACGGCTGCCGATATCGTTGAGTTAGCAAAGAGTGCCCAGCAAGCAGTGCGTGAAGCTTTTGGAATTGCACTAGAAGCCGAAGTAAATCTAGTAGGAGTTAACCTTCAGTAAGTAGCTTTTTAATACGGCCAATGCCTTCGATGATGTCATCATCACTTGTGGCATATGAGAAGCGAAGATATCCAGATGGACCAAATGCCTCACCCGGTACCGCTGCTACTTCTACCTCTTCCAAAATCAAAGTTGCGAGTTCGGCAGATGTGGTCGGAGTTTTCCCACGAATAACCTTGCCCAGTACACCTTTTACAGAGGGGTAGACATAGAAAGCACCCTGTGGCATTGGGCACTCAAATCCTGGAATCTCATTAAGGAGCCCAACGATGAGTTTGCGACGACGATCAAATGCAACGCCCATCTCGTGGACTGCGGTGAGATCACCAGCAAGGGCTGCAATTGCTGCGCGCTGGGAAACGTTAGAAACATTTGATGTTAAATGTGATTGCAGATTTGTAGCGGCCTTAATTACATCCTTGGGACCAATCATCCAGCCCACACGCCAACCGGTCATCGCATATGTCTTTGCGACGCCGTTAATAATGATGCAGGTATCCGCTAGGCCTGGCACTAAAACAGGAAGTGATGGCGCAGTCGCACCGTCGTAGACCAAGTGCTCATAAATCTCATCGGCAATTACCCAGATGCCATGCGACAACGCCCACTCACCGATCGCCTTTGCTTGTGCTGGCGTATAAACCGAACCAGTGGGATTAGATGGTGAACAAAAAAGTAGCGCCTTAGTTTTTGGAGTTCGTGCTGCTTCGAGTTGTTCGACAGTGACAAGATAGTTTTGAGTTTCATCAGCGAATACTTCAACACTGATACCGCCAGCTAATTTCACACACTCGGGATATGTTGTCCAATACGGTGATGGCAAGAGCACTTCATCACCTGGATCAACAATGGCTGCAAACGCTTGATAGACCGCTTGCTTGCCACCGTTAGTAACAAGTACTTGATCAGCAGTAATTTCATAATGTGAATCGCGCTTTGTCTTTGCAACAATTGCATCTTTTAAATCTGGCAGACCAGCAGCTGGTGTGTAACGATGATTTGCCACAACTTTTGTAGCAGCCGCTGCTGCTTCAACGACGTATGCCGGTGTTGGGAAATCAGGCTCTCCTGCGCCGAAGCCAATAACAGGACGACCTGCAGCTTTGAGGGCTTTGGCCTTGGCATCGACTGCCAATGTGGCTGATTCAGTGATGGATGCGATGCGTGCGGAGATTCGGCTCATGGGCGTAATTCTGCCGTATCCAGCGGGTATGGCTCGTCCAGATCTCTGTCGCTCCAGTGTGGGCTGGCCAAATCCGAGTTTTACCTAAGGCCCCCTCTGGGCTTACACTTCGACGCTCACGACAAAGAAGGTCTGCCTTGGCATGCCTACTCGTCGCGAAGGGCAGTAGCTCAATTGGCTAGAGTTGCCGTCTCCAAAGCGGCCGGTTGGGGGTTCGAGTCCCTCCTGCCCTGCAAGATGTTCTACCGAAGTATGAAGAAGTTCTATGAAACGAAACGAAACGAAGCGAAGCGAAGCGAAAGGAATGACGATGTCAGAGTCAGTTGAATCAACCGAGCAGAAGCTTGGTCTCTTTGCACGCGTTGGACTTTTCTATCGCCAAGTAGTTTCAGAACTCAAGAAGGTTGTTTGGCCTACGCGCAAACAACTCACCACATATACATTAGTTGTACTCGTATTCGTTCTATTCGTCATCGCCGTTGTCTCGGTTATCGACTTGGTTCTTACCAAGATCGTTTTCTGGGTCTTCGGGTAGCGGTACTTAGGTAAAGGTTGGAAGAGATCACAATGAGCGACGATGTAAAGCCGGACGCATTCGAAGCAGCACTTGCTGCCAACGCGGATGAGCTTGCCCAGCCGGTAGAGGTTGAGAGCGCTGTATCAGATGTTGCTGACTCACGCCTTGACTCCGATGTAGCTGTGGATGATCTCGCGCTCGCAAGCGATGAAGATGGCGACATCGAATCAGATGAGAACGATCCCAATGCAGAATTTCGCCGCACACTACGTGCTGCCATCGGTGACTGGTATGTCATCCACTCATACGCAGGGTATGAGAAGAAGGTAAAGGGAAACCTTGCCAACCGAATTCAGTCACTGAACATGGAAGATTACATTTTCCAGATCGAAGTTCCTGAAGAAGAAGTTATGGAAATTAAGAACGGCCAGCGCAAGATGGTTAAGCGCAACATCTATCCAGGTTACGTTCTCGTGCGCATGGATCTCACCGATGAATCATGGACCGCAGTTCGCAACACTCCTGGTGTTACTGGATTCGTTGGAAACGCACACCACCCAAGCCCATTGAGCATGGCTGAAGTTGAGAAAATTCTTGCACCACGCCCAGTCAAGAAATCAGATAAGCCAGATATCAGAGTTATTGATTTCGAAGTTGGCGAATCAGTCACCGTTATGGATGGCCCATTTGCAACGCTGCCAGCATCGATCTCAGAGATCATGCCAGAGCAAGCAAAACTTAAGGTTCTCGTTTCTATCTTCGGACGTGAAACACCTGTAGAACTTTCATTCCACCAAGTTCAGAAGATTTAATTACAAGAGATCAAGGAAAAGAGAGAAAAATGGCACCAAAGAAGAAGGTAACTGGATTCATCAAGTTGCAGATCCAAGCAGGAGCAGCAACACCAGCTCCTCCAGTCGGTCCTGCCCTTGGTCAGCATGGTGTGAACATCATGGAATTCGTCAAGGCATATAACGCTGCGACTGAAAGCCAAAAGGGTCAGATCATTCCGGTAGAGATCACTGTCTACGAGGATCGCTCATTTGATTTCATCACCAAGACACCTCCAGCATCACGCCTTATCTTGAAGGCCGCTGGCGTCGAAAAGGGATCAGCGATTCCTCACAAGACGAAGGTTGCAAATATCACCATGGCGCAGGTCAAGGAGATCGCCACAACAAAGATGTCAGATCTCAATGCAAATGACATCGAAGCAGCTGCGAAGATCATTGCGGGCACCGCTCGTTCAATGGGAATTACAGTCTCTGCTTAATTAAATAAATTTCTAGACACCAAATCGGTATTTAGATGTGGGAGAACCTCGCTGGTTCGCTAACCACAACCACTAGCTCGACTCGAATGAGTTGAGAAATGAGGAAGAAATGAAGCGCTCAAAGAAATATACCGAAGCTGCAGCAAAGGTAAAGCAAGATCACCTTTACACACCGCTCGAGGCAGTAACACTTGCCAAAGAAACATCAACAACTAAGTACGACGCATCAATTGATGTTGCACTCGTACTCGGTGTTGATCCAAAGAAAGCTGATCAAGCAATCCGCTCGACAGTTATTTTGCCTCACGGAACCGGTAAGACTGCCCGCGTTCTCGTATTCGCAAACGGTGAGCGCGCTGAAGAAGCTCGCGCAGCCGGTGCCGACATTGTTGGTGGCGATGAATTGATCGACGAAGTTTCAAAGGGCCGTTTGGACTTTGACGCAGTTGTCGCAACACCAGATTTGATGGCCAAGGTTGGTCGCCTCGGAAAGGTTCTGGGAACCCGCGGCTTGATGCCAAACCCAAAGACCGGAACCGTAACAACTGATGTTACAAAGGCAGTTAAAGATATCAAGGGTGGAAAGATTGAATTCCGCATTGATAAGAACTCAAACTTGCATTACATCATCGGCAAGGTTTCATTCACAGCCACCCAGCTTGCTGAGAACTACGCAGCAGCGATGGAAGAAGTTCTTCGTGCAAAGCCAAACTCATCAAAGGGTCGCTACGTGCAGAAGGCTGTTATCTCAACATCAATGGGCCCAGGCATTGCCATCGATCCAAACCTAGTTCGCGAACCTTCAGCTAACTAAAGTTTTAAAGTAATCCAATTCTGGATTGCAAAGAAAAACCCCGCAGATAATTCTGCGGGGTTTTTCATTTACCTAGAAGAACTCAGCATCAACTGCTGTAAATATCTTTTCTTGCTCCAATATCAATAATCAGGATCACGAGTTTACGAGAATTGAAAGAGTAAAGAATTCGAAAATTCCCAATACGAACACGATAGCCATCGCGGTTTGTTAATTTTAGTGATTTTGGAGGAAGTGGATTCTCCGACAATAGTTCGATGACTCCCGCTATCTTCAGTTGATCAGAAGCAGAGAGTGACCTTAAAGACTTTCGGGCAGCTGGCTTGAATTCAACGGTGTAACGACTCAAGTAAGTCCGAGCTCTTTTTTGATACCCTCCCAAGGAATGTTCTTGCTCTTCACTTTAACCGCCTCATCAAAGGCAGCAATATCGTCTAGCTCCTCCATGGCTTGGAGCATCTTTTCATAGAGGGATTGATCGATCAGAACGGCAACGGGCTTGCCATGACGAAGTATATGAACTGGTGACTTCTTTGCCTTTGCTATTGCAGCAGGAAATTCAGCGCGTGCATTCGAAATACTCATTTCGCTCATGATTATATTGTACAGAACATCATATATTTTGTACAATAAAACTGAGTGGGGTGTTCACAACTCTGGATTGCAAAGAAAAACCCCGCAGATAATTCTGCGGGGTTTTTCATTTAACTAGCGATTATGAGGTTTAGCCAAGAAGAGCTGCAACATCAACATCTGGTGGCAAGATCACAGCATCAATTGCGTGAATGACACCATTGCTTGCAGCTACATCAGCGATCACAACGTTTGCACCGTTGACTGTTACTCCACCCATTGTTGCAAGCTTTACTGTCTGGCCTTCAACTGTAGCGACATCGCTATCGGTGATGTCAGCTGCCATTACCATTCCTGGAACAACATGGTAGGTAAGAATCTTTGCGAGTACGCCAACATTTTCTGGAAGCAGTAGCGCATCAAGTACGCCGGCTGGAAGTGCTGCAAATGCAGCATCTGTTGGTGCAAATACTGTAAACGGTCCCTCACCACTTAGTGTGGATACGAGATCTGCAGCGGTAAGAGCTGCAACGAGAGTGGCAAAACCTTCAGTCGCAACAGCGACATCAACAACAGTTCCAACTGAAGTAGTTTCCATTGTTTCAGCAGCATCATCTGATGAACTGCTACACGCAGAAAGGGTGAGCAGAGCTGCAACTGCAGCTGCAGCAAACCCATTGCGACGCATTGTTTTCATAACTTCTCCTTATGATTGGGATCAGAAATAATCCACCTTAATTGTGGGGTAGCACCAGCCATCTCGCACCTCGAAAGGTGAGGGCATGACTAACCTCACGCTTGAAAGACCACCGTAATTGGACGGGCGTCAGCATGGGTTCCTGAGTCAGATGGAGTGACTGATCAGTGCATAAAAAGGGCTCGATTTCACGGCGTATTGATTAGTAAAATCTGGCAAAACTAGTTCAGGAGAAATCAATGCGCCCGTTTAAAGCGATTATCGCTCTCGTTCTTGTTGCTGCCACCGCAGCAGGTAGCGCGACTGCAGCTCCTGGCGATGCCTTCGATCCCACTCAAGTTCCATTGGGTTCGAATGACCTTATTTCGTATGTCATTGAAGATGGCGCAATCCAGACTGGGTCGCTAATTGGGATTGAACCACAATCAATTACAGATGCAACTAAGCAGCGAGATTCTTGGAAGTGGTGTGATTCGTTGACTGTTCCACTCTGTGATCCAGTAAATAATCAAAGTAACGGCAATATACCAAGTGCCCTCGTTGCCGTTTCCGTTTATGGTCCGTGCGAGAGTGCAACGCAGGAGAATTGTGTTGAGTCTTTCGCGATTGGAAAAGATAAAGATAATTTAGTTCAAGCAACGTTGATACGAAAAGTTAAATCAATAAATTTTGATCCAGTTCCTCAATATAAGTACATTGGAAGTTCTTCAATCTCACTTTGGAGTGTTCCAGGATTTCCAAGCGCCAGTGGTACAACTACTTATGCGGTGACTGCAACATCGAGATCAGGATTTGCAAATAATTCCTTCTACGTTGGAGATCTCTTCGCAGGTGTTACGCCCTATCGTGAGCAGACTGGTGATTACCGTCAGACCAAAATAGATCCAGATCCAAATGTTGCTCCGGAGAATAAATATCGATGGGGAAGTGATCAGTTCTGTGTATTTGCTGAAGATGGTCTCTGCGGAGTTCCCCAAGATTTTCCAGAGAATACTTATATCTCGCTAAAAATTAGAATTCCTAATCAGGTAGGTGGTTGGTTCAGAGGTCGAATCCAAGACCCAACGATAGAAGTTAGAAAAATTTCCAATGACAATAATTTATTGACAGTTTCAGCCTCACCGGTGAAGGTTTCAAGGCTGGTAATTCCAAGACTGAAATCAACATTTACAGATCAAGAAAAAATTTGGTTTAACAACAATGGTTCATATGGAAATGGATTGGTTCAGGCAAGCGGGCCTGAAGCAGGAATACCGAAAAACTCATTCCCATTTATTGAGGCATATCGTGAACCACTCAAGGACACAGCTGCTGGTAGCAATACTTTTTGGAATTTGAAAACGACTGCTTGGGGAGAAGGTAGCGCCTGCCTCAGGGATAAGTCGAGAATTCTTGGCGTGGTATCCACAAATGCGACGGCATACAACGGCGGCTCACCTTCATTTATCGACGGTGCACTCAATTACAAAGTTTCCGGACTGCACTACATGCCAGATGGCAAAACCTTGGTGCAGGGAAATTACAGCTTAATTATGAGAAGCGAAGTTGCACGATGTCTATATGGATTTACTAATGCGCCTATTCAAGCATCGGTATCTATTGTTGGCGGAGCAGAGGCCAACGTCGCGACGACTGTCACAAATGAATCCAAGGGCTGGATCACAATGAGCGCTGCTGGTTTCACTTTCAGTGAAAAAACAATTCAGGTGAAATTCACACAAGCAGCCGAGGCAGCTGCGGTGAAGCCACCTGCTGCGGTAGCGCCGATCATGAAGAAGAAGACCACAATTACCTGCGTAAAGGGCAATGTCAGTAAGAAAGTTACTGCAGTGAGTCCTAAGTGCCCAGCCGGTTACAAGAAGAAGTAAATCTCGAACCCTCGTTAACTGGCCCCACCTATGATTGAGCCATGGCATCAGTTATAGATACGGCACCACTTGTTTTAGATGTTGGCGTGGTCCTTCTCGCGGCTGCGACAAGTGGGCTAATTGCACGTCGAATCGGGTTTCCAGCAATTGTTGGATATCTGGTTACTGGGTTGTTGGTCTCCCCGTTTACTCCTGGCTTTGTTGCTGATAAAAACCAGCTGGCGCTACTGGCAGATATTGGCGTTGTCTTATTGCTCTTTGAAGTAGGTATTGAAATTGATCTGAAACGAATTCGAAAAGAGCAAGGCGCACTTCTTTGGTCATCACCACTCCAGATTATCTTTGGCATCGCTGTTGGCACACCAATCTTCTTACTTCTTGATTTCTCGTTACTAGGTGCGCTGCTCTTATCGCTATCAGTAGCAATGTCATCGAGTGTGGTGATTGTAAACATTACTCGAAGTCGAAGACGAACAACTGATACAGCAACCGAGGAAGCCCTTCTTGGGTGGAGCGTATTACAAGATATTACTGGTGTTGCAGCAGCTGCTTTGATTCTGACCTTTGCCGGCAATACAGATCAATCACTTGTGCGCTCGATTGGTGGGCTTTTTGGCTTTGCACTTCTTGCACTGCTATCTGCAAAACTTTTGCCGTTTCTCCTGCGCACTGTGCGATTGGAGAAAGATCTTTTTTTAATTTATTCGGTAGCTATTGGCCTCTCGATTGCAGCTCTCGGTACCGTTTTATTTGATATTCCAATGGCACTTGCTAGCTTCGTCGCTGGACTTGCGATTAACCAGAGTCGCGATACTGATGATGTTCGCAAAGCAGTCTTGCCCTTTAAAGATTTATTCCAAGTGTTCTTCTTTGTCGTGATCGGAAGCTTGGTTGATCCGGCACTCATAGTCGATGCGTTGCCATTTACTGGCTTACTAATTCTGCTTGTGGTTGTACTCAAGACTCTACCTTCGGCACTCTTTGCTCATTATGGCAAGATGAAGGCGCACCGGATGCAACTAGCGGTCGGGCTAAGCCAGATCGGTGAATTCTCATTCGTACTCGGGGCATCGGCTCTTGCAGCGGGGGCAATTAACCCAACCCAGTTCACCGGAATTCTTTTAGCGGTAATCGCTTCGATCATCATCTCAACGCTGGCAGTACGCAAAGCCGGCCATAATCACACGTAATTCCACAGTATTTCCTGTGGCGGCTAGCCACCGCTTTGGCTATGCTCTTAACATGCAGACGTGGATGTGGCTTGTAGCTGGTGGCGGTTTACTTGTTGCCGAAATGCTCACCGTTGATCTGCTCTTTGCTTCACTAGCGTTTTCGGCATTTATGGGTGCGGCCGCGCAAGGCCTCGGTGCAAATATGGCGATCCAGGGTCTGACCTTTGGCGTTGCCGCTGTTATCTCACTCTTTATTTTGCGCCCAATCGCTCTGAAGAACTTAAAGAAGCGCACACCAGATTTCGCGACAAATGTTGATGCCCTGATTGGTGCACCTGCACTAGCGATAACAGAGATCACCGATATCTCAGGTCAAGTAAAACTCAGCGGAGAGATCTGGAGCGCTCGGAGTAACACTGGAGTAATTTCAGCAGATTCACGTCTTGAAGTAGTTGCAATTGAAGGTGCCACCGCAGTTGTTAAGCAGAGAGGTTAATTGAAATGAATTATTCATTTGGAGTTCTAGCACTCCTCGTGATTGTTTTTGGAGTTGTTCTCGGCAGATCTATCCGCATTATTCCGCAGGCAAGTGCTGGACTAGTCGAGCGTCTTGGTCGATACCAGCGCACACTCGGTGCAGGACTTACGATCATTATTCCTTTTGTTGATCGCTTGCGCCCACTAATCGATATGCGCGAGCGAGTTGTCTCTTTCCCACCCCAACCAGTAATTACTGAAGATAACTTGGTGGTCTCAATCGATACCGTAATTTATTTTCAAGTCACTGACCCAAAGTCTGCAACTTATGAGATTGAGAATGTGATTCAAGGAATCGAGCAGTTAACTGTGACAACCCTTCGTAACGTCGTTGGTGGACTTGATCTAGAAGCCGCGCTTACATCACGAGATTCAATTAATGCTGCCCTTCGCGGAGTACTCGATGAAGCAACCGGCAAGTGGGGAGTTCGCGTAAATCGTGTGGAGTTGAAGGCAATTGATCCACCACCAAGTGTGCAGGAGTCGATGGAGAAGCAGATGCGGGCCGAGCGAGATAAGCGCGCTGCGATTTTGACTGCCGAAGGTGAGAAGCAGAGCCAGATTCTTACCGCCGAGGGTGCACGTCAAGCAGAGATCTTGCGCGCTGAGGGTGATGCCCAAGCTGCAATTCTTCGTGCAGATGGTGAAGCCGCCGCGATCAAAAAGGTATTCGGCGCTGTCCATGATGCCAATCCAGATGAAAAGGTATTGGCTTACCAATACCTACAACAATTACCAGCGATCGCTAATGGAACCGCGAGCAAGATCTGGGTCATCCCAGCAGAGCTCAGTGGTGCTGCCGAGCAGATTATGAAAGCATTTAAGAAGTAAGAACCTATTTTCTCGATGAAGAAAATTATCTCTGCTTCACTTGTTGCCATACTTGTAACGCTAGGTATTAATTCGAGCGCGGTAAGTGCTGGCCTCACACTCGACATTGAAAGTGTTGATCTTAATCAGATACAAGTCGAGGGTAGTCGTGGTGCTGCCTTAGCGATACTAAAAGATGGGTCTTTACTTCTCGGTGGTGGCCTGCGTGGAGACACCCTGTTTCTCTATGCCAAAGATAAATTGCAGACGGTCGGGAAGGTTTCAACCCAGAGCGAGCGAATTCGAGATTCGAAGTTTGGACCCACTGACGTTGCGGTCTTGAAAGAAGATGCCACTAGTGCAGATCTGCTTATCTCATACCCACAACTCAACCAGAAAAGTCAGTGTGTGCGACTTGTTCTCTTTCGCTACACAATGTCAAAGACTAATCTGACAATTAAAAAACGCGAACGTTGGTTTCAAGGCAACCCATGTGTACCGATTAGTGCGGTGCAACAGGCAGCCGGACGAATAGAAATTATCGATAGCAAGAGTGCGTACCTGACAACCGGTGATCTTGGTTTCTCAAAGATTAACCAAGTGAGTGCACGTGGACTCCTAGGTGGCGTCTTTAAAGTAAGTGCAAGTAGCGTTAAGCAAATTTCACAAGGTCATCGCAATCCTCAAGGCATACTCACAATCGGCAGTGCACTTTATATTTCAGAGCACGGTCCGCGTGGTGGCGATGAACTCAACCTCATCGTTAACGGGAAAGATTACGGTTGGCCATTTGTCACACTCGGCCAGCCATATAGTTCAGGTGATTATGTAATGCCAAGAAATACCAACACCCATGCTGGTTATGAAAAACCGATCTATTCCTGGGTTCCATCTGTTGCACCGACCGAGTTAGTGCAACTTCCATCATCACCGATGTGGCAAGAGAACCAAGGCAATATTGTGATGGGAACGCTGGTCGAACAGGTGTTGATCTTCATTGAATTGACTGCGCCAAATCGAGTAGGTGCTGTGGTTTCTCACGATGTGGGCGAGCGAATTCGAGATCTTGATGTGATGCCCGATGGGCGCATGGTCGCCACAACCGATAGCGGCAAAGTGCTCTTTATCTCCGGTCGCTAAAGGCGACTCTTAAACCCCCTTGAAAGACCGTGTCACCGACCCTGGCTAATCTGTGGATATGTTCGAAATACTCTTCTTCACGATCTTGATCTACCTCTTCCTCGACCGGAAAAAGCGCAAACGTCGCCCTCGCACTCTCGATGGCGAACTCAAGAATCTGATCTCAGAATCGGCCGACAGCACCAGCATTGCCTTGGACATTAAGCGCTATCTGCTCAACACAATTAACGATAACAACAATGACGTCGAACAATTTAGTGATGCTCAGATTCGGGAAGCGCAGCGGATCATCGATCGCGCCGGTCCTGCCGCTTTCTATTGGATGAGCGATATCGCAGCACGCCTTGCACTTTTATCGGCGGCGCAGGTAAATGAGATCCGCACCGACCTCGATGAAGTATTAGCAACCGGTGTCACCGCCGAGAAAATCGTGGATGCGGTAGTCAAGATCTAAAGTAGTAGAAAGGAATGAAGCGGGCCTGCAGAATATCGCAGGCCCGCTTCCTCTTTCGGAGGTTTTACTATTAGCTATTTGGAATCAAGACATAATTGATCGCATGTGCAATCTGCTTATTCCCCTTATTGATGTCCACGCCAGTCAAAATGACCGATGGATTAGCTAACTTCTTGTTGTAATCAGTCAGCGTGATTCGTGTGCCTCGGACGCCAACCTTTATTGTCTTTCCGGCAAGTGCTGTTTTAAGTGTTACACCATTTGCCTTGAGCGCGGCTGGAGACAAAATCGCATCACCTGGTACTACGTGATAGAGCAAGATCTCTTCAACGGCCGGAATTCCAAGTCCTGCAACAGCTGCAAATGCGGCCGCCTCAGTCTTAGGAGTCTTGCCAGTAAGACCTCTTACGAGTGTGAAAAATGCACGATCAGTTGGAATAAATGCAGTTACTGCGCTTCCACCCTCTGTTAGTACCTTCACGGCTGATGCAGGCTTTGCCTTCAAAACTGCGAGGACTGCTGCAGTTACGATGTCAAAGTTATTCTTATTGGAGTCAAATGAATTCTTTGCGGTCAAAACAGATGCCAGTGACTTTGTTCCAAGTGGCAATAGTTGAACTGGGAGCAAGACTGCATCAATTCCGTGTGCAATCTGCTTATTTCCCTTATTGATATCAACTGCTACAACCTTTGGATTTGCTGCGACATCATCGTAATCACCTAGAGTGATTGTTCCACCGGCGACCGAAACTTTGATTGTCTTGCCTGTAGCAGCAGTAACTAATGATGCTCCATTTGCAGCAAGTGCTGCAGGTGACAGGATCGCTGCTCCTGGAACTACGTGGTAGAGCAATACTGTTTCAACTGTTGGAATACCAAGTCCGGCAACTGCAGTAAATGCAGCAGCTTCTGTCGCTGGTGCTGTTCCAGTAAGTGCGGTTACCAAGTTAATAAATGCGCTGTCATTTGGAATAAATGCGGTCACCACAGCAGTTCCATCAGCCAAGATCTTGACTGCTGAATCTGGCTTAGCAGTCAAAACCGCAAGGACTGCAGCTGTGACAATGTCATAGTTGCTGCCTACTGTATCGAATGAACTCTTAGCTGTAAGTACAGATGCTAAAGATGTTGTTCCATCAACTGCTTGTGCACTTGGAGTGACAAGAAGTCCGCAGGTCGCGATAAGTGTGGCC
>JBDNJI010000020.1:0-27071 GCA_041687825.1 Candidatus Planktophila sp.
AGTTAGTTAGTTGTACTACTTGTTAGTTGCAGTAGCACTCTCAGAGGTAAGTAGCTTTGCACCAGAGATAACTGATGCGAAGTCACCACGTTTGTCGCGAATAATTACTTCGGCGGTGACAAAACCAGCTTTAGCAAATCCAATTGAGACTGTCACATTAGTTCCAGCCTTTGGGTTTGCCCCAGCAAATACTGCCTTCGCATTAGCTTGTTCGCCCTCAAAGTAGAGCGGCTTATTTGTTAGCAGTGCAGTCTCACCAGTCAGAGTTGCTTGAACTCCCTGTACTGAAAATCCTAATAATTCATCGGGCGCTAAACCTTGATTAATAATTGTGGCGACAACCACTGCCGCGCCATCTTCAGTGTCAACGAGCGTGAGATTTACTACCCGAATTTCGCTACCGTTTTTATCAATCGTGATTTCATTACCATCAGTGACGCGATTGATATTTCGAGTAGCTGCATTAAGACCGGCACCGCAACCTGAAAGCGCAAAAGAAATAACAAGTGCTGATGCAATAAATGAAGTGCGGCGCATCCGCATATTCTCTCACGCCTACTTGCCAAAAATGAAGCTTCTCAAAATGTCAAGTGATATTTACGCGGGGTCTTGGTCACATATTCCTAACATCGGCAAGGTTTTCATCGTCAGTGGGGGCTGGTAGAATCAGTCTCCTAGCGAAGGGCACCACATGACATTTAAGGTCGGCGAAACCGTTGTTTATCCTCATCATGGCGCGGCGTTAATTGAGGCCATTGAGACTCGTGTAATCAAGGGTGAAGAGAGAACCTACCTAGTCTTGAAAGTTGCCCAAGGTGATCTCACTGTTCGCGTTCCGGCAGATAATGTTGATCTCGTTGGTGTTCGTGATGTTGTTGATAGCGCTGGTTTAGATCGCGTATTTAGCGTGCTCCGCCAGCCATATACAGAAGAGCCAACAAACTGGTCACGTCGCTACAAAGCTAATCTTGAAAAACTCGCATCTGGTGATGTCATCAGAGTTGCTGAAGTAGTTCGCGATCTTTATCGTCGCGATCTCGATCGTGGCCTCTCAGCGGGCGAAAAGCGTATGCTCGCCAAGGCGAAGCAGATTCTTGTCTCAGAGCTCGCACTTGCTGAGCGCACTGATGAGATTAAGGCTGCGACGATCCTTGACGAGGTTCTCGCTTCTTAATTCGCTTCACTTATGATCGCCGCAATTATCGCCGCAGCAGGCAGTGGCGAACGCTTCGGAGCAACAATTCCAAAGGCGCTCATTTCACTTGGTGATCGCACACTTGTAGAACATGCACTCTCAGCTCTGAGCGCCGTTGTCGGTCACATTGTTATTACGTCGCCAGCTGGATTCGAATCCCAAATCTCCGAAGTTGCTGGCGATCGCGCAGTTGTCGTCACTGGTGGATCTACTCGAAGTGAGAGTGTTCGGATTGCACTTGCCACAATTCCGGATAGTTGCGAATTTGTTCTGGTACATGATGCTGCGCGTGCGCTCGCAAGTAGTGATTTAGCAACTCGCGTAATCACCGCACTTCGCGCTGGCGATCTTGCAGTCATCCCTGGCCTGCCACAGGTCGATACCGTGAAGGTAATTGATTCGGCTGGCTATGTAATTTCTACACCCGATCGCGCACCACTTCGACGTGTGCAGACTCCACAGGGATTTTCATATTCGCTACTTAAGCAGGCGCACGAGAGTGGGCTAGATGCAACTGATGACGCTGCTCTCGTTGAAAAACTCGGTAATAAAGTTCGAGTGATCGATGGTGAAGAACGTGCAATAAAAATTACCACGCCATCTGATCTGGCAACCGCGTTGCAATTTCTCGGCCACTCAAATGAATTTTCAACTGGTGTCGGCGTTGACGCACATGCATTTGCGCAAGGCCGCCAACTTCATCTAGCTGGGCTGCATTGGACAGATGAGATCGGCGTCGATGGACACTCTGATGGAGACGTTGCAGCACATGCAATCTGCGATGCGCTCTTTGCGGCAGCAAGCCTTGGTGATCTCGGAAGCAACTTCGGTACATCGCGCCCCGAATATGCGGGTGCAAGTGGTGCCACACTTCTTAGCGAATGTGCGCGACTCGTTACAGCTGCCGGATATCGCATCTCACATGTCTCAGTGCAAATTATCGGCAACCGTCCAAAAATTGGTACTCGTCGCGTCGAAGCAATCGCTGCGCTATCTCGCGCCCTAGGCGGTGCCGAAGTCGCACTTCTTGCGACCACAACTGATGGACTTGGCCTGACCGGTGAAGGAAAGGGCATTGCTGCTATCGCATCAGCCCTGATCTATAAAAATTCATAGCCATAACGCACGGTAGACTTAACCAATGAGTTCGCTAGTTTTGTATGACACCTTGTCGCGGACCAATTCACCTTTTATTCCAATTAAAGCTGGCGAAGTCGGCATCTATCTCTGCGGCGCTACCGTGCAAGCACCTCCACATATCGGCCATGTTCGATCAGGAGTTAACTTTGATATTTTGCGTCGTTGGTTAAGCAAGAGCGGATATCAGGTCACTTTTATTCGAAACGTAACCGACATAGATGACAAGATTTTACATAAGGCAGTCCATGAGGAAGAGCCTTGGTGGGCAGTTGCGATGAAGTACGAACGCGCATTTACCGATGCTTACACCGCACTTAACGTCACGCCGCCGACCTACGAGCCACGCGCTACCGGCCACATCACGCAGATGGTCGAGTTAATGCAGATTCTGATTGATCGCGGCGCTGCATATGCACCGGGCAATGGCGATGTCTATCTCGAAGTTCGCAAACTAACTTCTTATCTCACTCTCTCTAGACAAAACGTCGATGACTTATTATCAGTAGCAGAGAGTGATGAAACTTTTAAGAAAGATCCACGAGATTTTGCGTTATGGAAAGCGGCCAAACCGGGAGATCCATCGTGGCCAACTCCATGGGGACCAGGACGTCCTGGTTGGCACTTGGAATGTTCAGCGATGGCGCACGCGTACCTAGGTGAAACTTTTGATATTCATGGTGGCGGACTCGATTTAGTCTTCCCACATCACGAAAACGAGATTGCACAATCTGAAGCAGCTGGATACGGATTTGCGAAGCGATGGTTGCACAATGCTTGGGTAACAACATCAGGTGAGAAGATGAGTAAATCACTTGGTAACTCACTACAGGTACATGAACTTCTTAAAACAGTGCGCGGTATTGAATTACGTTGGTATCTAGGCAGTGCGCATTACCGATCAATGCTCGAGTTTTCGCACGAGGCGTTGGCCGAGTCATCGACTGCCTTTAGACGAATCGAATCTTTCCTTACTCGCTCAGTTGAAATTCTTGGCACCCAACCAACACCGGTACTGAGCCAATCATTTACCGATGCGATGAATGACGATTTGGCAGTGCCTCTTGCACTCGCTGGTATATCCGAGGCGCTACGTCTTGGAAATAGCGCGATTACTGCTGGTGATAAGGCAGTGATTGTGACATCTGCCAACGAGATTCGTGGCGCGCTAGAAGTACTTGGTTGCGACCCATTTGATAGCGCATTTGCAGCCGCGGCCAGCAATGATGACTATGTCGCAGCCCTTGATGGCACAATTAAACTTGCACTCGAACAACGCGAATCAGCGCGAGTGCGCAAGGACTTTGCTAGCGCAGATCAGATCCGCGATGGCTTACTTGCACTCGGAATTATTATTGAAGACACAGCACAAGGGCCACGATGGTCGATCACACGAAGTGAGAGTAAATAAATGGCCGGTAATTCAAAACCTCGTGGCGCTGTTCGTGCCAATAAAAAAGGACCATCGGGTGGATCAGGTGGAAATAATAAGGGTCGCCTCGAAGGCAAAGGTCCAACACCGAAAGCCGAAGATCGTCCGTATCACGCAGCAGCTAAGCGAAAGAAGGCTGCCGAAAAAGGTGCCGCTAAGCGCAGCTCAAGTACTTCACCTCGCGCTGGCGCTACTCGAACATCGTCACCACGCGGTCGCAGCGATAAGCCCAAGGGTGAAATTGTTTCAGGTCGCAACGCGGTCCTTGAGGCACTTCGCGAGAACGTGCCAGCGCTTGAACTCATTGTTGCGCGCAGTATCGATGTTGATGATCGCGTTGCCGAGTCCCTAAAACTTGCGTTGCACCATGGTTTAAATATTCGGGAAGTACATCGCGCCGAAATTGAAAATATAAATGCAAATAGCCAAGGAATTATCTTGGCAATTAAGCCTTACCAGTATTCAAGTTTCCAAGAAATTGCAGAGCAAGCAAACCATCCAATGATGATCGTGGCACTCGATGGCGTGACTGATCCACGCAACTTAGGTGCAATCGTTCGAAGCGCATCTGCATTTGGTGCAGCTGGGGTAGTGATGACCGAACGTCGCGCAGCTGCGATGACTGCTGCTGCTTGGAAATCATCTGCTGGTGCTGCGGCTCGTCTTCGCGTTGCACAGGTAACAAACCTTGCTCGCACTATCGAAGATGCACAAAAGCTAGGATGTTTTGTAGTTGGTCTTGATGGCGAATCAGATGTCTCCTTGAGCGAGATGAAGGTCGCAAAAGAGAACATGATGATCGTTGTTGGCAGTGAAGGAAAAGGACTTTCCCGCTTGGTTCGGGAAAAGTGCGACCTCGTTGTTTCGATTCCGATTATGGCAACCACCGAATCTCTCAATGCTAGCGTTGCAACATCGATCGCCCTGTTCTGGGTGGATGAGCAGCGCCGCAAGAAGTAAGGTTCCGAAATGATCTATAACCGATTCGTCGTCTGTGGTGATTCCTATAGCGAGGGAATGACAGATGAAGCCATCAACGGTCAATACCGTGGATGGGGAGATCGTGTTGCCGATGGGCTTGCGCCAAAGTCAGCGACATTTACATATGCAAATCTTGCGATCCGCGGAAAACTTTTACAACAAGTAATTGATGATCAACTTCCAACCGCAATCTCATATGTCACCGGCCCAGATACTTTGGTCTCATTTCACGCTGGTGCAAATGATGCGTTGCGACCAGGTTTTGATTCGCTGAGTGTGATGCAGAAATATCAGAGCGCAGTTCGTACTCTGGCTGCCTCTGGTGCAACGGTCTTGCTCTTTACGGTTCTGGAAAAAACTGGAAATACTGGTCGTGGTTCAGAGGTATGGGAAGCGCGATTTAGCGCACTTAATAAAGCCATCCGCGAAGTTGGTGCAGAGGTCGGCGCAATTGTTGTCGATGCTAATCAAGAAACATTTTTTAACGATCGCCGCTTCTTGGCATTTGATCGATTGCATCTCAACGTACTCGGCCATACACGTTGTGCTGATGCGGTTTTAGAATTTCTTGGATATGACTTTGATCCAGAATGGCGCACACCGTTGCCAGTAATCTCAGCACAACCGCGGGTTACCAAACAAGCAGAGACCGCGGCATGGTTTGCACTCTTTGCGGTGCCGTGGGTGATTCGACGACTTCGCGGGAGATCATCAGGCGATGGACGCCAATGTAAGTACCCAACTCCAATTTCTTGGCCGTTAGCCCAAATACCTACGCCTTGATTTTTAGATTCGGCGATCGCCTGACATAATTGCGCCTCGTTGTGTTTGCACAACATGCCTCCCTAGCTCAGTGGTAGAGCAACGCACTTGTAATGCGTAGGTCGTCAGTTCAATCCTGACGGGGGGCTCCATCCTTTGAAGTACATCTCATTCCAGTCGGTAAGGAGAGATCATATGGTTAGCAACTCATTCGATGAAGCAAAATTTGCAGATCTCATCTCGGCTAATTCTGAGTACACCAATTCATTTAAATATAGAGACCTCACCGGATCGGCCCTGCGCGGACTAGCAATTATTACCTGCATGGACTCGCGCATTAACCCGCTCTCAGTTGTGGGCATGAAGTCAGGAGATGCAAAAATTTTGCGCAATGCTGGCGCCCGTGTCACTGAAGATGTACTGCGCACACTCGTTCTTGCAACTTACCTGCTCAACGTTGATCGAATTTTGGTCATGCCACATACGGATTGTCGAATGGCGCAGAGTGACGAATCAGCAATTCATGACGAAATTAAGAGCCAGCACGGTGTTGATACAACGGGTATTGAATTTCGAGTGACAAAGGATCAAGACGCTGCGCTTGAAAAAGATATTTATCTGATTCGTGCTTATCCATTATTACGAGAAGGCACAGTTGTTGCCGGTGCGATTTATGATGTGAAGAGCGGAAAGATCGACTTTAAAAACTTTTAAAGTGGTGGATTGGTGCGCTTAATTGGCATCTGAGTAACCGGATAACTTAAATCAGCAAGAAAACTCTTAATCATTGCCTGCACCATCTCAGGTTTTTCTTTTACGACCCCGTGGGATGTGCCAGGAATAATCGCTAACTGACCAAGTGGCAGACGCTCGAAGAGATCAATCGTATGCAGATGAGTCACCACATCATCATCGCCAGCTAAAACAAGTACTGGACAGGTAATTTTTTCTAGATCACTCTGCGCAATTGCTGGTTCGTTCTTCCAAATTTTCATCATCTTGGCGATTTTTTGATCGAGCGTATGTGGCGCATCAGGTGATGTTGCGGCGTACTCGTTGCGATCTTCGTCGGCGATAAAGCCATCACCTTCGGGCAGTGGATGAATTCCGTTGAAATGGTAATTACCACCGATCGAAACAATTGATTTCACAAGATCTGGCCTGGCAATTGCCACCATTAAAGCAATATTCGCGCCATCGCTATAGCCAATTAAATGTGCTGGCCCTTTCACGACATCTTCTAGATAGGCAATTGCTTCTCGAGTTTGAAATTCAAAGTGGAAGCTACCGGCTTGATCTCCGGTAAATCCGTGGCCGGTGCGATCGTAGCCAAAGATGGAAAGGCCTTCAGCTAGCGCTGGTGTAATCGATGTATCCCAGTGCGAAGTTTGGCTAAGCCCACCATGGAGCAGTACAACTGCTTCACCCGAATTGGCCCACTCATATGAAAATATTTGGTGGCCGCGAAGATCTAAGTAACGACCCTGGCTTGGGTGATCAGACATAGCTACATGCTGTCCATAATGTGGCGATTGCCACGATCAAAGGTCAGGTAATTCCAAGTCCAATCCGCCATTGTGCCAATTTTATTACTTCCACCCAATAAGTAGAACAAGTGCAGCCAAAGCCAGGCATACCAAGCTGGGATCCCAGCCATCGTGAAATTACCAACTTGTACAACTGCTTTATGTCGACCGATTGTCGCCATTGAACCTTTATCGCGATATTCAAATATAGGTAGTGCTTTTCCTTTTACGGTGCGAATAATTTGTTCAGCGACAAAACGCCCTTGTTGCAAAGCAACCGGTGCAACTTGTGGCAAGAAGCGCCCATCTTTTCCTTTTGATCCAGCAATATCACCGATCGCCCAGACGTATGGGTAATGTGCAACGCGAAGAGATGGTTCGACATCGATGCGAGTTCCGGCCAAGGGCAGATTGAGAATTCCACCTGCAGGTTCACCTTTTACGCCGGCCGCCCAGACGGTTATCTCAGAAGGAATTGGATCTCCACCTTTAATGAGAATGCTACGCGGTTTAACTTCCTGCACTGCGGTATTTAATTTTACGATCACACCCATTTTTTCTAGATCGCGCTGGGCTCGGGCTGATAGTTTTTCGGAGAACATTGGCAGAACCCGTGGACCGGCTTCGATCAGATAGATATCAATATGTTTTGCCGCGTGTTTATGATCATTTTTTAGCGGTCCCTGTACCAACTCGGCAAGTGCGCCAGCCATCTCAACACCGGTAGGCCCGCCACCGATCACTGAGATACTTAAGCGAGTCTCATCTTCAAAACGACATAGATCTTCAAAACGACGCATAACTTCGGCACGAATCGAAATTGCTTCGTGCACATTCTTCATTCCAAGAGCATGTTCGGCGACCCCTGGGATTCCAAAATCATTTGTGGCTGAACCTAGCGCCACAACGAGATGATCAAATTCTAAAGTTTCGGAAGAATCTAGTTTTACAGTTTTATTCTTATGATCTACTGAAAGTGGTGAACCCATACGAAATTTAACACCCTGTTTATTGAGTAGTCCTCGCACTGGGTGCGCGACGTGGTCAGCGGCAAGTCCAGCCGTTGCTACCTGATAGAGCAGTGGCAAAAAAGTTTGAAAATTATGGCGATCGACGACGATCACATCGGCCTTGCCGGAGAGCGCGCGAGCGGCGGCTAGGCCGCCGAATCCTGCTCCTAAAATAACAACGCGAGGTCGTGTGGACGTGGTCATGGGCTCAGTCTAGGCTCACACCCATGAATTCGAAGAATCTAAATCGTCGACATCTCGTCACTGGTGCATCTGGATATGTTGGCGGCCGGCTGGTGCGCGATTTACTAGCCGATGGATTTAAGGTTCGAGTCTTGGTGCGCGATCGCCGTAAGATTTCAGATCAAGTATGGGCTAGCCAAGTAGAAGTTATCGAAGGCAATGCTAATAATAAAGCAGACCTAGTGCGAGCACTTGAGGGGATTCATACCGCTTACTACTTACTCCACTCAATTAATGCTGGTGTGCAATTCGATGACATTGAAGCTGAAATGGCGCAAAATTTTGCTGACGCAAGTGCAGAGTGCAAAATTTCTCAGATTGTTTATCTTGGCGGTATCGCCAACGATGAAAATCGCAGTAAGCATTTAACATCGCGCATGAATACCGGCACCATTTTGGCTTCTGGTCCAGTACCGGTCTTGGAAATGCGCGCCGGAATTATCATCGGCAGTGGGTCGGCATCTTTTGAGATGTTGCGCCACTTAACTCATCGGCTACCAGTCATGACAACACCGAAGTGGGTTTTAAATCGCACTCAACCAATTGGTGTCCGAGACGTTCTTTATTATTTGCGTAAGTGTGCCGACTTAGAAACCCCGGTAGATAAGATCTTCGACATCGGTGGACCGCAAGTGCTTTCTTACGCAGATATGATGCAAAAATTTGCTGCACTCTCTGGACTTCCGAAGCGTTGGATTATTCCGGTGCCGGTCCTCACACCAAAACTTTCTAGCCTTTGGATTGGCTTTGTAACCCCAGTACCCGTCTCACTTGCGCGCCCACTTGTTGAATCACTGATTAGTGAAGTTATCGCAGATCCAAATAAATCTATCGATGCTTTAATTCCAAAACCGGCAGAGGGTTTGCTCACTGTCGAAGATGCAATCAACCTCGCACTCACTCGTACCGCTGAGCATTCTGTTGACACACGTTGGTCTGATGCGGCATACCCAACAGCGCCGTGGCAAAAGGCGCAAGGTGATCCTGATTGGGCCGGCGAGATGATGCTGCGCGATTTTCGTGAAGTCAGATGTGATGTGCCTGCGGAATTGATCTGGCAGCAGATTGAAAGTATCGGCGGCGAAAAAGGTTGGTTTGGTTTAGGTTGGCTCTGGTATCTACGTGGCCTGATTGACCGACTTTTGGGGGGTGTTGGACTCCGTCGTGGTCGACGCGATTCTAATCATCTGCGAATTGGCGATAGCGTCGATTTTTGGAGAGTGGAAGATTTGAAGCGCGGTTCGATGTTGCGTCTTTATGCTGAAATGCGATTGCCAGGTAAGGCATGGCTTGAATTTACTGTTCTTGAAGAGAATGGGCGCAGTATTGTGCGGCAAGAAGCGCAATTTGAACCACGCGGTTTAGGTGGGCAGTTATATTGGTATTCAATTGCACCGCTTCATACATTTGTATTCCCAACAATGATTCGCAACATTGTTAAGGCTGCTCGGAAAGAGAGTTTACGGAGTGCATAAATTCACGCCAGAGATTGAAGCGCTGGCGGATGAAATTTTGGCATACAGCCTGGATCGTTTGAAATCGGATCCACCACTTGATGGTCCACAGAGTGCGGAGGAGCTATTTAAAGAAGTCGGAAACACGATTACCGCGCGCGGTCTTGGTGGAAGACAAGCACTTGCAGTATTTACCGAAGTTCTGGCAAAAGCATGTATCTCAACTGATCATCCACGAAACTTAGCTTTTATTCCATCAGCACCAAGTGAATATGCAAGTCTCTTCGATCTCGTTGTTGGTGCCAGCGCACTTTACGGTGGATCGTGGCAAGAAGGCGCCGGCGCAGTCTTTGCTGAGAATCAAGCACTTCGTTGGTTGAGTGATCTGGCTGGTTTGCCCGAAAGTGCCGGCGGAGTATTTGTGCAAGGCGGAACAATTGGAAATCTCTCTGCACTTGTAACTGCGCGTGCTGATGCACGTGTGAAGTTCCCGGATATTAAGCGGTGGGCGATTGCCTGTAGCGAAGAAGCGCACTCATCGATTGCATCAGCTGCTGCGGTAATGGATGTAGAGCTTGTGAAAATTGCGGTGCAAGGCGATTTGCGCATTCATGGCGCTGATATCGCTGCTGCTATTGATCAATTCCATGCCAACTCTGATGCACGAATCTGCGCCGTCGTGGCCACATCTGGTACTACAAATCTCGGCGTCATCGATGATCTCGTCGGGGCCGCCAAAGCAGCACATGATCGAAAGATTTGGTTCCACGTTGATGGCGCATATGGATTGGCGGCGCTCTGTGCACCGTCAGTGCGGCCACTTTTTATTGGAATTGAAGAGTGTGATTCTTTTATCGTTGATCCACATAAGTGGCTCTTTGCACCGTATGACGCCTGCGCACTTGTCTATCGCAACCCAGAGATTGCACGAGTTACACATACCCAACATGCCGCTTATTTAGATTCACTTCATGATGGATCATGGAGCCCATCTGATTACGCAATTCAACTGACGCGACGTACTCGCGGATTACCGCTGTGGTTTTCACTTGCCGCCGCCGGTACCGATGCCTATCGCGATGCAGTTGAAGAATCACTCGATGTTGCGCGCGCAGCTGCTGAGTTAATTCGCTCACATCCGCGGCTTGAACTCTTACGCAATCCCGATCTTTCGATCGTGGCATTTACCCGCACCGGTTGGGAGAAGCCAGACTATGAAAAGTGGAGTGAGAAATTACTCGCGGATCAAATCGGTTTTATTCCACCGTCATCACACCACGGCCAGCCGATATTGAGATTTGCGATTGTGAATCCTTGGACAAAAATGTCTGACATCGAAGCGATTTTAGCTACCCTGTAAATCCCACAGTTTTTTCAGTTTAACTATTACGATTAGCCATATGTCCGCACTTGAAAACAATCAGACTTCTGACGCCGTAAATCTAAGCGCCACTCTGACTGACCTCGAGTTCCGGATTCTAGAATTCGAACGTAGCTGGTGGCGATTTGCCGGTGCCAAAGAGAGCGCAATTAAAGATCTCTTCGACCTGAGCACACCTCGCTACTACCAAATTCTCAATGACCTGATTGATCGTGACGACGCCCTCGAGGCCTCGCCCATGTTGGTCAAGCGTCTTCGCCGCCTGCGCGAAGCCCGCACCAGCGCTCGTACTTCACGCTAGTTTTTCAAACTCTTACTGCTGGACTAGAACTAACGTTGATTGCGCCGGCGCTGAGACACTTCCACCAGTAAAGATATTGATTGGTTTTAGGCCAGCAATTGAACCCTGAACCACAACGCTCCACTTTCCCTTATTCGGTAACGTCACGGTTGTATTTTTGGCCGCAGAATTGTGAATCACCACAACTGATTTCCATGAATCTTTCACGGCAGCGCCGTTGAGTGAGTATGCAATCAGATCCGGTGATTCCTTGATAAATATTAAATTTTTCTTAACATCACTTGCACTCTTCATTCTAAAAATTGGGTGTGCCGCTCTGATGGCGAGCAGCCCTTTGAAGTAGGCGACGGTAGATGCATTCTTTGTGGCCAGATCCCACTTCAATGAGTTCACCGCATCACTGGATTTGTAGCTGTTGGTATCTCCATCTTTACTTCGCAAAAATTCTTGTCCCGCTTGGATAAATGGAACGCCTTGCGCCAAGAGCGCAATCGAAGAGCTGTATCGCGCCAAGCTGCCAAGTTTGGCACTCGGTGCACCAACAACGCTGGCTGATAACTTGTCATACAAGGTGAGATTGTCATGAGATTCCACATAACTTACGGATTGGGCTGGATCAATACTGGTCCACTTATTTACCAGTGCTTTACCCATATCGATATTTCCAACAATGCCCGCACGCACATCATTTGTATTGGTGAGTGATCCTGATGCAAAACCCACCTCAGCAGATTCAAATACGGAACCTTTAATTCCATCTCGAATTTGATCATTAAAGACGGCGATACCAGGAAGTTTCGCAGCATTTACTTGAGTTGCGCGTTGATCACTTGGTAGCGAATTACCCATATTCCAACCCTCACCAATCATGATGATGGTGGGATCAATTGCAGTTAAGTTCTTTCGAATCAAATTCATGGTGGTGATATCCATGATCCCCATCAGATCGAATCTAAATCCATCGATGTTGTATTCGCTCGCCCAGTAATTCACGGAGTCAGCGATGAATTTGCGAACCATAGGTCGCTCAGAGGCAACTTCGTTTCCGACTCCGGTGCCATTGGCAAGAGTGCCATCTGGATTTTTCCGGAAGAAATATCCAGGAACGATTAACTCTTGGCTAAATGATCCGACATCGTAGACATGGTTATAAACAACATCCATATTTACTCGCAACCCTTGGTTATGTAGCGCTTGAATTGCGCTCTTTAACTCGGTAATACGTAACGTTGGATTCTTGGGATCGGTGGAGTAAGAACCTTCTGGAACGTTGTAATTCTCTGGGTCATATCCCCAGTTAAAAGTTGGGTTAAGTTCATCAACGCTAGCAAAATCATAAATTGGAAGTAACTCAACATGAGTTACACCAAGGTTTTTCATCGCCGCTACACCAGTTGGTGCACCACTTGAATTTTTACTCTTGGTCTGGGTGAGCGCTAGATATTTTCCTTTTTGAGCATCTGGAATTCCACTGGATTTATCCATTGATAAATCACGAATATGGAGTTCATAAATAACGGCATCGGTTGCGCGGCCACTAAATTTCGGCTTTGATTCATTCCAACCAGTTGGATTTGTCTTACTGAGATCCACAACTACGCCGCGGTCTCCGTTGACTGTGGTGGCACGAACGTAAGGATCGACCGCTTCATTTACGACTGTGCCAAATTTAACGCGATAGGTATAAACCGTATTCTTCTTATCGCCATCTAAAGTTGCAACCCATGTGCCGTTAGCCGATGACTTCATCTCGGTCTCGACTCCACTTGCAGCTAGCGCAGTGGCGCTGGCATATGTCACGAGTGAGACTTGGGTAGCAGTTGGTGCCCAGACCCTAAAAGCAGTTTTTCCAGCGCTATATGTATTTCCTAAATCATTTCCGGTGTAAAGAAAGCGAGTATTAAACGCTTCGGTATTCATAATATTTCCTGGGATGGCATCGACGACACCGAGAGTCTTATGTGTGATGCGATATTTTTTGCCGAGATCAATATCTGCCGAAAGTTTGAGCGAGACCAACGTCGTTCCCGCTGCGGTTCCACTAAGTGCACTGACAGATGTAACACTCAGACCGTTATCGATCAGAAAATCTTCGTTGCCAGTTCCGGTCAAAGTAATTTTTTTATTGATGGCGACCGTGACTGCTGAAAAATCATCAATTTTTGCCGATAATAATTTTGCCTGTGTTGAAGGAACCGCGGTGTAGATAGTTGGGTCTCCCTGAATTATCCAAACCTCTGCCACGCCGTTTGCATTTACATTTGTAATGAATCGATCAAGATCGACATCCTTTGCTGCCCAATCATTAAGGCGCACAATAAATCCAAGGTTTTCAAAGCTGGCCATCCCAGTGACATCGACTGTCAGAATTTTCCCAAAAGAATCTTGACCATTAAATGGCAGTCCTGTTGTTGAGACTGGACTGTCAGTACCTGTAGTGACATTCTTCCAAAGCCAGAGATTCCAGCCGGTGTAATCATCTGCCGGGCGCTGGTAGTGAAAGACGAGCTTGACCAAATCTGGCCCAGCGCTGGCTGGGGTCGGAATCGCCGCCATTGTGAAGGCAAGGAGCAGGGGCAAGATGGCGAAGAGGCGTGTTTTTCTGGTTCTCATGAAGCCAATCTAAAGGCCTGTGCGTGGGAAAGGCCAGCAGGCGTTGGTCGTTTTGCAGTCGGGAATAGAAGGCCGTAGATTTGGTGTTAGCACTCAAGGGTTGAGAGTGATAATTCAACCCAGTTGATCAACGTCCTATCTATAAGGAGCATATTTCATGGCTAAGCAGATCGCCTTTAACGAAGAAGCCCGTCGCGGACTCGAGCGCGGAATGAACGTACTCGCAGATGCAGTCAAGGTAACCCTCGGACCCCGTGGACGTAACGTCGTCCTCGAGAAGAAGTGGGGAGCTCCAACGATCACTAATGATGGTGTTTCAATTGCGAAAGAGATTGAACTTGATGATCCGTGGGAGAAGATTGGCGCAGAGCTAGTTAAGGAAGTTGCCAAGAAGACAGATGATGTCGCAGGCGATGGCACAACTACTGCAACCGTATTGGCACAAGCACTCGTGCGCGAAGGCCTACGTAACGTTGCCGCCGGATCAAACCCAATGGCACTTAAGCGCGGAATCGAAAAGGCAGTCGATGCAATTGTTGCTGAACTTGGTTCAATGGCTAAAAATGTTGAGACCAAAGAGCAGATTGCAGCAACTGCATCAATCTCTGCTGCCGATGCAACAATTGGTGAAATGATCGCAGAGGCGATGGATAAGGTCGGTAAAGAAGGCGTTATCACTGTCGAAGAGTCAAATACTTTTGGACTCGAACTCGAACTCACTGAGGGTATGCGCTTTGATAAGGGCTACATCTCGCCATACTTCGTAACCGATACAGATCGCATGGAAGCAGTTCTAGAAGATCCATACATCCTGATCGCTAACTCAAAGATTGCAAATATTAAAGATCTCGTGCCACTACTTGAGAAGGTAATGCAAGCAGGCAAGCCAATTGCAATCATCGCCGAAGATGTAGAAGGCGAAGCACTTGCAACGTTGGTAGTAAATAAGATTAAAGGAACATTCCGTTCAGTTGCTGTTAAGGCACCTGGATTTGGAGATCGTCGCAAGGCGATGTTGCAAGATATTGCAATCCTTACCGGTGCCACAGTGATTTCAGAAGAAGTTGGTCTCAAGCTTGAGACTGCCGGAATTGAACTCCTTGGTCGCGCTCGCAAGGTTGTGGTATCAAAGGAAGAGACAACAATTGTTGAAGGTGCAGGCGACGAAGCACAGATCAAGGGTCGCGTCTCTCAGATTCGAGCCGAGATTGAGAAGTCAGATTCTGATTACGATCGTGAAAAACTACAAGAGCGTTTAGCAAAGCTTGCTGGTGGCGTCGCCGTTATCAAAGCAGGGGCCGCAACTGAGGTAGAACTCAAAGAGCGCAAGCACCGCATTGAAGATGCAGTGCGCAATGCAAAGGCTGCGGTAGAAGAAGGAATCGTCGCCGGTGGTGGCGTTGCACTTCTTCAGGCTGCAACCGCTGCATTTAAGAAACTTAAGCTCGAAGGTGATGAAGCAACTGGTGCAAAGATTGTAGAAGTTTCAATCGAAGCGCCACTTAAGCAGATTGCAATTAATGCTGGCCTTGAAGGCGGAGTAGTTGTTGAGAAGGTACGTAACCTCGCATCAGGTCACGGACTTAACGCTGCAACAGGCGAGTACGTTGACATGATCAAAGCTGGCATCATCGATCCAGCAAAGGTGACACGTTCTGCGTTGCAGAATGCAGCATCGATCGCAGCGCTTTTCATTACAACTGAAGCGGTCATCACAGATAAGCCAGAGAAGAAGTCGGCGGCGCCTATGGGCGGCGATGGCGGCGGGATGGATTTCTAATCTAACCAATCGCTAAAGAATTACTACGAACAGGCTCGCGATTAACGTCGCGGGCCTGTTCTGCTTTACCCTTACCCAATGAGTACCACTGCCCAAGATGTCGCGCGTAACGCTGCGATCGCCGATGCCGAAAAGCCATCGCAAGTAGGCGGATTTATCTCAGTTGATATTGATAAAGAAAATCGTGTCTCCACATTTCTCTTTGATGCAGATCTGGCTGGATATAAAGGATGGCGTTGGTGTGTAACCATCGCCGAGGTTGAAGATGGTGCAACACCTACAGTCTGTGACGTTGTTGTGCTGCCCGGTCCAGATTCACTGCTTGCACCAGAGTGGATTGAATATCGCGATCGCATTCAACCTGAAGATATTACGCCGGGTGTGATTGTGCCGAGCATTCTGGAAGATTCACGTTTAGTACCTAGTATTCATTCACTGATTGCAGATGAAGATCTAGATCCATCACAAGTATTTGATTTAGGTTTATCGCGTGCACGCGTGCTTTCAATCGAAGGTCGTGATCAAGCAAGTAAGCGTTGGTATGCCGGTGATCGTGGACCAAATGCACCACTTGCGCAGAGCGCACCAAAACCATGTCAGACGTGTGGCTTCTTCCTCCCTATTGCTGGTTCGTTGCGCGCATCTTTTGGTGTCTGCGCAAATGCGATCGCACCTGATGATGCCCGCGTAGTTTCAGTCGATCATGGCTGCGGTGCACACAGCGAAGCGACCATTAAGTAAGCTTTCACGCGTAAATATCGGGTAGCAATTCGCTATCGCCCTGCGATAAACTTACTCCTTGACCGAGTGACCTCGGCGAGTAGAGATTTCCCCTTACTTATTTGATGAAGGAGTTCCGATGCCTACAGGCCGCGTTAAATGGTTTAGCCTCGAAAAAGGTTTTGGTTTTATCTCATCCGATGAAGGCGAAGATGTTTACCTTGCAGCAAGTGCACTTCCGGAAGGCGTAACAACAGTTAAGCCTGGCACAAAACTTGAATTCTCAGTTATCGATTCACGTAAAGGCCCACAGGCGATGTCGGTACACATCGTTGATGCACCAGTGTCGCTGGTTGAAAACTCACGGACAAATAATGATGACCTTGCCGCGATGATCGAAGACACAATTAAAATATTAGATAAGGTCGGTAACGGTTTGCGTCAGGGACGCCATCCATCAGGTGCTGAAGCAGAGCGACTAGGTCGTGTGCTTCGCGGTATCGCTGGCCAACTAGAAGCTTAAATTCCGCTGCGACGATCTCGTCGTATTGAATATCGAATTCCAGCAACGCCAAGTAGTGCACCAACGACACAGGTCCAGATGTACTTTGATTGCGCATTTGTCACCGCTAGATACATTCCAGCGATTAGCCATGAGATTGTTCCGATTGCAATGAGAGTCACTACAGTCTTGATCGGACTTTTATTTTCAGCCATGGCTCTATCGTAATGCACTCGCAATTGGACTACGATTGCATAATGCGAGTAGATGAGAACGGAAGTTGGCGCTCATTTCGACATCGCAACTACCGAATTCTCTTTCCAGCAAATGCGCTCTCCAATATTGGTTCGTGGGCACAGCGGATTGCGCAAGATTGGCTGATCCTAGAACTCACAAATAACAGTGCAACGTATCTTGGACTTATTACTGCGGTGCAATTTGCACCATTTCTATTTCTGACTCTGCATGGTGGTTTGCTTGCAGATCGGGTAAGTAAGCGCATGATGCTGGTAGCGATGAATGTCGTGGCTGGTTTATCTTCGCTAGTTTTAGGGCTATTGGTAATTACCGAAACAGTGGAAATCTGGCATATCTTCGCCTGCGCCGCAGTTCTTGGAATTTCAAATGCAATTGATGCCCCTATTAGACAATCGTTTGCATCCGAAGTCGTTGGACATTCCGATTTAGCAAATGCGGTGAGCCTGAATTCAGCTAACTTCAACGCTGGCCGCCTCATAGGGCCAGCGCTATCGGGTTTCCTAATTGCACACTTTGGAACCGGCCCATCTTTTCTGATTAATGCATCAAGCTACATCGTGATAAATATTGCTCTACTTTCAATGCGAAAGTCTGATTTTTTCATCGCCGAAAAGAAGAAGACAAATGGCACGATCCGCGAGGGGCTGGCTTATGTCAAAGCACGTCCCGATCTCTATGTTGTGATGATTGCGGTATTTTTTGCGGCGACATTTGGTCTTAACTTTCAAATATTTAATGCGCTGATGGCTCGTGGGGAATTTAACAAGGGGCCAGCATCTTTTGGTCTACTTGGAACTTTTATCGCGATTGGTTCGTTATCTGGAGCGCTGCTCAGTGCACGTTTTGAGAATTCACGAAATACAATGTTTGTGATTCGTACTGGAGTCCTATTCTCGGTAGCTGTAATTATCCTTTCGGTTGCACCTAACTATGGAATTTATGCTGCATGGCTTCCGATCTGTGGTTTTCTAGCGCTAACAATGTTAATTGCCGCTAATTCATTGATGCAGATGCATAGTGACCCGGCGATCCGTGGTCGCATTACTGGAATTTATATGTTGATTTTTATGGGCGGAACACCATTTGGTTCGGTCGCAATTGGGTATCTAGCCGAAGCAATCGGTGTGCGCGAAAGTATTGCTGCATGTGGCTTGATCTCACTTGTGGCAACAATTGGAATCTGGATTTATTACAAGGATAAAGTCGATGTTCCGACTGATATTACAGTTGAAGGCGTACTACCTGGCAGTTACGACTATCCACGCTAAAACAACGAGCACTGTAATAATTGTAATTATTCGACGACTTTTGTAACTCACTCCGAAATTCCTTCGGTTTCATGAACTTTCTTCTGAGATACATGAGATGGAATCACGAGTACCACCAAGAATGCAATCGCAATCAGAATTGGCACCATAATGTAGGCGCGTGAAATTCCGAATTGATCATCAAGTGCACCGAGCGCCAATGGGGCAGCAGCAATTGCAATTCCGGCAGCAAGTGAACTCAGACCAATTGCTTGATCGGGACGACCATCGCTTAGGTCGATTAGACGAAGTGAGGCCAGTGCGAATTGAGTAGAAAGACCAGCGCCAATCAGGAAAAGACCAATAATGCTGATGAGGAATATATGCGAGAACCAAAAAATTGCAAAGCCAATAAATTGAATTCCAATAACTGTAAGTAACTGCGCATCAAGGTGTAATTTAAAGAGAATTTGGCCCATATACCAACGACCAAGTCCCATACCAAGCCCATAAGAGAGCATCACAGTTGTTGCAACTGCTGCGCTGCCACCGATTCGATCTTTAAATAGTGATGCCGCCCAGAACGAGGTAGCGAATTCACTACCGATACATGCGACAAAGCCACCCCATGAGATCCAGAACTTCAGCGACATCTTGCCGCGTTGGTGTGTTCCTTCTTCAAATACTTCATCGACATAACTTTTGTCGCGAACGAATAGATAGATAAAGAGTGAGAATGGCACAACTAGAAATAAACCAAGTCGCCACTTATCTGGATAGTTTGCTGCCAATGTGCCAATAAGTAGTGTGCCTGCAAGAAAACCGACCGAGGCAACGGCGTTGGCCTGTGAAATAGTTAACGCTGCACGTGGGCCGGCATGGCGATGCAACATCGTCAGACCATTATTTACAACGGTCGATGTACCAAAACCAGCAATTAAAATTGAGAGCAACGTTGTTGGGTACGTCGGAAATAAAATAAATGCAACTAGCCCAAAACAAAAGAGCGCCAAGCCAAGCCATGACAATCGAACTCGTCCATATTTATGTGCCAATCGAGAGTTCAGTGTACCTGCCACAATCGCTGCGACTCCGAGTGCGGTTCCGTGCAGCCCTGCCTGAGTTCCGGTTGTGCCTTGGTCAGTGCGCAGCAACCCTTGCGATGGGCCAAAGCCACCGAGAAACATATTGATGGCAACGGTTTGGAATGCAACCGTCCAGAAGAAACGATCGCGAACTACGTTGCGAGGCATCCTTAGAGAGCGGCTACGACGTGATCAATACACGTAGTGAGTGCATCAATATCTGCCGGATCAACGCTTGGGAACATGGCGATACGAAGCTGATTTTTACCAAGTTTGCGATACGGCTCAGTATCAACGATTCCGTTTGCGCGAAGCACGCTGGCAACCTTGGCCGCGTCAATTGCGTCATCGAAGTTAATTGTTCCAACAACATTTGAACGATGTGCCGGGTCTGCCACAAATGGTGTTGTGTAAGAAGTTTTTTCAGCCCATCCATAAAGTTTTGATGCAGAGAGTGCGCTGCGATCGGTGGCAAATTTTAACCCACCATTTGTATTCATCCACTCAACTTGCTCGGCCAATAACATCAGCGTGAGTAGCGCTGGCGTGTTGTAAGTCTGGTCAATGCGTGAATTTTCGATTGCGATTCCAAGATCAAAAAACGCTGGGATCCAACGACCCGATGCTTTAATTTTCTCAGCGCGCTCAATTGCAGCCGGGTTCATTAGGGCAAGCCAGAGACCACCATCGGATGCGAAAGATTTCTGTGGTGCAAAGTAATAAGTATCGAATTCTTTTGGATCGACATGTAATCCACCGGCACCACTTGTGGCATCGACGAGCACGAGCGCACCATCTGTGCCTGCTGGGCGACGAATTGGCATTGCAACGCCAGTGCTTGTCTCATTATGAGTTAACGCATAAACATCGATCCCCGCTTCAGCAACGCTGACCGGATGAGTCCCAGGTTCAGATTTAATGACAGTCGGATTATCTAGAAACGGCGCTTCGGTTGCGCAGGTTGCAAACTTTGATGAGAACTCACCGAAAACTAAGTGCTGTGATTTCTTTTCGATCAGACCAACTGTTGCGATATCCCAGAACGCGGTTGATCCACCGTTGCCAAGAATAACTTCGTATCCTTCAGGAAGGTTAAAGAGTGAATTTAAACCTTCGCGAACGCGATGCACTACATTTTTAACTGGCTTCTGACGATGCGATGTTCCGATAATTGATGAACCGGTTGCAAAGACAGTAGCAAGTGCCTCTGGGCGAATTTGAGATGGACCACAACCAAATCGGCCATCACGTGGTTTGAGATTTTCTGGAATTACGATGTCTGCGCTCATTGGCCAATTCTACGGGTAGTAGCGCGTGAGTACGTACTCTGAATTCACTGCGTCTCGCTGATAGCGCAGCCGATCATGTAATCGCGAGTATCGGCCCTGCCAGAATTCAATACTCATCGGTGTGACGCGATATCCGCCCCAATGTGCAGGTCGCGGAACATCGCTACCTTCTGGCCATTTCGCAGCCGCCCCAGCAAAACGTGACTCCAACTCTTCGCGTGATTCCAAACTTTGAGATTGCGCACTTGCCCATGCACCAATCTGACTCGACCAAGGACGGGAAACAAAGTAGGCAGTGGATTCTTCCTCTGAAATTTTCTCGACTAATCCGCTGATACTTACTTGACGCTCCATTGGATACCACGGAAAAAGAAGAGTGACTTGATTGTGTAGCTCCATCGCATGCGCTTTGCGTGATTGGTAATTAGTAAAGAATGTAAATCCGCATTCAGAGATATCTTTTAACAACACAGTGCGAGTTGAGATTTCATCTTGGCCTGTAGAAGAAGAGCCAAGCGTTGAAAGCACCATTGCATTGGCCTCGACCACAAATGCATTTGCGGCAGCCTCGGCTAGCCATTGCGAGAAAAGGGTCAGTGGATCGGTCGGTGTGACTTCCAAGCCGATATCTCCGTACGAGCGACGCATCGCTCTGATCGCATCGCGGGTCAGTCCATCTTGTGTCAGTTCATTTTGGGGTTGATCGGGCGGGCTCTGGCTCATGTATGTATCTAACGTCACTTTCGCTCTCGCGTCATCTCGACATCAGAGTGGTCGCTAGATGTGCACTTTGGGGTGCAGAATTGTGCCATTAGCACCGCACCCGTTGGGTGCCAGACTGGAGTTCACACCGTGTCAGATGATTTCAAGCCAGGTCTAGAAGGTGTAATCGCATTTGAATCAGAGATCGCAGAGCCAGATAAAGAAGGAAGTGCACTTCGTTATCGCGGCGTTGATATTGAAGATCTCGTAGGACGTGTTTCATTCGGAAACGTCTGGGGACTTCTCGTCGATGACATTTTTAATCCAGGTCTTCCTAATGCTGAACCGTTCCCACTCCCAGTTCACTCAGGTGATGTTCGCGTTGATGTGCAATCAGCAATTGCGATGCTTGCACCAGCATGGGGCTTCAAGCCAACGCTAGATATTTCAGATGAAGAAATTCGCAGCAACCTTGCTCGCTCTTCCGTCATGGTTCTTTCATACTTGGCACAAGCTGCGCGCGGAATCATCGCATCGCCAGTTCCAGAGACAGAGATTGATAAAGCACACACCGTTGTAGAGCGAATGATGATTCGCTGGCGCGGTGAGCCAGATCCAGCACACGTTCGCGCAATCGATGCATACTTTGTATCAGCGGCAGAACACGGAATGAATGCATCAACATTTACCGCACGCGTTATCGCATCAACTGGCGCCGATGTGGCTGCTGCACTCTCCGGTGCAATCGGTGCGATGTCAGGTCCACTTCACGGTGGCGCGCCATCTCGCGTGCTTCATATGATTGAAGAAGTTGAAAAGACCGGCAATGCAGAAGCGTATGTAAAAGGTTTACTCGATCGCAAAGAGCGTCTAATGGGATTTGGTCACCGTGTATATCGCGCTGAAGATCCACGCGCTCGCACATTGCGTCGCACTGCAAAAGAATTGAACGCACCACGTTATGAAGTTGCAGAGGCACTTGAGAAAGCTGCACTAAAAGAATTGCGTGAGCGTCAACCAGATCGTGTTCTAGAAACAAACGTTGAATTCTGGGCTGCAATTATTTTGGACTTCGCTGAAGTTCCGGCACCACTGTTCACATCAATGTTTACCGCTGCGCGCACCGCAGGTTGGTCTGCACACATTCTTGAACAAAAGCGCACCGGTCGTTTAATTCGTCCATCAGCTCGCTATGTCGGTAAGGCTCCTCGCAAGCCAGAAGATGTAGCAGGCTGGGATGCCACGGTCGAGCAACTCCATCGATAGTGTGGAGAGCGGTCGTGCAAAGACCGCTGTAAACGCTCGCCTTTATAACGTTTAGATAAAGCGGCCCAAAGTAACCCCTTTTTTGGTGGTCTAGATTTGATAACCCCTCGCACAGGGCTGAGAATAATCTCCTCGGCTTGGGGTTCCTAGTCGAAACTCTTTAGATATTTACATACCCGTAAATCTCTTGAATCCATGGAGGAAATAGATGACAAAGAAGCATCTCGGAGTAGTTGGCGTTCTCGCCGCTGCAACAATCGCAGTTTCTGGTCTTATGGTTCCATCAGCAAATGCAGCGAGTGAAATCGTTGTTTGGGCAGATGAAACTCGTGGACCAAATCTTAAGAAAGTAATCGATGCAAAGGGTGATTGGGTTTCAGGACTCACCGTCAAAGTTGTTACATTCTCAAACTTTGATGCACTTAAGGATGCCTTCGATAAGGCAACTGATGCATCTGGTCCAGATATTGTTGTTGGCGGAAATGACTGGGTGCCATCTGGCGCAAAGAGCGGAAAGCTCGCCCCAATTACGCTAACAGCTTCAGTTAAGGCTCGCTTCAACGCAACACAGTTCTTTGATCTCACATACAAGGGCAAGCTCTACGGCGTCCCTGTTGATATCAACAACGTTGCGATGATCTACAACACAAAGCTTGTAACAACAGCGCCAAAGACATTTGGTGAAATGGTTACTTACTACAAGGCAAATAAGACATCGAAGAGCCTTAAGGCTGGACTTTGTGTTGCCGGTGGCGGAATGTCATGGGGAGCTCACTCAGTATTCTCAGCACTCGGTGCAGATGCATACCAGTTTGATTCACGCGACAAGATTGTTTACAACCGCTCATTTAACGCAACAACATTCGGAAAGAATGTTCGCACATACCTAATGGACGGAAAGAAGAGCAATGGCTTCTTCCCAGCAACAGATACCGGATGTAAGGACAACTTCTTAGCTGGCACAGTTCCATTTGCTGTTATCGGAAACTGGGAGTGGAAAGATTATGTAGCCAAGGGCTTCACAATGAACCTCATGCCAGTACCAGGTGTTGTGGCTAACAAGCCAGGCAAGATGTTTGGTTCAGTCTCTGGCGCACTTCTCACAACTTATGCTGCAAAGCATGGAGTTGAAGCAGGCGCAAAGACACTTCTTACTAACTTCTTCGCATCAACAGATGGTCAGGTTCGCTACCAAGCGATCGAAGGCCGTCCACCTGCTGAAAAGGGTGCTCAAGCTGATGCAACCGTAACAGCTGGCCAAAAGGGATTTGGATCTGCAGCATCAATCGCAGGTATCCCACAGATCGGTGCTTTCCTTAACAACAATGCTGGTGGTGCAAACTACTGGGATTCAGCTCCAGCGTACTGGACAGCTGTTTTGGTTGATGGAAAAGATGCCGTGAGAGAAGCTAGCAAGCTCGCAGCAATTTGGAGCGCTAACACAACTGCTGGCAAGGGTGATCTCTAAGCACCAAAGTAAGTAGTTAAGAAGTAATGCGGGCGAATTTTTTCGCCCGCATTACTTCTTATTAGGTAAGTTTTCTGTTTTTAGTATTTATTACTATTGAGAAAAGGTAAGATAAAAAAATGACATGGATTTTTAGGGGCAAAGTAGCTTTTGTCTTGAAACTTGTCATTCTTTTACTATTAGTTTCGGTACTAGGCACGCTCACACAGAGTGCGATCGCTCAGGGCGAATATTTTATTGGCGGATTCTTAGCCCTCACCATCTTGTTGCTTGCGATTACTTATCTCACCAAAGTATCCATACCACTCAAATTTTTCTTACCCGGAATTTTGCTCCTCGTAGCCTTCGTCCTCTCACCAATTCTCTATACCGTGACGATGTCTGGCTTTAACTACAAGACGGGTAATCAAATTTCGAAAGAGGAAGCAATTCTGCAAGTTCAAAATCGTGGTTTTGAAGGAGATGAGAACGGCACGACCTTTGATATAAAAATTGGTAGAAGTAACCTGCAAGAAGCAATTTTAGTCTCAGACATCACGAATAATTCTTATTTTCTCTCAACTGTCGCCGATCGCGTTCCGCTTAATCCGCAAGACCTCACGATTAATGAATATGGCGTAGCGACTACTGCCCCCAATTTTGCACCTCTCCAAGATTCTGAATTGGCAGCTGCAGATAAATCTTTTTCACTGAAGCGCTTTAAATATCAAGATGAGTTCTTTATTGCACTTGAGGGATATGAAGTCGGCATCGTCTCGCGCCAAGTCTTGGCTTACGATGCTCAAAGTGATCAGTTTAAAAACATCATCTCAGGTGCGGTTTATGTAGATAATGGGCGTGGGAATTACGCGCTACCCGATGACCCTAATTCCTATCTAGAGCCCGGTTGGCGGGCGCCAATTTGGTTTGAGAACTACACCAAGTTATTTACGGATGAACGAGTACGTGGTCCGCTGATCACAGTATTTATTTGGACAATTATGTTTGCATCACTTTCCGTCCTCACCACCTTCGCACTCGGCCTACTCCTGGCTTTGGCGCTCAACAAACCAATGCGTGGTCGACGCATTTACCGTTCAATTCTCGTCTTGCCTTATGCGATGCCGAGCATCATGTCCATCTTGATCTGGGGCGGAATGTTTAATACCGAGTTCGGTGCAATCAACACCTTACTTGGGACAGATATTGCGTGGTTCCAAAGTGAGCTCTTTGCGAAGACGGCGATTATTGTCGTCAATCTTTGGTTAGGTTTTCCGTATTTCTACCTCGTTTCCAGTGGTGCGCTACAAGCGATTCCTGATGAGCTCTTAGAGGCGGCGGCAATTGATGGGGCGAACCCACGGCAAATTTTTAGACAAATTACTCTGCCACTTCTTCTGAGAATTCTTTCACCGCTATTGATTGCATCATTTGCCTTCAATTTTAATAATTTTAACTTAATTTACTTGTTAACCGGCGGCGGACCAATTAATTCACTTGATGGTGAGCTCGCAGGTGCTACCGATATTTTAATTAGCTTTACATACAAAATTGCCTTTGGTTCTAGCGTTCAGGATCTCGGCCTGGCAAGTGCAATCTCACTCGTAATTTTCCTGATCGTTGCCTCAATTTCACTGTATGGAATTCGTAAATCGAAGGTATTGGAGAGCTTCCAATGACACGTTGGTTACGAAATTATGCATGGCGCCACGCAATCATTATTGCGGTCTGTCTCTTCTCACTCTTTCCGCTCTATCTCGTGGTGATTTCTTCCTTTAACCCGAATGGAAGCCTTCAGCTCTCTTCTTTTATCCCACGCGAAATTTCATTCGATAACTACAAATTACTCTTCAATGATCCAACAATTCCTTACCTCACCTGGGTCAAGAACTCACTGGTCATCGCTGGCTCCGCCGCAGTGTTGTCGGTGACAATTGGATCTGCCTCAGCATTTGCTTTTAGCCGGCTCTACTTCAAGGGAAGAAAAACTGGAATTCAATTGCTTCTATTAGTCCAGATGTTTCCAGCAATTCTGGCGATATCAGCTGTCTACGTAATTATGGAACGTGTTTACACATTTGCACCAGCAATTGGGCTAGGTTCACAAGCTGGTCTCCTGCTGATCTATCTCGGTGGAGCGATGGGTGTGAATATCTGGTTACTTAAAGGTTTCGTTGATTCGATTCCAAAAGATCTTGATGAAGCAGCAAAGATTGATGGTGCCTCAGCGGTACAGATTTACTGGTTGATATTTATGCCACTTGCTGCGCCCGTACTAGCGGTGGTTGCGTTGCTAACATTTATTGGAACATTTAACGAGTTCATTTTGGCGAGATTATTCTTAGTAGAGATGGAGTCTCGTACGGTGGCTGTCGGTTTGCAACAATTTATCGGTGGCCAATACTCAGAAAACTGGGGTCCTTTTGCGGCCGGCTCGATTCTGGCCTCAATACCAATCGTCACCATCTTCCTTAGTCTCCAGAAGTACATCGTCAACGGACTTACAGCGGGATCTGTTAAGGGTTGATGTTTAAGAAATTTATTGCAGCTGTCGCGATATCTGCACTTTTAATTCCACTTACTGCGCACGCGCAGGATGTAAAAGGAGCAGATGTTGGACTTTCAAAAGATTTAATTTACTTTGTCTTTCCAGATCGATATCAAAATGGTGATACCGGCAACGATTTAGCAGGTGGAACGACAACCGATCCGCGGTCAGGCTATGACCCAACGAGTACGG
>JBDNJI010000021.1:0-34391 GCA_041687825.1 Candidatus Planktophila sp.
CTCCCATAGATCCCTCGGTAGTGAGCTTTGTATAAAGGGCCTGAAGATCCTTGTTGAAAAACACTCCGGCTTTACGATTAATGGTTGGATTCCAGACTCCATACACTTTGAGAAGCGCCGAGACTTGATCCATATGGCTCTGTTCCGACTTCGTGATATTTGCAAACTTCTGGGAAGTTACATTTGCGGCGAGGAAGGCATAGACATCGCGCGCCAACTTCTCCTCTTCAACAAGGTACTTAAGTTGTGTTTTCTGTGCCGTTGTTAATTGTGCTGTAGCCGCCTGTGACGGTGCGACTCCTACAATGAGTCCGGCTATAACTGCTATTGCAATTACTGAACCTTTAAATACTTTTCTCATGGTTCTTACCTGCGATTTCCAAGATCTAAAGGGGCTGACCTAGCTCCTCGTATCTTGCATAAATGACCATCCTCTCTCTCGCTGGGGGTTCGCACGGTACTGACTGAGAGATGGATGTGACTTTACTGAGGCTAGAGAAGCGCTAGTGATACTGCTTTCTTGGCCGCCTCTTTTCGATCGCTCACAGCCAACGCCTGGTAGATGCGCATGGTCTCGTGACGAATCGTGCTGACACTAAATCCAAGTTCACTAGCAAGTTCGTGATTTGTCTTTCCATCAACCATTCCGCGCAAAATTAAAATCTGACGTTGGGTAAGTTGTTGCGATCTGGTATCTCCTCGTTCAACCACACCGGCAGATCTGTGAGAAATTCCAATATTGACTAGTGAGAGATAAAGGCTCAATGCGATTGCATAATTCGTAGCGACCGCTTCAACTTCATCTGTGTTTGAGATTGGCTCTGAGAATCGCAAGACTAGGTATCCGTGAACTGTGCCGCGTTCACGTAACTCGATCGTTAAAAGATTATTTCTTGAATTCCAAGGACCAGAGTTTTTACCCAAGGCAATCAGAGCTTCCTGGTTATCCCATGAGCGCCAGATCTCACTTAGAAATGTCTGCTTGGCCTTACCGGCATCAAATCCGTACTCACCAAGAAACTCAAGTGAATCATTGGGGTGCAGACGCCCGAGTCGAGCACAGCATGCTCCGAGGGGGGCCAGGTAATCAATGATCAGTGCGCGCGCGATCTCATCACTGGTTGGGTGATAACTAAGCCATTCCATAAAAGTACGGATGTCATGCATCAAAGCTACCTCTAGTCGATAGAAAGTCTAAGATCTTGGATTAGATCTCTTCCTCTATCTCCATAGAAGTCTGGTCTATTTATGCGTACGTGGCCAGACATGACCAGTCAATTCCTGACTGGACATGCATGGTCAGCGGTAAATCAGGGGGTGGGGTTTAAAGTCCGACCATCCCTTACGGGTTCACCTGTTCACTCCCCCGAAGTCAAAGCACGGGTTCCTCACACACTCAAGAGAGAGCTTCAAAAAGAGGCGGAGCGTCGGGGTCAGACAAGTTCGGCACTCTTGCGCGAAGCTTTAGAGCAATATTTAAAGGGTGCTTAAGACGGCAAGAAAAGTGGGCCCTGTCGGGCTCGAACCGACGACCCACGGATTAAAAGTCCGTTGCTCTACCGACTGAGCTAAAGGCCCCACTGCATCTTGAATGCTGGCAAATCTTAGCGGAAATAAATGACTCTAGCGCCCACGGGATGCGCGGATTAGGCGATCGCAGATGGCAAGTGCCAGGCCATCGCCTTGGGGTTGGGTGACGACGATTCGGGAAAGGTTGCGGGCATCGCCATCGCGAAGGGCGGCGTAGAGAATACGGGCGAACTCTTCGATTGATTGTGGTGCTGCTAAACGAATAACACCATCGGGTGTTGGGTGGTCGTGCATTGCGATGTATCCGTCGCCGCTTTCTGGTTGTTGATCGAGATCTACTTTTGCTTGTGGTGCATAGTGTTGTGCAAGTGATCCACTTACTCTGATTTCACTTTCCGCATCGGTGACTTGTAGCCCTGTGACTTCTTCGATCATTGCTTGGGTAATTGCACCGGGACGAAGGATGTGTGGAGTGGTGGTTGTGCAATCGATGATGGTGGATTCAACTCCGACAAGTGAAGGCCCACCATCGAGAATTTGATCATCAGGTGAGAGATATTCACTGAGTTCTTCGCGGACTGCATCAGCCGTTGTTGGGGAAACATGGCCGAAGCGATTTGCACTCGGTGCTGCGATTCCTTGAATGCCTTGTCGTTTCGCATTTTCTAATAGCGCGAGTGCAACAACTTGGTCGGGAACGCGCAACCCAACGGTTGGCTGTCCGCCGGTGACAAAATCTTTTGCAACCTCTGATCGTTCAAGTATCAAAGTCATCGGCCCGGGCCAGAATGCGCGGGCCAATGCGATTGCGTAATCAGGAATCTCATCGGCCCAATATCCAATGCCATCCATTGATGCGATATGAATAATCAGTGGGTGATCTGCTGGGCGGCCCTTTGTTTTATAAATCTTGGCCACGGCTGATTCATTGCTGGCATCGGCGCCGAGGCCATAAACGGTTTCGGTGGGAAAGGCGACGAGATGGCCTTGTAATAGAGAGGTGGCGGCGTTGGCCATTGCATCTGCGGTGCAACGAGATACAAATTGGCTGGCGCTCATGTGCGCAATTATCCCTCTTTTTGCGAGAAGATAACCACATGGCAAAGCCGGCAACTAAAAAGGTAAAGGTAGTGCAGATTATTGCGCGTATGAATGTGGGTGGCCCGGCTGTCATCGTCGCCGATCTCATGCGATCACTCGATAAGGGCTTGGTTGAACAGACCTTGATTACTGGGTATTGCGATGTTGATGAGGCTGATTATCTAGAGACGGTTGCTACCGATATCGCCGCTGTGCGTATTGGTGGTCTGGGTCGATCTGTCTCATTAGTCGCTGATGGGCGAGCTTTCTTTGCACTTGTTGCGATGATTAAAAAAATTGCACCTGATGTTATTCATACCCATACCGCCAAAGCTGGAGTGCTTGGTCGTTTGGCGGCAATCCTGGCTGGACGAAGTGCCAAGCGAGTTCACACTTTTCATGGACATCTGTTGCACGGATATTTTAGTGGCTGGAAAGTAAAACTTGTCATTGCAATTGAAAAATTCTTAGCTAAACGCACAGATGTATTAATTGCGGTGGGTAATCAAGTTAAAGATGATTTGTTGGCGGCAGGTATCGGTAAGGCCTCTCAGTATCGAGTCTTCTATCCCGGCCTTGCGGCGCCGGCGAAAATATCACGTAGCGCTGCCCGTCAAACATTTGGTCTTGCTGATACAGATATTGCAATTGCATATGTCGGGCGGCTGACCACAATTAAACGTCCTGATCGATTGTTAGATACTGCCGCTGAAATGAAATCGCGTAACCCTCGTGTGAAATTTATTGTGGCTGGTGAAGGTGATCTCTTTGCCGCAACTAAAGCAGATGCGCTTGCACGTGGGTTGCCAATTACTTTCTTGGGGTGGCACAAAGATATTGCGGCGCTCTTTGCTGCCAGTGATATTGCGATATTAACTAGCGATAACGAAGGTATTCCACTGACTCTTATTCAAGCAGCACAAGCTGGTCTACCAATTGTTGCTACTGCAGTGGGTTCAATCGCTGACATCGTGGTGCATGAGAGCAATGGATATCTTGTTGCGCCGCAGGCTTTAGCGTTAGCTGATGCGCTGGAGAAACTGACTATTGACCCAGTACTTCGAGAAATCATGGGTAGTGCGGGCAAGGAACGGGCGAGTAGATATTTCTCACTCGAGAAGATGAGTGAAGGTCACACAGATCTATATCAGGTTCTACACAGATAATCGTTATCAAGTTGTGAAAGAATAAAGACATGAAACTAAATAAGAAATTCCTCGTAATTCCTGTAATTGCCGCTCTCGTTGGTGCTTTCTACGCACTGCCTGCAAATGCAGCGACTTCAACAGATTCACCTACGCGATACATCACTCTTAACGCTGAAGGAACTGTCTCAGTCACACCTGATGCGGTTCGACTCAATGCCACTGTCACATTCGTCGGTGCGACCAGCAAAGAGGCACTCGCTGGTGCATCTGCTGCGGCGGCCAAAGTGCGTGCTGCAATCCGCGCCAAGGCAATTGCTGCGAAAGATTTAAAGACAACCAGCATCACTGTCTATCCTGAATACAGCTACACCCAAGAACAGGGCTCACTTATTAGTGGGTACCGCGCATCACAGACTTTCTTAGTCACGATTCGTAGCGCAGATGTTGCTGGTGTCTTGGTTGAAGATATTGTCAACGCCGGTGGCAACGATGTTCAAATTCAGAGCGTCACTCCCTTTGTGCTTGATGCAACAAAGGCAACACTTGTAGCACGTGCCGAAGCAGTTTCACAAGCCAGAGAGAAAGCTGCATCGTATGCATCTCTACTTGGAATCAAACTAGGCAAGATTACATACTTGGTTGAAAACTCAAGTCCGATCTCTTTCCCAGTTGTCATGGGGATTGCAAAGGCAGCTGACTCTGCTGGTACAGAGGTTGACCTTGGTAGCCAAGATCTCACTGTCTCGATCACAATTCGTTGGAGCTTGGCATGACAATGTCAGCAACTCGCAAGCTTGAATCGTCGCTGGAAGACCTTGTTGGTGAAGGTTCGATAAGCGCCGATCAAGCCGAGTTGGTTCGTGATCGTTTTGCGACCGCACCTGAAGTAGAAAGTTCACGGAAAAATATCCTTGCCGAAATCGCTGGCTACCTCGGTGGCGCTTTTTTAGTAATCGCAATTGGAATTATTACTGCGGGCCAATGGGATTCATTTACAGAGGTTCAGCGCACCTTGGTCTTCGGATTTCTCGCCATAGCGCTCTTTGCACTCGGACTCTATGTTGGTAGCGATACCGAGGCTAAAGGTCGTTTATCTGGTGTGCTCTATGGATTTGCAGCGATAAGCACCACTGCCACAATCGCAATTGTGAATCCGCAGAACGAGGCGCCGACGCTTGCCTTCTTGGGCGGTACAACAATTGCGCTAATTGGGTACTACTTGGTCAGATCTTTCGTTGGCCACTTCGTCATGTTTGGTTTTATCTTTATTGCCGGAATTATAGCGATCTCAGATTTCACTAATGACGGATCGAACTACGCAATTTTGATAGCTATTTATTTCTTGATCTTAGGATCGGCATGGTTAGCTGCGACTTACTTTAAATTTGTAGACGAGATTCTTGGGTACCTCTTTGCTGGCGGTGCACTTTTTATCGCTACCCAAATATTATTCTTTGATACCGAACAGTTGGTCTCATACCCAGCAATGATTTTTGTTGCAGCGATTTGTGCTTGGCTATATTTGCGCGTTCATTCATGGCCGTTGGTGCTCGCTGTTGTAATTACAACAACTGTTGGCGTTGGTGAATTTGTATCGGAAACTTTGGGTGGCTCACTTGGATCTGCACTCGGGCTCTTTGCTGCTGGCGCCGCCCTAGTTACATCATCACTTTTGGCGTTACGGACTAGGCGCGAAAATCGCGCTATTGCTGAGTAAATAACCCGTTTTGTTCCGAGCCTCACTCACGGGTACGATATGCCAGCCTCAACGTCCCCATCGTCTAGGGGCCTAGGACATCGCCCTTTCACGGCGGTAACACGGGTTCGAATCCCGTTGGGGGCACGAAGAAGTAGGAAGTTCTCTGCTGCCGTCTATCCCACAAGGATAGAAGGAGATGAGCGGGGTGCGATTAAATTCGCGAGGCTCGTACTTCCTTGGAAAGGCCCAGTAGCGCAGTTGGTTAGCGCGCCGCCCTGTCACGGCGGAGGTCGCGGGTTCGAGTCCCGTCTGGGTCGCTGGTTCAATGTCGCAAGACATCTGAACTGGTTTGTATAGAAGAGAGTGTCCACACACTCTCTTCTTTACACTTTTATTTGTAAGGGTATGGCGACAGAACTGAATATAAAAATTAAATATTGGCTCGGTAGCTCAGTTGGTACGAGCGCGCGACTGAAAATCGTGAGGTCGACAGTTCGATCCTGTCCCGAGCCACGTTTAGTTCTTACTTAGATTATTGCTTTAAGTATGCAAGCAAATTAGCCAGCAGAGCCAGAACCAGATGGTCCTGCTTTGCGCTGAACTTGTGGTGCACCGCCGCTGCGTTGTCCGCCGCGAATCTTTGAACCGCCACTTGTTCCACCAGCTGATTGTGGACCTGAGTGCTTATTTTTCTTAGCCTCAAGTGCTGCTGCCATTCTGGCCTTTACATCATCTACTGGTTTTTCGTTGTTAGCCATCTGATCAGTCTACCCCTCAGATGGAATTCTTAAGAATGCGACCAACATCGCTGCCCACGCGATACTTGCAAAGATAATGAGTTGCCAGCCCAGAGTATCCGGCCAGGTGTAGACGGACAGTGCGAGTGCGCCGAAGAAGGCGGCCAAGGCCCAGAGCGCAATTGCAGTGACTTTACGTGAGAGCCCTACTCGCATCAATCGATGCGATAAATGATCACGCCCACCCTGAAAAGGTGAAATACCGCGATGTAACCGTGAGATCACCGCAACTGTTGTATCCAGAATTGGGGTCGCCATTAAAAGTGCTGGGATCGCAAATGATTTCTCTTGCGGAATGATCCCTGGACTTAAGCGAATAGTGAGTACTGAGATGATAATTCCTAAGAAAAGTGCGCCGGCATCTCCCATATAAATCTTGGCTGGGGTGCGATTCCACAAGAGGAAACCGGCAGTAGCACCAGCAGTCACAATCGCAAGCGCGCTGACCAAAATCTGCTGCCGATCAAAGGCGATGAAGAATAGGAAGATTGAGATCACTGCGACTGTGCCGGCGGCGCCACCATCGTGGTTATCGAAGAAGTTAATTGAGTTACAGACGCCGACAATCCAAATTACCGAGATTATGTAATTAAGTGCAGTGCTACCAAAGGCCACACCCATGGTGTCGGTGGCGGTCAAAATAACAGCGACCACAATTCCAGTAAATGTCTGTGCCATAAGTCTGGGCCATGGTTGCATCCCCTTGAGATCATCGATCAGACCCATAATCGAAATTACGATTGCCGGTACTAATACAAAACTTGCCAGACGGAAATTCTCCATTGTGAAATCTTTAACAAGCAGCGCACCATAAGAAGCTACAACAACTCCGATTGCGATTGCGACTCCGCCCAAATATGGGATCGGTTCTTTCTGTACTTTACGTTCCAGATTCGGGGCATCAACTGCGCCAACGCTGATTGCGACCTTGCGCATGATTGGTGTCAGTAGACCAACAAAGATAAAGGTGAGTGCACCAAGAATGAGGTACCTACTTAAAGAAAATTCGCTCATGAGAATGTATCCGGTAAAACCTATTCGCTCTTAAAGTAATTTGCTCGAAGATCATCAACTTCTGATTTGCGATACCGACGGTGTCCACCGAGAGTTCGAATCGCGGAGAGTTTTCCAGCCTTTGCCCATCGTGTGACAGTCTTAGGATCAACACCAAATAAGTCTGCGACTTCTCGTGGTGTAAGGAGAATTTCAGCTTCTGGAATGCGATTCATAGCTGGCTTCTCCTTACTTAATTAATAGCGCACAGTGCTTCGATGTCCGATTTGCCCCGCAATGTCGCGAAGTATTCCCGCTTACGGCGACGTTTGCAAGAGAGCTTAAAAGTTTGCTTCGACCGCTTGCACAGTACGCCAGCGAGTGACCAGTCGCTCATATCCGCGTCCAGCAACTGCGCCATCACCCTTAGCAAGCCCATCGAGTGAGAACAGCACATCTTCAATTGATGTATCTGCTTCCAGCCCTGATTCACCTTGGCTAATAAGTGCGTGGTTGAGATATCCAGCCAGTCCGCCGTAATCGAGTTCGACTAAAGATTCTGGATGAAAAATTTCTAACCACTCAAGTAAGTTCTCAATCTCTTCTTCAACTGGACCAACTCCAAATGCTCCGACCACTGTTTCGTGTGCAGTGCGAGTGCGCGCCTTTGCAAGTGCAATTGTGGTGCGTGCCTTTGAGTAAGCACCATTTTTATCGGTACCGATTTCACGATCAGTTGGCGCAAAGATTGAAAACCATCGTGGTGGAATAATCCAGTTCTCACTCAAGATATGTGGAACTCGTTCTTCTGAAAAATCCCTGCCGCTTGTAATAACTTCTTCCAGGGCTGGTGAGACAAAGAGCGCTGCAAGCGGTGCGATGGTATCTGCCTTAAAAGTTTCTAGCGCTGCCCAACATCTAGTCGCAGTCGACCACGGGCAGATATAGCGAGCGCCATCAATTTCTAAAATATGTGCGCCATCAGGGCGAGCATTGGGTGGCTGCGGAAAAATAATTCGTTGTAGCGCAAGACGTTGTTCTTCATCGCGAGAATCTTCATTGAGCGGCAACGCTTGCCAACGCAGACGATCGACCGGATCAAATGCTTCGAGTGGTTCAAAGACTCGCAGTGATGCGATGTAAGGTGTTGGTTGCATCAAATTATTCGTTGAGTTGCACTGCACCCATTAAGCACGAGGAGTGTAATTACCTTCAGCAAAGGGATCCTCGTCTTCACGGTTTGAATCAGTTGGCGCATCACCATGGAGTTCTTTGGTGAGACGATCTAGATCCATCTCTTGCGAGTTGTACTTCAAATCACGCGCAACTTTGGTCTGCTTAGCTTTTGCACGGCCACGTCCCATGGGGGGCCTCCTTACCAATATCTTCGCTGAGATCTTCGCTGATAGAGAGCACTTTAGCCTGACTTGTAGCTACCCGCCAAAGTGGATGAGCCTGGTTGGCCAGTCAGAGCTGACTTTTCGACCGCTCCTGCCACCCATGCGGCCATTCCGCGGGCTGCCAATGAGGCAATTGTGAGGTCGGCGACGGCTGGGTCGACGATGGCGACCATTCCGATTCCGGCATTCCAAGTGCGCTCGAGATCGGGTTGTTCGACGTTGGCAATCTTGGCCAGGTATGACATTTCGATCGGCAGCGACCAGGTCGAGCGATCATAAATTGCATGGAGCCCTGCTGGAATCACGCGAGCCGTGTTATCTGCAAGTCCGCCGCCAGTGATGTGTGAAAAAGTACGAAGGTTTTCTTTCAAAACGCGAATGAGTGCCAGACAATCAAGTGCGTAAATTTCAGTCGGGGTAATTAACACTTCGCCAGCGCTCTTGCCGAACTCTGCGACATGGCGGGTGAGATCAATTTTATGGGTTGCGATGATATGGCGCACTAGTGAAAAACCATTTGCGTGGATTCCAGATGATGGCATTGCGATTAATACATCACCGGCTTTTACTCGGTCTGCACTTAACTGCAGATGCGCATCGACTACGCCAGTTGCGGCACCTGCAATATCAAACTCATCTTCACCGAGAATTCCTGGGTGTTCGGCAGTCTCACCACCGACAAGTGCGGTGCCAGCTTTCTGACAACCACGTGCGATACCGGCAACGATTGCGGCAATCCGTTCTGGAATTACCTTCCCGACTGCAATGTAATCTGTCATGAAAAGAGGTTCGGCACCGCAGACAACTAAGTCATCGACTACCATCGCAACTAAATCTTCACCGATCGTGTCGTACTTTCCTAAGATGCGTGCAATCTCGGTCTTGGTACCAACGCCATCAGTTGATGTTGCAAGTAGTGGCTGCTTCATCGACTTCAGTGCACTGGCATCGAAGAGCCCGGCAAATCCACCGATGCCACCCATTACCTCTGGGCGAGATGCCTTAGCAATCGATGCCTTCATTAATTCGACAGCTAGATCACCAGCGTCGATATCAACGCCTGCATCTTTATATGTGCTCATGGGTTCTGATCCAAAATCTCTAAGCGCAACTTTCCCTCTGACAAATCAGTGGGGATTGCGATCGGATAAACGCCTGTAAAACAAGCAGTGCAGAGTTTATCTGCTGAGACATGGGTGGCTTCAATCAACCCTTCAGCGCTGACGTATCCGAGTGAATCTGCGCCAATAGATCTACGAATCTCTTCGACTTCAAGACCGCTGGCAATAAGTTCGGCTCGAGTAGCAAAATCGATTCCGTAGAAGCAAGGCCACTTCACAGGTGGGCTTGAGATCCGCACGTGAATTTCTAGCGCACCGGCCTCGCGCAACATGCGAACGATGGCGCGCTGAGTATTACCACGCACGATCGAATCATCGACGACCACAATCTTCTTACCCTCGATAATTTCACGTAATGGATTTAACTTAAGTCGAATCCCGAGCTGGCGAATTGTCTGTGATGGTTGAATAAATGTTCGGCCAACATATGAATTCTTTACCAACCCTAGTCCGTACGGAATCCCAGATTCTTGAGCAAAGCCAATCGCTGCTGGAGTACCTGACTCAGGTACTGGAATAACAAGGTCTGCCACAACAGGTGCTTCAATCGCCAACTTTTTTCCGATACGGACACGAGTTGCATGCACGCTCTGGCCCGCAATCGATGTATCTGGTCTTGCTAAATAAACATATTCAAAGATGCAGCCTTTAGGTTCTGGCGTTGCCCACACGGTCGAACGAATTCCATCTGCATCGATTGCAAGAAATTCACCAGGGCTAACTTCTCGGACAAATGCTGCGCCAACAATATCTAACGCTGCAGATTCAGATGCGACAACCCAACCTCGCTCTAACTTTCCAATTACAAGTGGTCGCACGCCATGTCGATCGCGAGCGGCATAGAGTGTGTGTTCATCCATAAAGACAATGGAGAACGCACCTTCAAGAAGTGGCAATACAGCCAGTGCGCTTGCTTCAACGTTCTCTTCGCTCTGTAGACCAATTAACGCTGTCATAATTTCAGTATCAGTTGTTGCGCCACTATCATTTTTCGCTGGTGGTTCGAGGGCTGCCACCATCTGGGCAAGTTCGCCGGTGTTGGTCAAATTTCCATTATGTCCTAAAGCCAGTGTGCCGTACTTAGTTGGTCGCAGAGTTGGCTGGGCATTAACCCAAGTGCTTGAACCAGTAGTGCTGTATCTGGTGTGACCAATTGCGAGATTGCCAGGCAAGGTCGCTAAATCTGATTCAGTAAAGACTTGTGAAACAAGGCCCATATCTTTAAAGATCACAATCCGTTTGCCATCTGATGTTGCGATTCCAGCAGATTCGGTTCCTCGATGTTGCAGCGCGTAGAGTCCGTAGAAAGTTAACTTCGCAACTTCTTCATCGGGTGCCCAGACACCAAAGACACCACATGCATCTTGTGGCCCTTTATCTTCACCGGGGTAGTTGTGATTGAGTAATCCATCAGGGCGGCGACTCATGATTTTTCTCGATTCAGTGGCAGGATTGCGGAGAGATCTGCACGTGCACCCGATGCTTTTATCTCACCAGATTCCATCGCTTGCGACCAAGTGCGCACACCATCTGCCAGATCAAGCCAAGTACTTGCACTCATCTCAATCACATTTGGTGGTGTGCCACGTGAGTGCGTTGGGCCTTCTCCACATTGCGTTGCAGCATATGGTGGAATTCGAACTTCAATAGCCCGTCCTGGATATCGTGATGAAAGATCAGCAAGGGTTGCCTTTACTCGCTCGAGAACCTGCTGATCACGCGCCATCTCTATCCAAACAATTTCGCGAAGGTATTTGTATGGGCGGTTCGTAATTGATCTAATGGAATTACTGCGCCATTGATTTGTAGTACCGATCCACCGGTGACACCGATTTTCTGCAGTGGAATATTTGCAGCTTTTGCGGCGGCAGTAAGTGCATCGGTCTTTGCAGGATCAATTGCGATGAGTACCCGTCCTGGTGTTTCAACAAGAAGGCTCACTCCAGCGTTTTCAATCTGAACCGCGGCGCCAACATTGTGTCGCAAGACCATCTCGGTCAGGCTAGCGGTGAGTCCACCTTGGCTTAGATCGTGGGCTGCGGTGAAAATCTGCTCACTGCGACCTTTGACCAGTAGATCGATCAATCGCATTTCGCGCGCTAAATCAGCAATTGGTGCTTGTCCCCCGCGCATATCGTGTAGATAAGCCCATTCGCTGCCAGAGAAATTCTCATCAGTTGCACCAAGTAGATAGAGATCAAGACCAGCGCGATCAAAACTCATTGGTGTTCGTGTTCGAACATCATCAATTGTGCCGAGTACACCGATGACCGGTGTTGGCAAGATTGCGACTTCACCGGTTTGGTTATAGAACGAAACATTTCCACCGGTAATCGGTAGCCCCATCTCAAGTGCGCCATCTGCTAATCCGCGAACACTCTCAGCGAATTGCCACATCACTCCGGGATCTTCGGGTGAACCAAAGTTAAGACAGTTAGTGACGGCAAGTGGCGTGGCACCAGCGGTTGCAATATTTCTAGCCGCTTCAGCAAGTGCTAACTTCGCACCTTCGTATGGATTTAAATAAGACCAGTTGGCATTTGCATCAGTTGCGACTGCAACACCAAGATGAGTTTTTTCATCGATACGAACCATGCCAGAATCATCTGGTTGTGATTGCACAGTGTTGCCCTGTACATATCGATCGTATTGATTTGTCACCCAACTTTTATCAGCCAGATTTGGTGTCGCCGCCATCTTCAATACGGCAGCAATAATCTCGACATCACTTTGCGGGATGGGTGGCGTAATTTTCTGGGCATTGACGATGTCGATATATGCCGGTTGTGCCAGCGGGCGTGAGTAAACCGGGCCATCATGTGCGACGGTGCGCGGTGGCACATCAACAATGAGCTCACCATGCCAAGTGATGTGCAGGCGATCGCCACCGGTAACTTCACCGATTACTGTGACTGTGACATCCCATTTTTTGCAGATCTCTAAGAAACGATCAATCTTGCTTGGTTCAACGATCGCGCACATGCGTTCTTGTGACTCTGACATCAAGATTTCTTCTGGTGACAAGGTGGCATCACGAAGTGGAACTCGATCGAGTTCGACCTTCATGCCGCCGCTGCCACCTGATGCCAGCTCACTTGTGGCGCAGGAAAGGCCAGCGCCGCCAAGATCTTGAATACCAACAACTAAATCTTCGGCAAAGATTTCAAGTGAGCACTCGATTAAAACCTTCTCCACAAATGGGTCGCCCACCTGTACTGCTGGCCGCTTTGCTGGACCAGTTGATTCAAATGTCTCGGATGCAAGCACTGATACTCCACCGATTCCATCGCCACCAGTTTTAGCACCGTAGAGCACAACTAAATTTCCAGCCCCAGCTGCCTTTGCTAATTTAATATCGCTATGTTTCATCACACCGATGCAGAGTGCATTCACAAGTGGATTTCCAAGATATGTCTGATCAAAGACAACTTCGCCACCGATATTTGGAAGACCTAAACAGTTTCCATATCCACCAACACCGGCGATGATTCCTGGAAGTACGCGACGTGTATCGGCTGCATCGGCTGGGCCAAATCTCAGTGGATCCATAATCGCAATTGGACGTGCACCCATCGTCAAGATATCGCGCACGATTCCACCGACACCGGTTGCAGCGCCTTGATAAGGCTCGATAAATGATGGGTGGTTATGAGATTCAATTTTAAATGTGACGGCATATCCCTGACCGACATCTACGACTCCAGCATTTTCACCGATGCCGACTAATAGCGCATCGCTCTTGACTGCCTTTTCGCCAAATTGCTTGAGGTGCACCTTTGAAGATTTATAAGAACAGTGCTCTGACCACATCACTGAATACATCGCTAACTCTGATGATGTCGGGCGACGTCCAAGAATTTCTTTGATCCGGGCATACTCATCAGCTTTCAGACCAAGTTCGGCGAAAGGTTGGGTGGTATCTGGATTTGCGGTGGCAATCCCAACTGTATCGAGTGCCATCTACTTCACCATCGCGTTCAAGATTGAGGTAAAGAATCCAAGACCATCAGCAGAAGGTCCAGTTAAAGTTTCAATCGCATGTTCTGGGTGTGGCATCAGGCCCACAATATTTCCGCGCTCGTTGGTAATGCCAGCAATCAGATTACGTGAACCATTTGGATTCTCACCAACATATCGAGCCACAATTCTGGCTTCACCTTCAAGTAAGGCAAGGGTTTCATCATCACATTGAAAAGAGCCTTCGCCATTTTTTAGTGGAATCACAATCTCTTGACCTTGGCTATATGACGATGTCCAGGCAGTCTTACTATTTTCGATTGTGAGTGTTTGATCGCGACATAAGAAGTGGAGATCTTTATTTCGAGTCAGCGCTCCTGGTAACAAGTGCGCTTCGCAGAGAACCTGAAAACCATTACAAATTCCAAGTAGTGGCATTCCACCATTTGCTGCATCTATAACTTTCTCCATCACTGGCGCAAAGCGTGAAATCGCACCGCAGCGCAGATAATCACCGTAAGAAAAACCGCCCGGCAGAATAACCGCATCTACTCCTTTTAAATCAGCATCATCGTGCCAGAGTGAGATTGCAGTCGAACCGCCCGCCTTTGCAGCGCGGATTGCATCACGATCATCGAGAGTTCCAGGGAAGGTGATGACGCCAATTTTCATGCTTGCACTCGCACTACATAAGTTTCAATAACTGGGTTGGCAAGCAGTGTGGCTGCCACTTTTTCAATCTCAGCTAATTGGGCTTGAGTTGGCGTACCTTCAACTTCAATCTCAAAGCGCTTTCCTTGACGAACACTTTTAGCAAAGCTAAACCCAAGACGGGGTAGCGCAGCACCGACGGCAACACCTTGTGGGTCCAAAATTTCTGGCTTGAGCATTACTTCTACGACGATGATGGCCATGTGATTTCCCCTTAGAACTTGCTGCCGGTGATTCGGAAAAATGCTTCGTGATATCGCTGCGCAGTTTTCTCGACGATCTCTGCCGGCAATTCTGGTGGCGGGCTCTGCTTATCCCAACCGCATGTTGTCAAATAATCTCGCACGAATTGTTTATCAAATGAAGATGTCGAGTGATTTGCATCCCAAAACCTAGATGAATCTGGAGTGAGCGCTTCATCACCCAAAATAATCTGTCCTGATGCATCGTGGCCAAATTCGAATTTAGTATCAGCCAAGATGATTCCGCGAGACTGTGCGAAGTCTGCAGCGGTGGCATATAACTTAAGTGTGTGGCTTCGAAGTGCATCCGCAATATCTCCGCCAACAATCTCAGCAGCTGATGCAAAATCAATATTAATATCGTGATCACCAATGGCTGCCTTGGTGGCAGGAGTAAAGATAGGTTCTGGTAACTTCGAACCATCGACTAACCCATCAGGCAGGCTCATGCCACAGACTTTCTGATCAACTTGATATTCCTTAAGGCCACTACCGGTCAGATATCCGCGTGCAACACATTCAATTTCAAACATAGTCAGTGGCATCACAATCACAGCGCGATCTTGAACTTCGCTTGGGACTTCATCGCTAATGAAGTGATTGGGAATAATATCTTGCAAAAGTTCAAACCAAAAGAGTGAGAGCTGGGTAAGAATTGCGCCTTTATCTGGAATCTGAGTCGGTAATACCCAATCGAATGCGCTAATTCGATCAGATGCAACGAGCAAAATCTGATTAGCATCGTTGGTGTAAAGGTCGCGAACTTTTCCAGTGCGCAGGTGAGTCCACCCTGTGACCTGTGGGGCTGGTGGTGGACCAGCGAGGCCGAAGCCGCTCACCGAATAGAGCCGGGTTTGTACTGCGCTGCGGCAGGATGCGCGGATGTAATTGCTTCGATGCGACTTACAACTCGTGCAATGTGTTGGCGAGCATCGCCCGTAAATTCAAGTGGTGCGCTAATCAGTGCAGCAAGTGCACTCTGATCCAGTGGAATTCGGGCATCTGCGGCAAGTGCCTCAAGCAGTGTATTTGGATTTCCAGCGCGCATCGCAAGTGCTGCTTTCACAGCATGTTCTTTAATAACTTCGTGTGCAACTTCGCGACCAACGCCGGCTTTAACAGCTGCCATTAAAATCTTGGTGGTTGCTAAAAACGGTAGGTAGCGATCGAGTTCGGCCGCGATTACTGCTGGGAATGCACCGAATTCATTAAGTACAGTCAGAGTTGTTTCCAGCAATCCATCCATCGCATAGAAGGCATCTGCAATTGCGACTCGACGAACAACGCTGCAGGAAACATCGCCTTCATTCCATTGATTGCCGGCAAGTTCGCCCACCATCGAGGAATATCCGCGCAAGATTACGGTGAGGCCATTGATGCGTTCGCAGGAACGAGTATTCATCTTATGTGGCATGGCCGATGACCCAACTTGGCCTTCTTTAAAACCCTCAGTAACGAGTTCGGCTCCGGCCATCAAGCGAATCGATGTTGCAAGCGATGATGGAGCGGCAGCGAGTTGTACAAGTGTTGTCAGAACATCGTAATCAAATGAACGCGGATAAACCTGACCTGTAGAATCTAGTACCCGCGCAAAACCTAATTCGGTGGCGATTGCACTTTCTAGATCGTAGTGAGCTTGTGATGAACCAAGGAGATCGATTGAATCTTGTGCAGTACCGACTGGACCTTTAATTCCACGCATTGGGTATCGCTCTTGCAACGCCACTAACCGTTCGTATGCAAAGAGCAGTTCTTCGGCCGCGCTAGCAAATCGCTTTCCAAGGGTTGTGATCTGCGCTGGCACATTATGTGATCGCCCTGCAATCACTTGATCCTGATACACAGTTGCTTTCGTAGCTAAAGCAGCGAGTACCGCAATAACTTTATCGCGCACAAGATCTAAACCATTTTTAATTTGTAGCGCTTCAATATTTTCAGTGAGATCTCGGCTAGTCATACCGGCGTGGATAATTTCGTGGCCGGCTAGGCCATTGAATTCTTCAATCCGAGCCTTTACATCATGGCGAGTAGCCTTTTCCCGCGCATCAATTGATGCCAAATCTACTTGCGAAATAACTTTCTCGTAATCTTTTATTTCGGATGGAGAGATTGGGTGGCCAAGTTTTGATTGAGCGCGTGCGATTGCAATCCATAACTTGCGTTCAGCAATAATTTTCTCTTCCGGCGCAAAAATTGCACGCATCTCACTTGATGCATAACGGTTAGCTAATACGCTCACTGGTATATTCTCCCTTACTTAGTTCTCTACCTGGGCCAGCGACGCTTCCAGCGCAATATCAGTGCGATAGAAAGAGCCTTCGAGTTCAATAGTTGAGATTTTTCGATAGGCGTTTAACCGGGCAGATGCAAGATCCGAGCCGATTCCGGTGACTGCAAGAACTCGCCCACCACTTGAAACAAGGGCTCCATCTTTCTGGGATGTTCCGGCTTGAAAGACGCTGCTGGATTGGCTATCTGATCCCAGTGAGATAACGCCACCGAGATCTGGAATTCCCGGATACCCATGAGCTGCTAATACAACAGTGACCGCGCTCTCGCTGCTCCAATGCAAAACAGTGTCATCGAGTGAATCGGTAGCAGCTTTAAATAAAAGATCCGCCAACGGTGTAATCAACCTTGGAATGAGAACTTGTGTCTCTGGATCACCGAAGCGGGCATTAAATTCGATTACCTTCAACCCATTATTGGTGAGAACTAAGCCAGCGTATAAGAGACCAACAAAAGGTGTACCGCGCGCAGCCATCTCAGCGATTACTGGTGCCAATACTTTTGCATAAGTCTGCTCGACGATATCTGCTGGGGCCCAGTGCAGCGGTGAATATGCACCCATACCGCCTGTATTTGGTCCCTGATTATTATCGTGCACACGTTTGAAATCTTGCGCAGGTTCCATCGCTAAAATATTTCGGCCATCGCTAATTCCAAAGAGTGAAATCTCGGGACCGGCGAGAAATTCTTCAATCACAATTCGGGTGCAAGAAAGTGCATGTGCTAGCGCTGCTGCTCGATCGTCTGTGACAACAACTCCTTTGCCAGCGGCAAGACCATCTTCTTTTACTACATAAGGGGCGCCAAATTCATCGAGTGCTTTTTCAATCTCGCTTTGAGTAGCGCAGGTAAAACTTCTTGCAGTTGGAACACCAGCATCACGCATCACGCCTTTGGCAAAATCTTTAGAACCCTCTAGCGCTGCAGCAGCCTTTGATGGTCCAAAGACGGGGATACCAACTGCTCGTAGCGCATCGGCTGCGCCATTAACCAGTGGAATCTCTGGACCTATAACAACGAGTTCAACTTCGAGCTCTTTAGCTAGTGCCACGATTGCTTTATTGTCAGTGATATCTAAGGCATACGTTAAAGCGATCTCTGCGATACCAGGATTACCGGGTGCAACAAATAACTGAGTACATTTTTTATCTGCTTTGAGTCCTAGTGCTAGCGCGTGTTCACGACCGCCGCTTCCGACTAGGAGGATTTTCATGGTTTAGATGAAATCCTTTATGACAATTGTCTGATCTCGGCCGGGCCCGACCCCGATAGCGCTCATCGGCGCACCAGAAATTTTCTCAAGGAAGGCCACATATGCCTGAGCATTCTTTGGCAGATCACTCAGAGTGCGAGCTGCGCAAATATCTTCACTCCACCCTGGTAGATATTCATAGATTGGTTTTGCGTGGTGGAAATCTGATTGCGATGATGGAAGTTCTTCCACTCGCTTGCCATCAATTTCATAGGCGACGCAGACAGGAATTTTCTCCCAACCGGTGAGCACATCCAATTTAGTTAAGAAGAAATCTGTAAGTCCATTTACGCGAACTGCATAGCGAGCAATCGGTGCGTCATACCAACCACATCGACGGGCACGGCCAGTTGTTACACCAATCTCGCCACCGATAGTGCGTAATTTCTCGCCATCTTCATCGAAGAGTTCGGTAGGAAATGGACCTGAACCAACGCGGGTTGTGTATGCCTTAATAATTCCAATGACGCGACTGATCTGTGTTGGCCCAATTCCAGAGCCAGTACATGCACCGCCTGCAGTTGGATTCGATGATGTTACATATGGATATGTGCCATGATCAACATCGAGCAGCGTTCCTTGTGATCCTTCGAGCAGAACGCGCTTACCGGCTTTAAGTGCCTGATCGAGCAATAAGACAGTGTCTGCAACGTATGGACGAAGAATCTCTGCATATTCAAGGTACTCAGCAAGGACTTCATCAACTTCAATATTCTTGCGATTAAAGACTTTAATTAAAATCTGATTCTTATCTTTAAGCGCTGCCTCTAACTTCTGGCGAAGAATAGATGGATCGAAGAGATCTTGAACGCGAATTCCGATCCGGTTAATTTTGTCAGCATATGCCGGCCCAATTCCACGCCCAGTTGTTCCGATCTTTGATTTACCTAAGAAACGCTCTGTCACCTTATCGATGGTGCGGTGATATGGCGTAATTAGGTGCGCATTGGTGGAGATTACTAATTTAGAGCAATCGATTCCGCGCTCTGTAAGTCCTTTGATCTCTTGCAGTAGAATACTTGGATCAATCACAACGCCGTTACCGATTACCGGCACAACATTCGGAGAGAGAATTCCAGATGGCAGTAGGTGCAGTGCGTACTTCTGATCACCGATAACAACTGTATGACCTGCGTTATTGCCGCCTTGATAGCGAACAACATAATCAACGCGATCACCAAGAATGTCGGTGGCTTTACCTTTGCCTTCATCGCCCCATTGAGCACCGAGCAGAACTAATGCAGGCATATGGTAAAACCTTTCTATTTCTTAGTCGTGGCCAGAACTTACTTAAATCTACTTGAGAAGTGATGTACCTGTTGATCGAAGATCTTCACATGCAGCGACAATGCGCGCAGCCATTCCGGCTTCAGCGGCTTTACCCCATGCACGCGGATCGTATTGCTTCTTGTTTCCAACTTCGCCGTCAATTTTGAGGACGCCGTCATAGTTTTTAAACATGTGCTCAACTACTGGGCGGGTAAATGCATATTGCGTGTCAGTATCGATATTCATCTTGATTACACCGTAATCAAGTGACTCGCGGATCTCTGAAAGCAATGAGCCAGAGCCACCGTGGAATACAAGGTCCATTGGCTTGCTGCCTGCTGGGAGTCCAAGCTTTGCTGATACTGCCTCTTGCAGAGTGTGCAAAATCTTTGGTTGCAGTACTACGTTGCCTGGCTTGTATACGCCGTGCACGTTTCCGAAGGTAGCGGCGACCATATAACGCGCTGCTGAATCGTTGCCAAGTGTTTCAAGAGTCATTAGTGCATCTTCTGGAGTTGAGTACAACTTCGCATCATGCTTTGCTTCAACACCATCTTCTTCGCCACCGACAACGCCAATTTCAATTTCAAGAACAATGCGAGCAGCGACAGACTTGGCAAGAAGTTCCTTTGCGATCTTCATATTTTCGGTCATATCAACAGCTGATCCATCCCACATGTGTGAGTTGAACAGTGGTGCTTTGCCATCTTTAATTCGCTGTGCGCCAATTTCAAGAAGTGGACGCATATAACCATCGAGCTTTTCTGCTGGACAGTGATCGGTATGAATACCAATGTTGACGTTGTAATTCTTTGCGACAACGTGTGCGAATTCGGCCAGCGCAACTGCGCCATCGACCATGTTCTTTACGGTGGATCCTGATGCGTACTCAGCGCCACCCCACGAAAATTGAATGATTCCATCTGACTGCGCTTCGGCGAAACCACGAAGTGCGGCGATCAGGGTCTGGGAAGAAGAGACGTTGATGGCCGGATATGCGAATGCGCCGGCTTTGGCGCGATCAAGCATCTGACCGTAAATTTCAGGGGTTGCAATTGGCATCGGGACTCCACTTGGTTGCTCGGTGCGCGCAGTAAATATGTACGGGCTGTAATCCTTCGCCGAGCGCGTCATTGGGTCGACTTCGGGCTTACGGCTAATCCAACCACTTACCTCGGGGTATGAAAAATCGCCATGCGATCACAGGCACGAGACCTGCGGCCAGATGGCGATTTTCCCTCTTACCTAGCCTTACTGGCCAGCCCACCTCATGAAATCAGAGAGATTTAGGGATGGAGGGTCTTTTGTAGAAAGGCGATCAAGCCAGCCAATAAGGCAGGGCTTGCCAAGATTTTAAGCAGAATTGCAAAGAACGCCATCAACATTTATTACTCCTTTATATCTTCATTAAATCCGTCTGATTAATGAGTGGGCAAAAATAGATTGCGCGAGTAATGTGCAGCGTTATGACCACTCCTCCTGTTGATAGTTCTGGCGATTCCATTGAAAACCTCAGCCAGGAGAATCGTCACTTTCCACCGAGTGCCGCCTTTGCCGCTCAAGCAAATGCCAAGGCTGATATCTACGAAATTGCCGAATCTGACCGCTTAGCTTTTTGGGAGCGCGCCGCTGAAGAACTCACCTGGGATCAGAAATGGTCTGAGGTCTTGGAGTGGAATGTGCCATATGCGAAATGGTTTGTTGGCGGAAAAATAAATGCATCGGTTAATGCGTTAGATCGCCATGTTACTGAAGGTCGTGGAGATCGGGTCGCTTTTCACTTTGAAGGCGAACCCGGAGATACCCGAACAATTACATATGCGGATCTTTTAGTTGATGTAAAGAAAGCAGCCAACGCACTTCTTGAAATTGGAGTGCGCGCCGGAGATCGCGTGGCAATTTATTTGCCAATGATTCCAGAGGCAGCGGTTGCAATGTTGGCCTGTGCTCGAATTGGTGCAGCGCACTCAGTTGTCTTTGGTGGGTTTTCAGCCGAGGCACTTCTCTCCCGCATTCAAGATGCTGATGCAAAGCTTGTAATCACATCTGATGGTGGATTTCGAAAAGGTGGCGCATTTGCACTTAAGCCCGCCGTTGATGAAGCACTTAAGGGTGCAACCAACGTTGAGAAGGTATTAGTAGTGCAGCGCACTGGTCAGGAGACTGCTTGGGATAGCGCACGCGATATTTGGTGGCACGAGATTGTTGGACGTCAAAGCGAAGAACACGTTGCAGAATTCTTTGATGCTGAGCACCCACTCTTTATTCTCTATACATCTGGAACAACTGCAAAGCCAAAGGGAATTTTCCACACAACAGGTGGGTACCTAACGCAAGCAGCATTTACTCACAAGGCAGTCTTTGATCTCAAAGCTGCGAGTGATATCTATTGGTGCACCGCAGATATTGGTTGGATTACCGGACACTCGTATGTTGTTTATGGTCCACTCATTAACGGTGCGACTCAGGTGATGTACGAAGGAACACCTGACACTCCACATAAGGGTCGAATGTTTGAAATCATTGCAAAGTACGGCATAACTATTTTGTATACCGCTCCAACACTTATCCGCACCTGGATGAAATGGGGAGATGAATTTCCAAAGGCGCATGATCTCTCTACCTTGCGTCTCTTAGGTTCAGTTGGTGAACCAATTAATCCAGAGGCATGGATGTGGTACCGCGAAGTTATTGGTGGCAATCGTTGTCCAATTGTTGATACCTGGTGGCAGACCGAGACTGGCGCAATCATGATTTCTCCACTGCCTGGTGTCACAAGTACCAAGCCTGGTTCTGCAATGGCGGCGCTACCCGGCATCAGTATTAAAGTTGTAGATGACAGCGGAACTCCAGTTCCAAATGGTCATGGTGGTTTTCTCATCCTTGATAAACCTTGGCCGTCGATGTTGCGCGGAGTATGGGGCGAAGATGAGCGATACCGCGAAAATTACTGGTCCCGCTTTGATGGCATTTACTTTGCCGGCGATGGTGCAAAGTTGGATAACGAAGGTGCAATCTGGTTGCTAGGTCGAGTCGATGATGTGATGAACGTTTCTGGCCACCGAATTTCAACAACAGAAGTGGAATCAGCGCTGGTCTCACATGAAGCAGTAGCTGAAGCAGCAGTTGTTGGTGCTCACGATGCAATGACTGGACAAGGAATTGTCGCCTTCGTTATTTTGCGATCAGGAATCGAGCACGCAAACGGTGATGATTTGGTGAAAGAACTACGCGCACATGTCACTAAAGAAATCGGAGCAATCGCACGTCCACGCCAAATCATGGTCGTGAATGAACTGCCAAAGACTCGGAGTGGAAAGATTATGCGACGTTTACTTAAAGATGTCGCCGAAAATCGTGCCGTTGGTGATGCAACTACGCTGGCAGATCCCAATGTGATGAAGCTAATTGCCGAGGGGTTAAATACTTCTAAGGGCGAAGATTAATACTCTCTAACTTCTCTTTCGCGATCTCTTTTAATTGAGTGATTACGCCAGGTAAGTTCTCTTCAATCTTTGGATAGAGCGAGCTCTCATTAATTGCATCTTTACCGCCCTGCCATGGCGCCCAAGTGAGGACCGCTCCGACTAAGAAGATAATTATTACTGCTCGTGCAACTGAAATCGCAGCTCCAGCAATGTGGTCAAAGAATGCAAGTGGGCCACGAATAATTGTTGCCTTAAGTCCCTTAGTAACGAGTGTTGCCAAAAGTTTTCCGATTGCAGTTCCGATAAAAATTGAAGCGAGTGCGATAGAGATCTTCTTTCCATCCAAAGACCAGTCACTCATATAATTGAGTGCAAGGAGTAAACCTAGGATTGCTCCGCCGATATTTCCAATTATTGAGAAGATAGATTTTAGAAAACCTTGACGGTAGCCACTAAAAAGTGAAAACGCGACCACGATCGCTATTACTACATCTGCAACCATCAGAGCTCAACCCCCAAGTACTTACTCGTTAAATCTTCTAACTCGCTAAGACTATTTACTACCCCTATTTTTTCATGGACGACAACGCCCTTTTCATCGATAAATAAGGTCATTGGGACGCCCATGCCAAGTGTTCCGCGGGTAGTGCCTTTGGCATCATAAAAATTTGGCCACTTAACTCCGTACCTTTTCACGAAGCTACGGGCATCTTCAATATCTGCCTCTTCCACGCTGATACCTAACAAATCAACTCGTTCTGAGTGCTTATTGTAAAAATCAACAAATATGGGCATCTCTTCTTTACATGGAGCACACCAAGAGCCCCAAACATTAAGTAAGACCGGACCCTTGATGGCACTTGCGTCGATCGTTCTGCTCCCATCGAGACATTGCACAAGTGCAACTTCGCTCTTGGTTGTAACGGTGGCTACATCTTCACAGTTAACGACGATTCCATCATTAGGAAGTGCAGTAGTTGACTGGCCGCATCCAACTAGAAGAACTAGCGGTAGTGCTAAAAGCAATTTCTTCATCGAAAATCCTCATCCACCTTCACTAACAGCGCCGCCTTCTCGCGATCCATCTCGCCGATGCCAACTGATGGACAAACTTTTGCCAAGGTACATGCTCCACATGCCGGCTTACGTGAGTGACATACCCGTCGACCATGCCAGATCATTCGTTGCGATAAATCTGTCCACTCTTTCATCGGAATGAGCTGGCTTACATCTCGCTCTACCTTAATTGGATCGCTCGAATCAGACCACTTAAATCGACGTGAGAGTCGACCAAAGTGAGTATCAACGGTAATTCCAGGGATACCAAATGCGTATCCTAAAACTACATTTGCAGTTTTGCGACCAACACCCGGGAGGGTTATCAGTTCCTCGAGTGTCCCCGGGACTTCACCATCGAAATTTTCCAGGATGTCTCGGGTTAGCCCTTTTATATATCGGGCTTTGCTGTGATAAAAACCTAGCGGGTAAATAATTTCTTCAATATCTTCAATCGGAGCTCTTACATAAGCCTTAACATTCTTATACTCCTTAAAAAGCGTAGGAGTTACTGAATTCACCCGTTTATCTGTGCACTGGGCTGACAGTACAGTCGCAATAACTAATTGCAATGGGTTCGCAAAATCAAGGGCACAGTAAATCTCGGGATAGTTCTTTGTGAGTTTTCTATAGATTGCTTGAGCGTTCTTTCGGGTTTCGCGATCTGCGCTCATACGAGTAAACTACCCCCGTGTCTATCGAAGATGAAGTCGTACGCAAGGCCCCACTTTTTACAGCGCTCGATGATGCTGCTGCGCTTTCATTGCGCGCCTCAATGGATTCGGTAAAGATTTCTAAGGGTGGAATCCTCTTCAAAGAAGGCGATAGCGGCGAACATGTATATGTAATCGTCGAAGGAAAACTTAAGCTCGGCACCTCAAGTGGTGACGGCCGGGAAAATCTGCTCTCAATTCTGGGACCAGGTGAAATGTTTGGCGAACTTTCACTCTTTGATCCAGGTCCCCGCACTTCTACCGCCACCGCTGTTACTGATGCCCGCCTGCTCTCACTTGGCCACGACAAGTTAATCCCTTGGCTGCGCGACAACCCTGACGTTTCACTTCAACTTTTATCTCGCTTGGCACAGCGCCTGCGCCGCACAAATGAAGCGGTCGGCGATCTTGTCTTTTCAGATGTTCCCGGTCGAGTTGCGAAAGCGCTGATCGATCTCGGTGAACGCTTTGGTAAGCAGACCCCGGAAGGTCTCTTTGTACATCATGATTTAACGCAAGAAGAACTCGCACAATTAGTTGGTGCATCACGCGAAACCGTAAATAAGGCGCTAGCTGATTTTGCTGGACGCGGATGGTTGCGCCTTGATGGTCGCGCAGTATTAATTACCGATCTAGAGCGACTCAGTAAGCGCGGTAAGTAACTCTCCTCAAACGAGATTAAGCAGGAGTAACTTCAACGGTGAGTTCAACCTCAACCGGTGAATTCAGTGGCAACTCAGCAACACCAAGAGCGCTTCGAGCAGCAATTCCGGCATCTCCCCATATGTGCATAAAGAGTTCCGAGGCACCGTTAGCAACGGCTGGTTGGTTGGTAAAACCCTCAGCACCGTTTACATAACAGACTATTCGTACCACTTTAACAATTGAATCTACTGGTGCGACAAGTTCAACTGCAGCTAGTGCGTTAAGTGCACAAATTTCAGCAAGGGACTTGGCTTCTTCGACTGTAATGTCGCTGCCAACTTTTCCAGTCTTCGCAATCGCTCCATCAACCATAGGTAGTTGACCAGCGGTAAAGACAATATTTCCAGTACGTACCGCAGGTACATATGCAGCTACCGGCTTTGCTGCAATCGGAAGTACTAAACCTTTTTCAGCTAACTTGGCGCGAACGTCAGTTGCCATTGTTACTTCAACTCACGCTTTAGGTAAGCAACAAGTTGTTCTCCACCTGGTGCTGGAATGACAGTAACGAGTTCCCAACCATCTGAACCCCATCCATCAAGAATCTGCTTAGTTGCATGTGAAAGTAGTGGCACTGTTGCGTATTCGAACTTCATATTAATTTCCTCCGACTAGGGCTGCTAGTGATGCTTTAACCAATGACGAAACTATTCCACCATCTGCTTTTCCTGCAACTTGCGGCTTAAGAACGCCCATTACCTTGCCCATATCAGCTGGCCCGGCGGCACCCGTTGCTGCAATTGCAGCAGCGATCAAAGCCTTTACATCATCTTCTGAAAGTTGTGCTGGCAGATATTTCGCAATAACTCCACCTTCTGCTTTTTCATCTGCCGCCTTATCTTCACGACCGGCCTTTGCAAATTCTTCTGATGCTTCGCGCCGTTTTTTAGCTTCGCGAGAGAGAACCGTAATAATTTCATCATCAGTGAGCACGCGTGATTCTTTGCCAGAGACTTCTTCATTTGTAATGGCCGTTAAAACCATGCGGATGGTTCCAGAAACCAACTTGTCGCTTGCACGAATTGACTCAGTGAGGTCGCTTCGAAGTCTCTCTTTAAGTCCCACTAGTTTGGTGCTCCAATTCTTTGGATTGATCAAGTCTATCTTCTCATGCCACAGTATCCTTCGATAATCATGAGTTACGTACTTCGCCAAGCGCAGATACCAATCCTGCCTAAGGGCCATGCACCAATCCGCATCCTTCATTTCTCGGATCTGCACCTGACCCCTGCCCGCAAAAGTGAGATTGCCGATCTTAAATCTTTAATCGATCTCAAACCCGACCTTGTCATCAGTACTGGTGACTTTCTTGCGCATATGGATGCAGTGCCAACAACTCTGGATGCACTCGACCCACTTCTGGATACACCCGGGCTCTTTGTCTTTGGCTCCAATGATTACTACGCACCTAAACCAAAGAATCCTTTAAAGTATTTATTAGCCGATCACGGAAAACGCATTCACGGCGAAGATTTACCATGGCCAGAGTTAGATAAAGCACTGCAAGCTCGTGGATGGAAAAATCTCAATCACCACAGATCCATGATCACAATTAACGACACCACGATCGAAGCGCGTGGCACCGATGATGCCCACCTTGAATTTGATGATTACTCACTTGTCGCCGGTGCTCCAGCAGAGTGTGACATTGCAATTGGAGTGACACATGCACCTTATTTGCGAATCCTTAAAGGAATGTCAGATGATCAACTCGATGCAATATTTGCCGGCCACACACACGGTGGCCAAGTACGATTGCCGTGGATTGGTGGATCACGCGCACTAACAACAAATTGTGATCTACCAAATTGGCGTGCACGTGGCTTAACTAAATTTGGTGACGAGCCTTATCTACATGTCTCTGCTGGAATGGGAACAAGTCCCTTCGCCCGCATCCGGGTAGCAAGTCCGCCAGAAGTATCGCTAGTAACTCTTATTTAAGAGCCGCGATATCTGCATCAACCATCAACTCAGCTAGCTCTTTCCAGTGAGTTGTGGCCTTCCATCCAAATGCGTTAAAGGCCTTTGATGGATCGCCGATCAGCGCATCTACCTCTGTTGGACGAATATATTTCTTATCTGTCTCAACATGATCTTGCCAATTAAGACCAGCACGTGAAAACGCTGCCTCTGCAAAGTCTCTTACCGTTGCTCCGACACCGGTTGCAACTACGTAATCATCGGGCTTATCTTGTTGGAGCATCAGCCACATTGATTCGACATACTCTTTTGCAAAACCCCAGTCGCGTACTGCGTCAAGGTTTCCAAGAAATAGCTTGTCTTGCTTGCCAGCTTTAATGGTGGCAACTGCGCGAGTAATTTTACGAGTTACAAATGTTTCACCGCGACGTGGAGATTCATGATTAAAGAGAATTCCATTGGTGGCATGCATTCCGTATCCATCACGGTAATTAACGGTGCACCAGTAGGCCATTAACTTTGCTGCAGCATATGGAGATTGAGGTCTAAAAACTGAAGTTTCATTTTGTGGTGGTGGGGTTGAACCAAAGAGCTCTGAAGTTGATGCCTGATAAAAGCGAGTATCAATATCTGCGCTACGAATTGCTTCAAGTAGACCAACAGCACCCACTGCATCTACTTGGCCGGTGTATTGCGGCATCGTAAATGAGACCTGCACATGTGACTGGGCGCCAAGGTTGTAGACCTCGGTTGGTTTAATTTCACGAATTAAGTTGGTTAGTCCAACACCATCGATGAGATCTCCGTAGTGAAGAAATAATTTTGGGTTCTTTGCATGAGGATCTTCGTAGATGTGATCGATACGAGATGTATTAAATGTTGATGACCGGCGGATGAGGCCGTGCACTTCGTAACCCTTGGCAAGTAAGAATTCAGCCAGGTAGGAACCATCTTGACCGGTGACACCGGTAACGAATGCGACTTTTCTACTCATCGACGTACTTCTCCTTTTGCAGCGGCATCTTTATACCAAGTTATAGTTGAGACAATTCCTTCACGCAGTGAGATCTTCGGTGCCCAACCTAGCGACTTTGCCTTAGATACATCGAGAACTTTACGTGGTGTTCCATCAGGTTTTGTTGAATCCCATTGAATTTCACCAACGAAGCCTGCTAATTCGGCTATTAGTTCGGCCAACTCTTTAATAGTCAGATCTTCACCACTACCGATATTGAGGTGACCTGACTCGTTGTAAGTATTACCAAGATGTAGCACCGCTGCCGCAAGATCATCGACGTGCAAGAACTCGCGCTTTGGTGATCCAGTCCCCCAGAGAGTTTCAACGGCGGCACCGCTTGCTTGGGCTTCAACAAATCGACGAATAAAAGCTGGCAATACGTGCGATCCCTGTAGCTCAAAATTATCAAAAGGGCCATAAAGATTTGTAGGCATGAGTGAGATCCACTTGCGACCGTATTCTTTTCTAAACGACTTGATCAACTCGATTCCAGCAATCTTTGCGATCGCATAAGCAGAGTTAGTCTCTTCCAACGGGCCAGTCAGTAAATACTCTTCCTTAATTGGCTGTGCGCAATCACGCGGATAGATACATGAACTTCCAAGAAAGATAAATTTTTCGACATCTGCAGCATGGGCTGCCTCCATCAGATTGCTTTGGATACGTACGTTATCGGCCAGGAATTCAACCGGGTAAGAATTATTTGCCCCGATTCCACCGACCTTGGCGGCGGCGTCAATGACTAGGGTCGGCTTTACCGATGCGATGAAATCGAAGGTAGCGTTGCGATCGAGTAGATCAACAACTTTTCGATTAACCGGGATTACTTCGTGGCCAGCGGCTACATATGCGCGGACAATTGCCGAGCCGGCCAGGCCTGTGCCGCCAGCTACAACGATTGTCATGGAACGAGTCTATCGAGAGTTACTTTGTAAATTCGACAGCGAGCAGCTCAGCGATTTGAGCGGTATTTAACGCCGCACCTTTACGTAAATTATCGCCGCAGACAAAGAGATCAAGTGACATTGGATCATCGATGCTCTTACGTACACGACCCACCCATGTCGGATCAGTGCCGACAACATCTGCTGGGGTTGGGAATTTGTAGTTCTCTGGATCATCAACAAGAAGTACCCCAGCAGCGTTAGCGAGGATATCTTGTGCTGCTTTTCGGGAAGGCTCTTTCGCAAAGGTCGCATGAACTGTGAGTGAGTGAGTAGTAATTACTGGCACTCGAACACAGGTCGCAGAAACTTTCAGATTTGGTAAACCAAGAATCTTTCGTGACTCGTCGCGCACTTTAAGTTCTTCCGATGAATAACCATCTTCTTTGAGTGAGCCAGCCCATGGAATAACGTTAAGAATAAGTGGCGCTGGAAATGGACCGTTATCTTTAATAACGCTGCGCAGATCGCCAGGCCGATCACCGGCATCTGTTCCGGCAACATCTTTAATCTGTTGACGTAAAGAATCGATACCCGCTTGGCCAGCACCTGATGCTGCTTGATATGAAGAAACCACGAGCTCTTTTAATTCGTACTCACTGTGCAGAGCACCCATTGCAACAATCATCGAAAGTGTTGTGCAATTCGGATTAGAGATAATTCCCCGGGGGCGATTCTTAATTTCTTGCGGATTAACCTCTGGCACTACTAGCGGAATATCCGCATCCATTCGGAACGCTCCTGAGTTATCTACAACGACTGCCCCGCGTGCTGCCGCAATCGGTGCCCATTCAATAGAAATTTCATCGGGCACATCAAACATAGCGACATCAATGCCATCAAATGCTTCTGGTGATAGTGCAACAACGGTGAGTTCTTCGCCACGACAAACCAATTTCTTTCCTGCACTGCGTGCAGATGCGATCAAACGAATTTCGCCCCAGACTTCTTTGCGTTCTGAAAGAATTCCAAGCATGACGGTGCCAACTGCGCCAGTCGCGCCAACAACTGCAAGTGATGGTTTGCGGGTCATCGACCAGTACCTCCGTAAACAACTGCTTCAACCTGATCTGCATCTAGTTGAAAAGCCGTGTGGGCAGCCTTTGTGGCGCGCTCTAAATCAGCTTCGCGAACAATGATTGAGATACGAATTTCAGAGGTAGAGATCATTTCGATATTTACTCCCACCTCAGACATGGCGGCGAAAAATGTTGCTGTCACACCTGGATTAGAGCGCATACCCGCACCGACAAGTGAAAGTTTTCCGATGGTGTCATCGTAGAGAATTGAGGCAAAGCCAACTTCACCTTGAATGCGTTGTAAGACTGCAGTGCCATCAGCACCTTCTGCCTTAGGTAGCGTGAATGAAATATCAGTAAGTCCGGTCGCTGCTGCAGAAATATTCTGCACAATCATGTCGATGTTGATGTCAGCATCAGCGATTGCTTGGAAGATGCGAGCAGCAACGCCGGTACGGTCTGGCACTCCAACAATTGTGATCTTCGCTTCCGACTTATCGTGTGCGACGCCGGCGATGATTGCTTGTTCCATGGTTCCTCCTTGGGGATGGTTTGCAACCACCCATGTTCCTTCGTTGGGTGAAAATGATGAACGTACGTGAATCGGTAAGTCGTAGCGGCGGGCATACTCAACGCAACGAAGGTGTAAAACTTTTGCACCGGCTGCTGCGAGTTCGAGCATCTCTTCATATGTCACTGTTTTTAATTTACGTGCTTGCGGAACAACGCGTGGATCGGCGCTAAAGACGCCATCTACATCGGTGTAAATTTCACATACATCTGCATCGAGTGCTGCGGCTAGCGCCACTGCTGTTGTATCGGAACCACCACGGCCAAGTGTTGTAATGTCTTTTGTATCTTGCGAGATTCCTTGGAAGCCGGCGACGATTGCAATTGCACCTTCTTCGATTGCTTCCCGGATACGACCTGGTGCCACATCAATAATGCGCGCCTTGCCATGAGTTGATGTTGTAATAACGCCAGCTTGGCTTCCGGTAAATGAGCGCGCTTCAAAACCTAAATTATTAATTGCCATCGCAAGCAGCGCCATAGAAATTCGCTCACCGGCCGTCAGCAACATATCGAGTTCGCGGCCTTGCGGAATTGGTGTCACTGCATTCGCTAATTCAATGAGTTCATCGGTGGTATCGCCCATGGCGCTGACAACGACAACAACCTGGTTGCCATCTTTCTTCGAGGCGACGATGCGGGCGGCAACCCGCTTCATGCCCTCGGCATCAGCGACTGAAGATCCGCCATATTTTTGAACAATGAGTCCCATGGCGCAAGTGTGAAGCAAGGGCCAGGCTCGGGGCTAGCCCAATAAGTCATATTTCATATTTTGAGACGGCACGCATCTCAGCAATTGGGAATCTATCCCTCTACCGTGCGACGTCCTTCAAAGGCGCGGCCGAGCGTGACTTCATCGGCATATTCGAGATCCCCGCCCACCGGCAGGCCGCTGGCCAGACGCGAAACGCTGATGCCAAGCGGCTTAATCAAGCGCGCCAAATATGTCGCCGTCGCTTCACCCTCGAGGTTGGGGTCAGTCGCCAAGATAACTTCAGTAATCGTTGCATCCGCCAGCCGAGTCATTAATTCACGGATGCGAAGTTGTTCCGGGCCAATGCCATCGATCGGACTGATCGCGCCACCAAGTACGTGATAGCGACCGCGAAATTCGCGAGTACGTTCAACTGCGATTACATCTTTGCTCTCTTCGACAACACAAATTTGGGTTGGGTCACGTCGAGGATCACGGCAGATACGACATTCAGTCTCTTCTGAAACGTTGCCACAGTGCACACAAAACTTTACCCGTTCTTTCACGGTACGGATCGCATCGACTAAGGCAAGAGCTGCATCATTTTCACTCTGCAGAATATGGAAAGCAATACGTTGCGCCGACTTAGGTCCAATTCCTGGCAAGCGACCCAACTCATCAATTAAATCTTGAATCGCGCCTTCATACATTCCCGATGTCATCTATTTTAATTCTTCTCAATTATAACTTTTGCGCCAAGCTCAGCCGCTAGTAGCGCAGCACCTGAAAGCAAGTTCTTGTCGGTAGGGGCTTCATCAGTGCGAACTGCGCGCGCTGCTGGTGAACTATTTGGATCAATCGATGGATCAACAATTGCCTCAATTTTTCGATCAAGTCCGGTGACATCGATAAATGCTAAACGTAAGATCTCATCAGATTCAGAGCGAATAAATGAATCACGCGCACCTTGGTTAGCCATCCCAATCGTAATATTTTTCTCATCAAGGCCCATGATCTGCGCACTTGCACTCAGTAGTGACCATGTCAGACGACGACGCTTCTTTACATTCTCAATTACTTCTGGCCACAAGCGACGAAGCGAAGCAACATCTATCGCCTCAGTCGGTGCAGCCGCTTGCTGCTTTATCTCTTTTACAATTTCTTTTGCTTCTTCAAGTACTTCAATCTTCTTCTCAACCACCGACTTGCTCTCCACAACAGGGGCGGCGGCGACTGGAGTTGCTGGCGGTGTTGAAGATGGTGTTGTCATTCCTTGTACGCGTTCGAGTCTTTCAAGGCGTGCTTGCAAACCTGAATCACTGCCATCGCCCATTGGCAACAACATGCGGCCGCAGATTAACTCGAGAATTAAACGTGGCGCAGTGGCTCCACGCATCTGAGTAAGGCCCTCTGCTGCAATATCGGCAGCGCGTGAAAGCGTTGCTGCGCCGAGGTTTTTAGCCTGCACAACCATTCGCTCTAATTGATCTTCTGGAATTTCGCGCAAGATCGAATTAGCGTGTGTTGCAGCAAGTGCATCCACGATCATTAAATCACGAAGACGCTCAAGGAAATCGCTGGCAAAGCGACGAGGATCATGGCCAGATTCGATGACGCGATCAATTGTTTTAAATAATGTCGCACCATCGCGTGCGGCAAGTGCATCGACGGCATCATCTAGTAGCGCGCTATCGGTAAATCCAAGCAACTGAATTGCGATTTCGTAACTGACTCCATCGCTACCGGCGCCCGCTAAGAGTTGCCCCAAAACCGAAAGTGCATCACGGACTGAGCCACCGCTGGCACGAACAACAAGTGGGATTACACCCTTTGCTACTTTGACGCCTTCTTCAGCGCAAATCTTCTCTAAGTGCTCGCCAAGAATTCCAGGTGGAACTAAACGGAAGGGATAGTGATGAGTACGTGAGCGAATTGTTGAGATTAACTTCTCTGGCTCAGTTGTAGCAAAGATAAAGATAACGTGTGGTGGTGGCTCTTCTACAACTTTGAGTAGCGCATTTGCTGCGCCCGGTCCGAGTTGGTGTGCTTCATCAATAATATAAATTTTGTACTTGCTCTGTACCGGTGCAAAGAAAGCCTTGTCGCGAAGATCGCGGGCATCATCTACTAGACCATGTGTTGCTGCATCAAGTTCAATAACATCGAGAGAACCTGGACCATTGGCTACTAAATCTTTACATGATTGACAGAGACCACACGGATTAGGTGTTGGTCCTTTCTCACAGTTAAGTGATCGCGCCATAATGCGAGCGCTTGATGTCTTTCCACAACCGCGAGGACCGCTAAATAAATATGCGTGATGTGTACGACCAGATTCGAGTGCATTAGAAAGTGGCACCGTCACATGTTCTTGTCCAATGACTCCAGCAAATTCAGAGGGGCGATACTTGCGATATAAAGCTAGTGACATCGCTTCCCCCTACTCGTCTCAACTCATGTTAATTCTTCACTCAAATGCACTCACTGCGGAACAGATTCTAAAGTTTTAAGGGACCCTCCGCGCACCCATCAGAGCGCGCCTACCCTTGCTGTATTCCTACCCTGGGGGAGTTCAGCGCGGTAATGCCGCGCGGAGGATCTGGTGAAATCATAGTGAATGCGGGCGATACCCTTAGCACGCTCATTTGGAGGATTCGCATAGCGGCCGAGTGCGCACGCTTGGAAAGCGTGTAATGGGTTAAACCATTCAAGGGTTCAAATCCCTTATCCTCCGCCAGTTTCACTGCCTTCAGATAATGCACTTACAAGCGTTATCGCTTATTCACCTGGAACCCCTGCCTTCTACAGAAGTCACAAGTCGGGACATCCTCCGCCA
>JBDNJI010000022.1:0-16944 GCA_041687825.1 Candidatus Planktophila sp.
CTGCCGCTTTAGGAGCTGCCTTCTTCGCTGCCTTTTTAGGAGCTGCCTTCTTGGCCACAGGCTTAGCTACAACCTTTGGCTCTGGCTTTGGTGCTGGAGCTAACTTGCGATCTCCGGCAACAATTTCCTTGAGCGCCTTTGCAGGCAAGAAGCGAGCCTTCTTTGAAGCCTTGATCTTGATTGTTTCGCCGGTAAATGGATTACGACCCATACGTGCCTTGCGATCAACCTTCTTGAACTTACCGAAATCGTTGATCATTACATCTTCACCGCGTGACATTGTGCGAGTGATTGTGTCGAAAACGATATCTACAGCGTGAGCTGCTTCTTTCTTGCTGTCGTTGAAGTGTGGGGCCAACGCTGCAATAAATTGCGCCTTATTCATCAAATTCCCCTTAGTTTTACGCGTAAAATTAAGCATTCGCTTAACCTGATTAAAACTTAAACCCAATCAGGGGGTGATGCCGACATTCGTGATGGTGTGTCGCACTTTTATATTTTCAAAAAATACACTCTTTATGCGTAAAAAACTCTCAATGCAAGATTGAGAGTATCTACTACTCTACTCACCCAGTATCTAAAGCTATTGATTTACAGTGGTTTTAGCTGCGTATTGGCAGCGTTGCAGGCTTATTCGATGATCGCAACTTCTCAAATGCATCGATCGAATCAGTTTGCTTCAGAGTCAGGCCGATGTCATCTAGCCCCTCCATCAAGCGCCAACGTGTGTAGTCATCAATATCGAAAGGTAGTGTGACCGAGTTGTAAGTAACGGTTCGAGAATCAAGGTTGACCGTAATCGCAGTCGATGCATCTGCCTCTACAGTTGCCCACATTGCCTCCACATCGCTCTGGGCGATGATCACAGTCAATAGTCCACCCTTGAGTGAGTTATTGCGGAAGATATCGGCAAAGCGAGAAGAGATCACAACTCGGAATCCATAATTTTGCAACGCCCAAACCGCATGCTCACGAGATGAACCGGTCCCAAAATCTGCACCTGCGATAAGTACGGTGCCATCTTTAAAGGATGGGTTATTAAGCACGAATTCTGGATCGTTGCGCCATGCTGCGAAGAGTCCATCTTCAAAGCCGCTACGTGTGACCCGCTTGAGATATACCGCAGGAATAATCTGATCGGTATCAACATTACTTCGACGCAGTGGAACACCTGTACCGGTATGAGAAATAAATTTATCCATTATCATAACTCCTTAAAGATCTGCCGGTGAAGAGAGAGTTCCACGAAGCGCAGTTGCTGCTGCAACAAGTGGACTTACCAAGTGAGTACGGCCACCTTTTCCTTGGCGACCTTCAAAGTTTCTATTTGAAGTAGAAGCCGAGCGCTCTCCGACTGCTAATTGATCTGGGTTCATTCCAAGACACATAGAGCAACCAGCGTTACGCCATTCGGCGCCAGCATCGATAAAGACTTTATCCAACCCTTCAGCCTCAGCCTCAAGTCGTACTCGCGCTGACCCAGGTACAACGAGCATGCGCAGCGTTGATGCAATTTTCTTTCCCTTCATTACATCTGCTGCACTTCGTAAATCTTCAATTCGACCATTGGTGCATGAGCCCAAAAAGACAGTGTCAATAGCTATCTCTTTCAGTGGTGTGCCAGCGGTAAGACCCATATATTCCAGCGCACGCTCTGCCGCATTTCGCTCTATTGGGTCAGAAAATTGCGTTGGATTTGGCACCTTTGCATTGAGTGGAAGTCCTTGGCCAGGATTTGTCCCCCACGTAACAAATGGTTCTAAGTCATCTGCGTTGAGGTCTACCTCAACATCAAATTTTGCATCTGCATCTGTAAATAAGGTTTTCCAGTACGCCAGTGCGCTATCCCAATCTTGCGGGGCATGTGGCTTGCCTTTGATATAGTCAAAAGTTGTTTCATCAGGTGCAATCAAACCTGCACGGGCACCTGCTTCGATCGACATATTGCAGACTGTCATACGACTCTCCATCGAGAGTGCACGGATCGCACTTCCACGATACTCAATAATGTAACCCTGTCCCCCACCAGTACCAATTTTGGCAATGATCGCAAGAATAATGTCCTTCGAAGTAACGCCTGGCTTTAACTTTCCTTCGACATTTATCGCCATCGTCTTTGGGCGAGTTGACGGAAGAGTTTGAGTGGCTAATACGTGTTCAACTTCGGATGTACCAATACCGAATGCAATCGCACCAAATGCTCCATGCGTTGAGGTATGTGAATCACCGCAAACAATTGTCATTCCCGGTTGAGTGATACCAAGTTGTGGTCCAACAACGTGCACCACACCTTGATCGATATCACCGAGTGAGTGCAAGCGAACACCAAACTCTTTGCAATTCGCACGAAGCGTATCTACCTGCAACTTTGAAACCGGATCGGCAATCGGCTTTAAAATATCTAGTGTTGGAACGTTGTGATCTTCGGTAGCAATCGTTAAATCTGGTCGACGTACAACACGTCCAGTTTGACGTAAGCCATCGAATGCTTGTGGGCTAGTTACTTCGTGAATGAGATGAAGGTCGATGTAGAGCAGATCTGGTTCTCCATCGGCTTGGCGAACAATGTGTTCGGCCCAAATCTTCTCTGCCAGTGTCTTACTCATCGCACTCTCCTTCTCTACCAATGTCACCTGAGTAATTGCATCTCAACAATTGGGATGCTAATATCATCAGGTGGATAGAAAGAATAGCGGAGTCGGCGTACTAGATAAAGCCGTGGCCATTTTAGGCACCCTTGAATCAGGACCACATTCGCTGGCACAACTTGTTGCCGCCACCGGTATTGCACGCCCCACCGCGCACAGACTTGCTGTTGCGTTGGAATTTCATCGCTTGGTCAGTCGCGATCTATCAGGACGTTTTATTCTCGGACTTCGCTCTGGCGAATTAGCAGGTTCCGCCGGCGAAGATCGCTTACTTGCAGCGGCTACCCCAGCCCTTGGCGCACTTCGCGATGCCACTGGCGAATCGGCCCAGCTCTATCGCCGCCAAGGTGATATTCGAATCTGTGTTGCAGTGGCCGAACGCCTCTCCGGATTGCGCGATTCAGTTCCAGTCGGTGCCTCACTTACGATGCAAGCAGGATCTGCTGCGCAAATACTTTTAGCTTGGGAAGATTCCGAAAAAATTCATCGCGGCCTTGGAAATGCTCGCTTTACCGCAGCCCACCTGGCTGCTGATCGCAGACGCGGCTGGGCGCAATCAGTTGGAGAACGCGAAGCGGGAGTGGCATCAGTATCGGCCCCTGTGCGCGGACCTAATGGAAAAGTTATTGCGGCAGTATCAATCAGTGGCCCGATCGAGCGCCTCGGTCGCCAACCTGGTCGACTTCATGCAGCATCAGTTGTTGCCACCGCTACCCGTCTTACCGAACATCTTGCTAAAAATAACTAACTATCAAGCAAATCTAACTCACGCAAAACTCGCCCGATGACGGTGAAATTAAATCCTTTGCGCTGAAGCAGCGATTGAATTCTACGAATCTGAACATCTGGCTCAAGCCGTGACATGGTGTTATATTTTTTAAACCCTAAATCAAAAGCTGCGCGATATTCCGATTCCTCATCTATCTGATCAAGCGCTTCTGCGATCTCTTCTTGGTTGACCCCTTTTTGCCTTAGCTCCCCCGCGATAATGCGTTTGGAGATCTTCTTATGCCCGTGGCGTGAGGTAGCCCAGGCAATTGCAAAGTCAGCATCGTTAATCAGCCCAGCTTCGGTCAAACGGAAGATAACGGCCTGCGCCACATCCTCTTCGATCCCGCGAGTTTTTAGGTGAGCGAGCAGCTCGCCCTTACTTTTCGCCCGAGTCACAAGTGCATTAAGTGCAATTGTGTGAGCTACTTCGTAAGGGTCAGAGCCCTCGCTTTCACCTTTTGGAACTTTTGCGTAGTGAAGTGAAATTAGAAATCAACCTCTGCTGCGGCTTCATCAATCTGCGCGATGAGCTCTGCATCGACCTCTACCGGTGCAAAAGAGGCACGAATACGAGCTTCGATATCGTTTGCTAGATCTGGGTTATCGACCAAGAATGCGCGTGCATTCTCTTTACCCTGACCAAGTTGATCGGTCTCGTAGGTGTACCAAGCGCCAGCCTTCTTCACGATACCAAGATCTACACCCATATCGATGAGAGAACCTTCGCGTGAAATTCCGACGCCGTAGATAATGTCAAACTCTGCCTGCTTAAATGGTGGAGCCATCTTATTCTTGACAACCTTGACGCGAGTACGGTTACCGACTGCATCTGCGCCATCCTTGAGGGTTTCAATACGACGAATATCTAAGCGCACTGATGCGTAGAACTTGAGTGCTTTTCCACCAGTTGTTGTCTCAGGTGAGCCGAAGAATACGCCGATCTTTTCACGCAACTGGTTGATAAAGATGGCAGTGGTCTTTGATTGATGCAGCGCACCAGTAATTTTACGTAGAGCTTGCGACATCAAACGTGCCTGAAGTCCCATATGTGAATCGCCCATCTCACCCTCAATTTCAGCGCGTGGAACGAGAGCTGCAACCGAGTCAACGACGACGAGATCAAGTGCGCCGGAGCGAACCAACATATCCATGATCTCAAGTGCTTGCTCACCGGTATCTGGCTGTGAGACAAGAAGTGCATCGATATCAACGCCAAGCTTCTTTGCATACTCAGCATCAAAGGCATGCTCGGCATCGATGAAGGCGCAAATTCCGCCCTGCTTCTGCGCGCTAGCAATTGCATGAAGGGTAAGAGTTGTCTTACCTGAAGATTCTGGTCCGTAGATTTCTACGATACGTCCACGTGGCAGTCCACCGATACCAAGTGCGATATCGAGTGCAACAGATCCGGTTGGAATAACTTCAATAACTTGTGCATTTTTATCAGACATCTTCATGACTGAGCCCTTACCAAATTGACGTTCGATCTGGGCGAGGGCGGTATCGAGGGCTTTCTGACGATCTGATGTTGCGCGATCGTTTACTGCATCTGGCTTTGACTTCTCTGCTGCCACTTTCACTCCTTAGGTAGAACGTCTGGCATCTGCCATTCGTTGGTTACGGCCCAGAAGGTACGGAGACCCACCGACGGTCCACAGCATCTGGGGAAGAGCTGTGGGCGGAAGATGGAACCGCTCTGGTTGAACAGGCATAAGGGTATCCGAACACCTGTTCGAAAAGTAGCAGCCTGCACCGACATCCACCTTGGCGTGTCGCACCGCTATCTGGCCTGGCCCGCAAGCCAAAGCACCAAAAGGAGGCCAGACTTGGCCGGTGTTGATCTTGCTGCCGCCCTCAGAAGGTAAGAAGGCAACCCCTCGTGGCCCAGTCGCTGCTATAAGCCTCTACAGCGGAGTCTTATATGCAGCCCTCGATTACCCCTCGTTGTCGGCAGCGGCCAAGACTCGATGCGAGAAGTCAGTCGTAATTATTTCAGCCAAGTACGGAGCGCTTTCACCAAGTGATCGGATCGAGTCCTACAAAGCCAAAATTAATAATGCACAGATGCGCCCGATTGTTGAGAAGAAACTCGCTGCGATTAACACTGGCCTGATTGTCGATTGCCGATCATCAACATATCAAGGCGTCTGGAAAGCCCCCGAGGAGATCACTGTAGCCATCCGCATCTCCACCGTAGTTGATGGAGTACGTAAAGTCATCACGCATATGTCTAAGAAAACTCGTGGAGAGGTAACTCGAATGCTCTTGCAATCCCGGGCCCTTGCTAAGACCCCAGAAGATATTTACGCCATCGTCTCAGAGAAATATCCATGTGCACTCACACCACCAGCAGATGGCCAACCCTGGATTCTAGATGTGATTGCAATTTAAAACGCTAATACTTATGTAGCGCTGTTTCGTTTGGATGCTGCTTACAGATCGCTCGCCAAATATCAATTGCTTCAAATCCTTGGGCTAACGCTTCATTCACACTAAGACTTCCGATTTCGGAGAGTGCAATGTCGCTGCTAAATGATGGCGCCCAATCGACTCCGAAAGAGAGTTCTATTCGCTGCTTTAAATCTGAAATACGCATCAGGTAAGGTACTTAAAAGAGAGTATTTTCAACAAGTAATTGCGACTGATCATGTGAGTGTTCTATAGAAATTGGTTGGGCAACTTGGCCAAGTAACCAGTGCATCGCCAAACCGGTTCCAGCCTCTGATTTGGTGATGGCATAAATTACGCGAGCAAAGTCTAGATAGAGCGGGTGTTCGCTATGAGTCATAAGTCCCGAAAGTAGCGCCTGATCATATTGACGAATTCCTGCCAACGCCTGATCTTGGGAAATTGCAATTGATAAAGATTCCAGCGCATCTGCTGGCGTGCCGGCAACTGATGCCACTTGCAGAATTCTCGATACTTCACTCTGCAATAACGCTTCGATGACCGCGCTTTTATCTCGAAAATGATTGTAAAGAGTTGCCCGAGCAACTTGTGAACGATGTGAGATCTCAATCATTGAAATTGCAGATAAACCAACTTCGCTGATGAGTTCTTTCGTTGCAGAGAGAATTGCATCTTCGGTACGGCGGTGCGATGCGCCTTGAGTGGAGTATTTAGGCTGCGTCGACAACTGAGAGCTTCGCGATCTCACCAGCTGCCACCTGCAGCGCAACACCGTTCATAAGCGTTGAAAGGCGGAGATTGAGCGCATCGCAAATTGCATTAAGTAGTTCAGATGATGCCTCTTTTTGTCCGCGTTCTACTTCGGAGAGATAACCAAGTGAGACGCGGGCCTCGGCAGCAACATCACGAAGTGTGCGTGATTGCTCGGTGCGGGCAGCGCGAAGTGAGTGACCGACTGCTTCACGTAACAAGACCATAGACAACTCCCTTTCGCTCATCTAAGGATACGCGTAAATGCGCTAATTGCAGTGGCAACGGCAGCGTTTCGCACACTCTCGCGTGCTCCTTCGAGCGAGAGTTCCATCACCGAAGATTTTGGCCCAACAATAGCAACCCAGACCCGACCTGGTGCAACCCCATCGGATGATCCTGGACCTGCCACTCCAGTCGTTGCAATCGCCCACGTTGCTCCAAATTTCTCACGGACAGCGTGCGCCATTGCTATTGCAACTTCTTGGCTATAAACGGTATGTGCATCAATCAGATTTTTTTCAATACCAAGGACAGAAATCTTTGCCTCATTCGAATAAGAAACGATAGCGCCGAGAAATATCTGAGAAGCGCCCTCAATCGATGTAATTTCCTGGCTGAGTCCCCCGGCAGTAATTGATTCGGCAGTTGCCAAAGTTTCACCTCGCTGCGACAAGGTTGCAATGATCTCTTTCACCATTGTGGAAATTTCAGGTGACATTGAAATAAGTCCTCTCTGATTCCACTATCTACTTGGTTCGCTTGAGTCCTAATCGTACATATGTAACGCCGGTCACGATAGTCAGTGCGATAGCAATTGCCATAAACCCATCTCGGAACCAGAAAAGTGACTCTGGCATTGGCAACATGTAAAAACCAACGCCAAAACTTTGGAAGGTGGACTTAATCTTTCCGCCCCGACTGGCCGGGATCACTCCACGCTTAATAACTGCTAGCCGAAATAGCGTGATTCCAATTTCGCGTGCCAAAATCACAATCGTAATCCACCAAGGAAGTCGATCTAAAATTGAAAGTGAGATTATCGCAGATCCAATCAGCGCCTTATCTGCAACCGGATCTAGAAATTTCCCTAGTTCACTGACTTGATTATTTGCTCGCGCTAAATGGCCATCTAATAGATCTGAGAGTCCCAGTAGGAAATAAATAGTCCAGGCGATAATTTGCCACGTGGAGTCATCTCCCCCATTTTTAAAGATTGCATAAACACCGAGTGGGATAAAGAGAATTCTGGAAATTGTTATTAGATTTGGAGTGACGAGCTTTTTCACAGCGCGCGTGCAATCAAATCTGCGCCCAATGATTGAGTGACTATTCCATCAACATATTGCCCGGCTTTATAAGCAGTACCAATAAATGATGTTGTGCCATCTACCTCTGGGCCTTGATGGGCAGCGCGTCCCTCTTGATTTTCTTCATCCTCGATCAATACCCTGACTTGCTCACCAATGCGAGTGGTGGCACGAAGTGAAACCATCTCATCTGCTAACGATGAAAGCGATTCAACTCGTTGCGCAATCACATCAGGATCAACCTTATTTCCAAGATCAAGCGCTTCCGTCTTATCCTCATCAGAATATCCAAAGACTCCAATGGCATCTAACTTCGCCTGCGTAATGAAATCAGCCAATAAATTAAAATCATCTTCAGTCTCGCCAGGGAATCCAACGATAAAGTTTGAGCGAATACCTGCTTCTGGGCTGAGCGCACGAATTTGTGAGATCAGAAGTAAGAACTTTTCGCTATCTCCAAAGCGACGCATACTGCGAAGCAGAGTCGGGCTGACATGTTGAAATGAAAGATCAAAATATGGCGCGACCTTCGGAGTTGAGATCATCGCTTGTAGCAAGGAGGGTCGCATCTCTGCAGGTTGTAGATAAGACAGGCGAACACGTTCAATGCCGCCAATTTCACCGAACTCATGCAAGATTTTCTCCATCAACATCAGATCACCGAGATCTTTTCCGTACGAAGTCGTGTTCTCGCTGACCAAGAAGAGTTCTGAGACTCCGTTCTCGGCCAGCCACTTACCCTCTTGCAAGACCTCAGTAGGTCTACGGGAGATAAAGGAGCCGCGGAAATAGGGAATTGCACAGAAAGAGCAACGACGATCACAGCCTGAGGCAATTTTCAGCGGCGCCCAGGGAGCATCACCAAGTCGCTTACGAAAAATCGATCCGCCGGCACCTAGTGAAGATGCATAATCTTCATCGCGTGCTTTGGCTCGTTCAACAGGTGCAATTGGAAGCAGTGATCGACGATCGCGCGGGATATGCGATGTGTGTGATTGTCCAGAAATAATTGATTGCAAACGTGCCGAGATATCTTGGTAATCATCAAAACCCAGAATTGCATCGGCTTCTGGCAACGCTTCGGCTAATTCTGCGCCATAGCGCTCTGCCATACATCCAACTGCAACGACTGCTCGGGTGACCCCATGCCCCTTCAAGGAGTTTGCCTCTAAGAGCGCATCGACAGAATCCTTCTTTGCAGATTCGATAAAGCCGCAGGTATTTACAACGGCAACTTCTGCTAATTCAACATCGCTGACTAGCGTCCAACCATCTGCTTCGAGGCGGCCAGCTAGCTCTTCGGAGTCGACATCATTACGGGCACAACCCATTGTTACGATTGCTACGGTGCGACTCATTGGTCAAATGTTACAGCGTGCGGGCTTAATTTGCTGTAAAAGTCTTGCGGATCTCCTGATTTGGCAGACCAAGGGGTGCTAATTTCGCGCCATTGAGTGTCAGATCAAGATCTCCCGCATTTGAAAGATAAATTGAGATTCTTCCCGCTGCCGTAAATGTTTTTTCTTCACCGAGCATAAGGCGGCCTTTAAAAAGATCAACTCCCCCAGCGACAACGTTGATACTTGAGTCACCACGCACCGCAGCGATAACCAACGTGAGCGCACCTGTGGCATTTGAATCAATTACTGTTGGATTCTCTGATGCAACCGCCGTTGGCACAACAGTCGGCGTCGGTGTGGGTGAAGGAGTCGTCATCGGCGACACTGGCGCGAGTTCACTGTCTGCTGAATCCATGACGAATTGAACGGCACCGATCGCGACGACTACAGTCAAGGAAAGTGCAACTAAAGCTTTCCATGAGACTTTTCGATTCTCTTTTTTAATTGATGCTGCATTGTTATCAACTAACTGCTCATGGATGCTACGTGAACTAGTTGAATGGCTTGAATCAAAAAGTGAAATAAACTCATTTTCGGCTACGCCAGTGACCCGAGCAATATTTCGTAAATGTAAGCGGGCATATGTATCGCCCCCACATGGTGCAAAATCATTCTCTTCCATCTTTGCAATCACTCGTGATCGCAGATTTATTAATTGTGCGAGTTCGTCAGTGCCAAGGCCAGCACGTTCACGTGCTGCACGCAGGGCATCTCCAAGTGTCACCAGACCAACAATCTATAAAATAAAGGAGTTTTTCGCTCGTGGGGAATTAATGTTAGGGTGATGTTGACCTGCTAAACAAGTCCCTAAAGGGTGAATTTTTCGGTTTTAGGGTGATGCACGCAAGCGTATTAGTAATCTCGCAGTGTGGCTAAGACTGAATCGAGTTCATCGGCCTTCACCATCACAACCCGAGCCTTAGATCCTTCAGATGGCCCGACGATTCCACGTGATTCCATCAGATCCATTAAACGACCTGCCTTGGCAAAACCTACCCGAAGTTTACGTTGCAGCATCGAAGTCGATCCAAATTGAGTTCCTACAACTAACTCGACTGCCTGACAGAGAATATCGAGATCATCACCGATCTCTTTATCGAGTTGCTTCGTTGAAGTTGGTGCGACCGTGACATCGTCGCGATAACGTGGTGAGAGTTGTTTCTTTACATGTCCAACAATTGCCTCAATCTCACGCTCTGAAATATATGCACCTTGAATACGAATTGCGCGAGATGCTCCCATCGGAATAAATAGTCCATCACCTTGGCCGACAAGCTTTTCTGCACCCGGGCTATCTAGAATCACACGACTATCTGCAAGAGATGATGTCGCAAAGGAAAGTCGTGACGGGACATTCGCTTTAATCAAACCTGTTACAACATCAACGCTTGGGCGCTGGGTTGCAAGTACTAGGTGAATACCAGCCGAACGAGCAAGTTGCGTAATACGAACAACTGACTCTTCTACTTCACGAGCTGCCACCATCATTAAATCTGCGAGTTCGTCGATAATGATAAGTAGATACGGATACGGCTCAACAACGCGGTCGCTACCTTCGGGAGGCTTTACCTTGCCAGCACGTACCGCTTTATTGAAATCATCGATATGCCTAAAGCCAAATGTTGCAAGATCTTCATAGCGCAGATCCATTTCCCGAACGACCCAAGTGAGTGCATCTGCTGCCTTCTTGGGATGAGTAATAATCGGAGTAATGAGATGTGGAATTCCCTCATATGCGGTGAGCTCTACCCGTTTTGGATCAATGAGTACTAGCCGCACTTCATCCGGTGTTGCTCGCATCAAAATTGAGGAAATCATCGCATTAATCATCGATGATTTTCCAGCACCGGTTGCACCAGCTACTAGCAAGTGCGGCATCTTCGCTAAGTTTGCACAGACAAAGTTACCTTCTACATCTTTACCGAGTGCAACCAACATTGGGTGATGATCTTGGCCGGCTACGCTAGAGCGCATTACATCGCCTAGCGCAACGATCTCACGGTCTGTATTTGGTATTTCAATTCCTACTGCCGATTTACCTGGAATGGGTGAAAGAATTCGCACATCACCGCTGGCAACTGCATAGGAAATATTCTTTGCCAAGGCAGTAATTCGTTCGACTTTAACGGCGTTCCCTAGTTCGACCTCATATCGTGTCACGGTTGGGCCACGCATAAATCCAGTAACCTCTGCATCAATTTCAAATTGCTTAAATACCTCTGTCAGCGCTGCCACTACAGTTTCGTTGGCCTTGCTCTTACTCTTGGAGGCAGGACCGGTACGAAGTAAATCTTGCGGAGGCAATGTGTACGTCGAATCTCCGGTGAGAAGTAATTGCTCAATTCGCTTAGTGACCCCCACCGCAACACTTGGAATGGTCGCCGGGCGAAGAACCTCAACTGTAAATTCCTGATCAAATTCGTTTTCATCAAGTACTTCTACTTCCCCATGCCAGGCTACAACCGGAGTATCAAAAGGAGGAGTATCGGTAATTTGAAACTCTTCTTCCGTGCGTTCTGGGCGCTTAGCCCACATCCAGGAGAAGAGTGCAGCCACCTTCGAGGTGACGGTAGAGAACGGCGTCGCGGTGGTGACTAGTACACCGAAGAAGAGTAGGAGTACCAAAAATGGCTGTGCAATAACCGGTGTCATCAATCGTTCTAGCGGTAGCGCAACTCCATAACCTAGAAGTCCACCACCATTTCGCATTGCTGTCGCTCCATCGACTGGAGCAGCAAAACCTGAGATGAAGTGGATGAGTCCAGTACCGGCAATTAGCAGAATGAGTACACCAATAACGATTCTGCCGGCAGTTTTTGCATCATCAGGTTTATGGAAGATGCGATAAGCGAAATAGCCCAAGATAATTGGTGTGAAGAAACCAATCTTTCCAAATGCGCCATAGAAGATGGCGTAGAGAAGGTCACTCAAAACACTTTCGGATTTAAACCAGGTACCGACGAGGGCAGCCAGAGCAAGAATTAAGAGCAATAAACCGGCGCCATCTCGGCGATGAGCGGGGTCTAAATCTTTAGCGCCACGACCAAGGAATCGAACTGCTGACCCAAGCCCACGAGCCAGTGCACTCCAAATCGCAGCGACTCCCCCAACAATTAGCGCGAGGAAGCCCTTTTTTGATTTTGTGCGAGTCTTTTTCTTGGCCACACCTTTTATATTATCAGTTAGACCTCAACAACTACGGGAATAATCATCGGACGGCGTCGATGTTTTTGGCCAACCCAGTTGCCGATAGTTCGTCGAATCACTTGCTGAAGTTGGTGTGAGCCATCGATGCCATCAGCAACTGCTCGCGCCAGCGCTTTTTCAATATGAGTTTTCACTTCATCAAAAAGTGCTTCGTCCTCGTTAAATCCGCGGGCATGAATATCTGGCCCAGAAATTATCTTGCCAGATTGGGCTTCTACTACGACAAAAACAGAGATGAATCCCTCTTCACCAAGAATGCGTCGATCTTTAAGAGAGGTCTCGGTGATATCGCCAACGCTCTGTCCATCAACGTAGACAAACCCACATGGAACAGATCCAACAACTTCGGCAACGTGATCGATCAAATCAATAACAATTCCGTTTTCAATGATGAATGCATTTTCACGTGGAACGCCAGCCTCGATCGCTAACTCTGCATTCGCTTTGAGATGTCGCCACTCTCCATGTACAGGAATTGCATATTTTGGCTTCACGATGTTGTAGCAGTAGAGCAGCTCACCAGCTGCAGCATGGCCAGAGACGTGCACCATTGCATTTGCTTTATGCACAACTTTTGCACCAAAGCGGGTGAGTTCGTTAATAATTCTAAAGACTGAATTTTCATTTCCTGGAATCAAGGACGATGCAAGAATGACTGTATCTCCATCCGCCACTCGAATTTGGTGATCTCCATTTGCCATTCGAGCAAGGGCTGCCATTGGCTCACCCTGTGACCCGGTACAGATAAGTACAACGTTGTCGCCGTAGTATTCAAGTTCCTTCATATCAATTACTAAATTTGGTGGAATGGTCAGATAACCCATGTCCTGTGCAATTTTCATATTACGCACCATGGAACGGCCAATGAATGCAATCTTGCGACCATGTTCACTGGCAACGTCGATCACTTGTTGCACTCGGTGCACATGAGATGAAAACGATGCGACTATGACTCTTCGCCTAGTTGATGCAATCACTCGATTGAGCGCAGGCATAATCTCGCGCTCAGATGGCGTAAATCCAGGCACATCAGCATTGGTGGAATCGACTAGGAAAATATCAACACCCTCTTCGCCCATGCGAGCAAAGGTGCGAAGATCGGTCAGACGACCATCTAGCGGCAGTTGATCCATTTTAAAGTCACCTGTATGCAGAACGCGGCCGGCATCAGTGCGAATGGAAATTGCCAACGCATCCGGAATTGAATGATTAACTGCAACGAATTCGAGTTCGAATGGGCCGACATCCTCTGTCATACCTTCACTTACTTCACGAGTAAGAGGACTAATTCTATGCTCTTTAAGTTTTGCAGTAATGAGCGCCAGCGTAAGCGGTGATCCGTAGAGTGGAATATCTCCACGTTCGCGCAATAGGTATGGCACTGCGCCAATATGATCTTCATGTCCATGCGTTAATACGATGGCAATTACATCTTCAAGTCGATCACGAATATATGAAAAATCAGGAAGAATCAGATCGATTCCAGGCTGGCTATCCTCTGGGAAAAGTACTCCACAGTCGACAATAAGTAATTTACCTTTGCATTCATAGACAGTCATATTGCGACCGATTTCAGCAATTCCGCCGAGTGCGACTATTCGCATGCCCCCATGAGCTAGCGCGGCAGGAGTTCCGAGCCCTGGATGTGGATGAGTCATAGATAAATTTTCAAGAAAGCTTTACGCCACCGGCGATGAGGTCACCGCGCAGGGTCGCAATCTGTTCCGGTGTTGCATCAACGAGAGGCAGACGAGTTGTGCCTCCAGGAAGTCCCATAAGTGTCATTGCTGCCTTCGTTAAAATTGCTCCTTGTGTTTTAAATGTTCCCTTAAAGACTGGAATTAACTTTTGGTGAATTTCTAGTGCGCGGGCAGTATCGCCGGCAAACCAAGCATCTAGCATCGCACGTAATTCGTTACCTACCGTGTGGCCACAGACTGATACAAAACCAACTGCGCCAATGGATAGGAATGGAAGATTAAGAATGTCATCACCGGAGTAGACAGGAATTCCACACTTTGCAATCACCTCAGATGTTGCTGCAAGATTTCCCTTTGCATCTTTGAGCGCCACAATCGTCGGTACTTCAAAGAGGCGCACAATTGTTGCGGTCTCAATCTCAACCCCAGTACGACCAGGAATGTCATACATCATGATTGGAAGATCAGTGGCTTGTGCTACCGCTCTAAAGTGCGCTTCGATTCCGGCCTGTGGCGGCTTGTTGTAATACGGGGCAACGATTAAAAGCCCATCCGCACCAGCATCTGCCGATCGTTTCGCCTGTTCAACTGTGTAAGCAGTTTCATTATCGCCTGCACCTGAAAGAACTTTTACTCGCGAACCCACGGCACTTTTTACTACTTTGATAATTTCAAGTTTTTCAGAAGACTTCGTTGTGGGCGCTTCTCCGGTTGTGCCATTGACTGCAATGGCATCGTGCCCGTGATCAGCGAGATGGTTGGCAAGCGTTGCCACACCATCCCAATCTATGGAGCCACCCTTTGCAAAGGGTGTGATCATCGCAGTGATCATGCGTCCAAAAGGTGCTGGCGTGTTCATCTATTCATCTTATCGTGAGTGCGAGCCCCTTTCAATGACGACGGGGGCTTACCTAGAAAATTAAGGGGCTACTCGTCCCGATTTTTCAAATGCGGCGTAGGTTAAAGGCATAAGTTTTGCGAACTCTGCCTCCATTTTTTCTGCAACCATTTCGATTTCTCGTTGTGGATAGCTCGGAAAATGAGAGCCCTCACGTGCAGTGCGAAGTGAGAGAAAATTCATTAGCGCCCGAGCATTCATCGATACATACATAGATGAATAAGTGGCTACCGGAAGTACAACGCGGGCAACTTCTCGAGCAACCCCAACCTCGAGCATTTTTTGATAACTCTCGTATGCGATTACATAGGCATCTTTCATCGCCTTAATCGAAATATCAAACTGTTCTTGAGTTCCATCTTCAAATGTGTACGCACCGGTCTTTCCAACCTGAACCAACTTGCGCTCTCTTGCAGGAACATAAAAGACTGGATTCAATTCACGGTAGCGACCGCTCTCTTCGTTATACGAGGCGATGCGATGGCGCATAAATTCACGGAATACAAAGATGGGCGCCGAGATAAAAAATGTCATCGATGTGTGTTCGAAGGGTGACCCGTGACGCTCTCGCGCTAAGTAATTAATCAGACCAGCAGAGCGTGCCGGGTCTTCACCGATCTCATCCATAGAAAGCTCGCCGGCAGTTGATACTCGGGCAGCCCAAATAACATCGGCATCGCTTGCGCTAGCTTTAATGAGTTCGACAGTTACATCATCACGGAAAATCACATCTTGAGCCATGGGCGCACGATACCTAGTGCCCTCTTGCCAGCCATGACAGAATGCCTTCGTGTCTAGAGTTAATCGCGCCACCTTGGCTCAATCGCTCAGCGTTTCGCTGCCAGTTGGCGCATATGGCCTTGCCTTCGGCGCCGCCAGTGTCAGTGCCGGTTTCTCAGTTCTGCAGAGTTGCCTCATCTCACTCCTGACATTTTCTGGCGCATCTCAATTCGCACTCGTGGGTGTGATCGGATCAGGTGGCAGCGCACTCAGCGCCACTGCAACAGCTTCCCTACTGGGTACCCGGAATCTGCTTTATGGACTTCGCATGGCGCCGGTATTGCAGACGCGCAGATTAAAGAAGTTGATCGCAGCACAATTAACAATTGATGAGTCCACAGGCGTTGCAATTTCACTTGAAAACGGTGGATCGAAAGCGATGCGACAAGGATTTTGGTACACCGGAATCGGTGTCTATTTCTTCTGGAATTTATTTACCTTACTTGGGGCCCTCGGTGCGCAAGCCATTGGTGATCCCGCTGCCTTTGGTCTCGATGCTGCGGTACCAGCTGCATTTCTCGGCTTAGTCTGGCCACGACTTATTGGAAATAATGAGCGAGCGCTAGCGATCGTAAGTGTCGCAATTGCGCTACTACTTACTCCTTACGTGGCAGCCGGACTGCCAATTATTATCACCGCTTTCTTAGCTATCGCTATTGGGTTTCGAGTTCGGGTGTGGCCATGACGATAGATATGTCAGTGATGTGGATCGGTCTTATCGCAACAAGTGTGATCGCATTCTTACTCAAATACCTTGGTCACAGCGTGCCGCTACGTTGGTTAAGTCATCCACGTATCGTCAAAATAAATGCCTTGATCCCGATTGCGTTGTTGAGTGCGCTAGTTGCGGTACAGACATTTACCGTTGAAAAAGCGCTTGTCATTGACCAACGAGTAGCTGGAATTGCGGTTGCGTTAATTGCTCTGATGCTACGCGCACCATTTGCGGTAGTGGTACTCAGTGCCGCCGGAACATCTGCGGCACTATTTCACTTAAGGTAATTAAGCAATTCCGTAATCAAGCAATTCCGTAATTAAACCATTCCGTAATTAAACCATTCCGTAATTAAA
>JBDNJI010000023.1:0-11270 GCA_041687825.1 Candidatus Planktophila sp.
CCAAAAGAAGCGCGCGCGTGGACAATTCATAAAGGTGACACCGCACCAAAGGCAGCCGGTGTAATTCATACAGATTTCGAAAAAGGCTTTATTAAGGCTGAAATTGTCTCTTTTGCCGACTTGGTAGAAGCAGGTTCGATGAGTGAAGCAAAGGCAAAGGGGAAAGTCCGTATGGAAGGCAAAGAGTATGTAATGGCCGACGGAGATGTTGTGGAGTTTCGATTCAATGTCTAACAAACCTAAATCAATTAAACGGCAACCACACCTCGTAGGACTACCAGAGAAGCGTCGTGAAAACCTTCGCAACGTTGCAATTATCGCCCACGTAGATCATGGCAAGACAACACTTGTCGATGCAATGTTGTGGCAATCAGGAGCATTTGCTGCTCACAAAGTTCAAGGCGAAGGCCAAGAGCGCATGATGGATTCAATGGATATAGAACGCGAAAAGGGAATTACGATCCTTGCCAAAAACACCGCGGTAAAGCGCGGCGATACCATCGTGAACATCATCGATACTCCAGGTCACGCAGATTTCGGTGGCGAGGTAGAGCGCGGATTAGAGATGGTCGATGGCGTAATTTTGCTAGTCGATGCATCAGAAGGTCCGTTGCCACAGACTCGTTTCGTACTGCGTAAAGCGCTACAGAAAAATCTGCCAGTCATCTTGGTAATTAACAAGGTTGACCGTCCCGATTCACGTATCGCAGAAGTTGTCGATGAAGCCTACGAACTATTCCTTGATCTTGACGCAAATGAAGAGCAGATTGATTTCCCAATCGTTTATGCATCTGCCAAAAATGGTCGCGCATCACTTACTCGTCCAGCAGATGGCGGATTGCCAGTTGAAGAGAACCTCGATGTTCTCTTTGACACAATCTTCTCTGCAATTCCAGCACCGACGTATCACGAAGGTGCACCACTTCAAGCTCATGTAACAAACCTTGACTCATCACCATTCCTTGGACGTTTGGCGCTTTGCCGCATCCACGAGGGTGTGCTTAAAAAAGGTCAGACTGTTACCTGGATGAAAACTGATGGCACAACAGAGCGGGTAAAAGTCTCGGAACTTCTGATCACTGAAGCTCTCGAGCGCGTGCCAGCACTTGAGGCCCACCCCGGTGACATCATCGCCGTTGCCGGATTCGACACCATTACTTTGGGTGAGACGCTGGCAGATCTAGAAAATCCACACGCGCTTCCACTTATTACAGTGGATGAGCCTTCAATTTCGATGACAATTGGTATCAATACATCTCCACTTGCGGGCAAGAGCGGCAAAATGCTTACTGCGCGCCAAGTAAAAGATCGTCTTGATAAAGAGCTCATCGGTAACGTCTCACTTCGAGTTCTCAATACCGAACGTCCAGATACTTGGGAAGTGCAAGGTCGTGGCGAACTTCAGTTGGCAGTTCTAGTTGAAATCATGAAGCGCGAGAGCTTTGAACTTACAGTGGGTAAGCCACAGGTGGTAACAAAGATCATCGATGGAAAACTTCACGAACCAATGGAGCACCTATCTATTGATGCACCAGAAGATTATCTCGGCGTGCTTACTCAGTTGATGGCACTTCGCAAAGGTCGCATGGAGCAGATGGTCAATCACGGAACCGGTTGGATCCGTCTTGATTACAAAGTTCCATCACGTGGCTTGATTGGTTTCCGTACTGAGTTCCTGACTGAAACTCGTGGAACTGGATTGCTGCACCATGTATTTGATTCATACGAACCATGGTTTGGTGAATTGCGTACTCGTGGAACAGGTTCACTTGTTTCAGATCGTATGGGCGCAGTAACTTCATATGCTCTCTACTCTGTACAAGAGCGTGGTTCAATTTTCGTTGAGCCAGGCGATGAAGTTTACGAAGGTATGGTCATCGGCGAGAACTCTCGTTCCGAAGATATGGACGTCAACTGTGTGCGCGAAAAGAAGCTCACTAACATGCGTGCATCCGGAACAGATGAATCAGAGCGCTTGATTCCACCTAAGCGCCTCAATATGGAAGGTGCACTTGAGTTCTGTCGCGAAGATGAATGCGTTGAAGTCACACCAGCTGTTGTTCGTCTCCGCAAGGTAACCCTTGATGGAAATGAACGTGCTCGTGCAACTTCTCGCGCAAAGCGCTCTAACGAGGCCAGTAACTAATTCGGAGGAGTCGCCAAAGCGCCCTGATGTCGGGGTGCTGCGGTTAAATGGCTCCTGTGAAGCTCATTAAAAGTACGCCGGCGACCCATATCGGGTTCGTCGGCGCTTTTAATTCCGAGCAAGAAAGTGCGATCGCACATCGTGGTTCACCGCTACTTCTCTTAGGTGGCGCTGGCAGCGGCAAGACAACTGTGTTGATTGAGTGTGCACTCGCCCGCATTGCACAAGGTGCGCACTCGGATTCGATTCTCTTACTCACCTATGGCCGCGAACGTGCATCAGAGATGCGTGATGCGATTGCGATTCGTAGCTCTGCAACTGGATATGAACCACTTTCTCGAACTTTCCACTCACTTGCCTTCTCGATCGTAAGGATGAAAAGTGGCGATGACTATCGCGAACCAATTCTACTCTCAGGGGCTGAACAAGAGAAAATTATTGCCGATCTTTTGCAAGGTGACTCTGATGATGGATATCGCGAGTGGCCCGAATCGCTGCGCGAAAGTAAAGCAACGCTTGGAAACCCAATTCTTACTCGCGGATTTATTCGCGAACTTCGCGATCTAATGATGCGGGCAAATGAACGTGGAATATCACCGACCCAACTTTCACTTCGTGGCGCGCAACTCGGGGAAAAGTATTGGCCAGCAGCGTCAGATTTTTGGAACCGCTATCAAGGTGTGATGGATTTAGTAGCATCCGGTGCCGGCGATGCCAAGGCGCGAATTGATCCATCCGAACTCATTAATGCGGCAATTGCACATCTGACAAATAATCCAAATCTTTTAGCGCAATTACGTAAACAATTTGCCACAATAATTGTTGACGAATTCCAAGAATCAGATCCTGCCCAACGTTTATTGCTCTCGTTGCTAGCCGGCAACGATCTGATCATCGCACTCGATTCTAAGAGCGCAGTCGGTCGTTTTCGCGGTGCAGATCCAGATGGTGCAGACCGCGCGGCCGAATCTCTAATCGGATCTACTGGCCAAAAAATCACACTCACACATCTCTATCGCACCCCAGATACTCGCGATTGCACGATCATGGCATCGGCTGCAGAAGAGGCTCAACTCATTGCCTATCACTGTAAAAAAGCGCACCTGATCGACAAAATTCCATATTCACAGATGGCGATTATCGTTCGATCGGGTGGTGTGACTGCATCGACAATTCGTCGTGCCTGCGCACAGGTGTCGATTCCAACGGTGGGCGAAGTAGAAGCGCTCGGCACTAGCGCGGCGATTGCACCGTTTTTGCTCCTGGCACGAATTGCTACCAAGCCATCGACCATGACTGTCGCTGAAGCTGAACAATTGTTAACTAGTGAATTCGGCGGTAGTGATCCGATTTCGCTACGTCGCATTCGTCGCGCGCTCTTGGCATCACGCGCCGATGATGATCTACGTAGTGGTTCAAAGATGTTGCTGGATGCGATCGTTGATGGTGAAATTGCGATTGAAGATAACGCTGAGTTGATCCGTATTCACACACTTCTTACTCTTGCCCGCAAGTCGATCGCAAAGCCCGGCTCGACCGTGCACGATTTACTCTGGGCGATTTGGAGTAACGCGCTGACCAGCGATGGTGCAAATCTAAGTGTTAGTTGGCGAGATGCGGCGCTACGTGGAGGCTCTCGCGGAGCTGCCGCCGATCGAGACCTTGATGCCATGATCGTGCTCTTTGAAAGTGCGGCGCGATTTATCGAACGTTTTCCCGGAGCTAAGCCTTCGAGTTTCTTAGCTGAAATCTCCAATGAATTTATTGCAGCCGATGTGATCACCGCCAAAGGTGTCCGCCCAGATGCGCTCGAAGTAATGACAGTACACAGCGCTAAAGGTCGGCAGTGGAAATATGTAATTGTCGCTGGCGTACAAGAAGGTATCTGGCCCAATCTAAAAATCCGCAGCACATTGTTAGGGGCTGAACGTTTAGTCGAGCGCGAACGTCACGGCGATCATTTGCCAAATCGTGAATTGCAGGCAATTACTGCATCCTCGCTATTAGAAGATGAGCGACGCCTCTTTCACGTAGCAATTTCGCGTGCGACCACAAATCTTTTGGTCACCGCCGTATCACGCGAAGATGACGAGCCATCCCTGTTTTTCCAAGAGATATACGAGGAAATTCACGGTTTTTCAGCCGATGACCCACAAGCCAAGGTTGCGGTTCCGTCCAGGCCACTGACTGCGCCAGCCCTAGTTGCAACCCTTCGCCACGAATTAACTTCTGATCGCAAGATTGAAGCAGCTGGCTTGCTTGCGACCTTAGCGACTTCGGGAATCTCACTTGCCGATCCAACACACTGGGTTGGTTCGCGCGCACTTTCCACCGATCGCAGCGTTGTCATACCTGGTCAACCTGTTTATGTATCACCTAGTGGCGCTGAAACATTTACTGAGTGTGGTGTGAAATGGTTCTTTGAAAAAAGTGGCGGCACAAATGGAGATGGTGTGGCACAACTTTTAGGTTCTGCCATCCACGAATTTGCCAGCTTAAAGGTGAGTAACCCAGAGATTACTCACGACGAACTTGTCGCAAAGTTAGAAAGTTCATGGTCGCTAATTGATCAGAGCAGCGGGTGGTTAAGCGCCGCCGCACTCAAGCGAGCCAAGCGGATGCTCGAGCGATTTGCTCAGTATCACAACGAAACTGCGACAAATACTGATCGCACCGTTGTCGGTGCTGAAATGGATTTCGAGATTCGTTTTGCAGATGTGATTGTGAAAGGAAATGCAGATCGGCTTGAAGTTGATAGTGATGGAAAATACTTTGTAGTTGACTTTAAGACTGGCAAGAAAGTTATTAAAGAGAAAGAGGCTTTATCTAACTTGCAGTTGGCCTGCTATCAACTCGGAATCATCATGGGTGGCTTTAGTGAGAAACTTAAGAGCCAAGAGACATCTGGTTCACACCTTGTCTATCTCGCACATGAGACGATCAAGGTAGCCACCCGCGCACGTCCTGTGATCGACGCTGACGAAGTTCGAGCACAACTCTCAACAATTGGCTCTGGTATGGGCGCTGCCACATTTATCGCAAAGGTCAATGAGATGTGTCCGCGTTGTGCGGTTCGATCTTCTTGCCCAGTGCAGCCACATGGGCGCTCGGTGATCGAATGATAGACACGGTTATTAGATGATAGAAAAGTACTCACCGCTTGATGTCAGCGCCCTTATTCGCACTATAGATCATGGCTTTTACGACCCTACCGACGAACAAGCAAAGATTATCTCCATTGTTTCGAATCCATTTGAACCAGCGGTAGTCATTGCTGGTGCTGGCTCAGGCAAGACTGAGACGATGGCATCACGCGTTATCTATCTGGTTGCAAATGGATTTGTGAAGCCAGATGAAATCTTGGGGCTGACCTTTACTAGAAAAGCTGCCGGCGAACTCTCAGCCCGAATTAGAAAACGGCTGCGCCAACTCCAACTTGCTATGACAAAGGCTGGGCTTGAGGTTCCATTCACAACTCTCGATACATCGGTGACCACGTATCACTCTTATGCTGGACGTTTATTGAGTGAACATGCTATTCGTTTTGGAATTGATGCTGATGCCCAGCCGTTGGGCGAAGCAGCGCTCTGGATGAGTGCTAATACTTTAGTGCGCGATTGGAGCGATCCAGATTTTGTCTATGAAGGTGCTCTTAATTCGGCAATCGATGATGTGATGGGGCTAGCCTCACTGATTTTAGAACATCAATGTTCTTATGAAGATATTCGCGCAGCAGATCAGAAAACCCTAGCAGAGCTAGCAACAATGTCTGGTGGACTCAACGATGAAGTTCGTGCAGTTATTCGGACTGCCGAACAACGAATGGCGCTACTTCCATTGGTTGAGAAATTTATTGAACAACGTCGACTCGATGGCAATCTCTCATTCGATGATCAAATGTCGTTAGCAGCAGATATTGCAGTGCGATTTAGTGATGTCGGTGAGATCGAGCGCGCCAAATATAAAGTTGTTTTGTTAGATGAATACCAAGATACATCGCAGTCACAGGTGCGACTTCTCTCCTCTCTCTTTGGCGATGGTCATCCGGTCACCGCTGTGGGAGATCCATGCCAATCTATCTATACCTGGCGCGGTGCATCAGCGGGCACGATTGGTTCTTTTGCTACCTATTTTCCAAAGGCCAAGGGGTCTACCGGCAGCGCTGTATATGAGTTATTGACCACCTTTAGAAATGATGAATCAATCCTTGCCTTAGCCAATGCAATCTCGCAAGAGGTGCGCTCACTTGGCAACCTCAACGTGTCAGCACTTACTCCGCGAAAGGGTGCCGGTAAAGGTGACTTAGTGGTCGGACTCTTTGAATCGATGGAGGCTGAGGCAGTTGCTATCGCTGATTACATTGCACCATTGTGGCGCGATCCAGCACGTTTAGATTCAGGTCGTTTAGATTCGGGCGCTAAAACACCTGAAACTTTTGCCGTCCTAGTCCGTAAGCGATCGCAGATTCCGGCTATTCAAAAAGCGTTGCGAGATCAAAATATTGAATGTGAAGTCGTTGGACTCGGCGGACTAGTCCATGTGCCAGAAATTGCAGATATCGTCGCGATGCTCTCGATTATCGCCGATCCTGATGCCGGCGCATCGTTGATGCGCATGCTTACTGGTCCACACATGGCAATCGGACCGGCAGATCTCGCAGCACTCGGTGCACATTCGCGCACGCTAGCTAAGCAATCAGCAAGTGATAGTCGCACCCTAGTAAAGAAAATTGTGGCTGGAAATCCAGATTCGGCCGAGGCTGATGATCAATTTATGGGTTCACTCATTGACGCACTCGATGACATCGCCAAGTCAGATCAGAAAAACTTTAGCGATACTGGCTATCAACGCTTAAGTGATTTTGCCGCTGATCTGCGACGGTTGCGATCTCGTGCCAGTGCGCCAATAACAGATGTAATTGTGGAGATTGAGCGATATCTCAATATCGAAGTTGAAGTTTTCTTGCGTGATGGATCTACCTCTGGTCGCCGCCATATCGATCGCTTTATGGATGAAGCGTCAAAATTCGCTCGTAATGGCGCAACTCTTAACGCGTTTTTACAGTGGCTTGAGATCGCAAGCCGAGAAGAAGGTGGGCTCAAGGCAGGTGCGCCAGAGGTAAACCGTGAGGCGGTTCAGATTCTCACTATCCACGCAGCAAAAGGGGCCGAATGGGATGTTGTCGCTGTCCCTGGTTTAGTCGAGGGAACATTCCCAAGTGACCATAAAGGTGATCCCGATAATTGGATTACCAACGAAAGACATATTCCCTTTGCGTTACGTGGAGATGGCGAGCAGTTGCCACAATTTTCTTGGGGCGGTGTCACTACAAACTCCGATGCCGGTAAGCGAATTAAGGCTTTCAAAGAAGAGTGCAGCGTTTTCAAAGCCCAAGAAGAGATTCGACTTGGCTATGTCGCTATGACTCGAGCGAAAACACATCTGCTCTGCACCGCATCGTGGTGGAGAGATGGCAAGTTAAAGGTAGAGCAGTCATCGATTTTTGAACAAGCACAACTTATTGCTAGTGACTTTGGTCGCCTGATCAATATGGAGGATGCACCCGAGGAAGGAAGTGCAAACCCACTTCGCGAAAATCCAGCTAGCGCGATTTGGCCGCATGATCCAATCGCAGCCCGGCGCGAGGAATTTAGCGCGGCGATAGATTTCGTGCGCAGCAGTAAACCGCTCGCAGTACAAGCAGCGAGTGAATCTACCGATCTCGAGATTGCATCGTGGGCCCAAGATGCACAGGCCATAATTACTGAACTCGAAAATTATCGAGCTGGTACATCTGCAGTTGCACTGCCACCACGTATGGCGACTTCAACGTTGATCTCACTCCATCACGATCCGGCAGAGCTGGCACTGCTCATTCGCAGACCAATGCCACGGGTCAATGATGAATTCTCACGACGAGGTACGGCTTTCCACTTGTGGATTGAGAAACACTTTAATGTGGCTACCCTCTTTGATGATGAAGATTTTGATCAACTTGAACCGCTTGCTGCCGATCAAAGCCTGGAAGATTTAAAGAGCGCGTGGCTAGCAAGTTCATGGGCGGCTCGAACACCTTATGCCGTTGAAGTTCCATTTGAGAGCGTGATCGCCGGGGTACTCATTCGTGGCCGAATAGATGCAATTTATAAGGAGGGTGAACACTTTGAGGTCGTGGATTGGAAAACTGGCTCGAAACAACTCGGTGAGTCAGCATCGATTCAACTCGCGGTTTATCGGTTAGCGTGGGCAAAATTGCAAGGCGTTGCGATTGAAAATGTGAGCGCTGCTTTTCATTATGTTCCGACTTCAGTTACAGATCGCCGAAATGATCTTATGGGTGAGGCCGATTTAATCGCACTACTTGAAAAATTTAACGAAATTAAATAATTTCAACTGAAAGTGGCAAGTGATCGCTTACTCCCGTGGATACGGTGGCTAGCGCCTTGGTATCGCTATCGCGCAACGCTAGTACGTAATCAAATTGAATCTTGGCTCCCCAACTTGGATATGTTAATTGGGTAGCTAGTGATTTCCATTGCGATCCCACGATCGGAAGATTCTTCGGCAAATTGAGATCACCCATGATGATGACCTCGGTTGACATCTCACGCGCCAGATCTGCAGCCCACCGCTTAATCATTCGCAGTTGTTTGAAATTAAATCCGGGCACAAATGAGAGATGAGTATTAATTACGGTAAAGCCGTTCTCTAAAGTGGCAGCCAACGCTACTCGTGGTTCATCTCGAATATACATTGGACGAATCTTTCCGGGACCACTTTCATCACCTGGAATCAGCAGCGGCATACCGACTGGCGAGTTACCAAGATTGAGACGATGCCATTGTTTGACTGGAATCTTTGAAGCAATTCCTATTCCGTATGACCCAATATTTTCTGCTGCGCTTTTATCGCCATCATGGTTTGAAATAATAAGCTGATCAATAGATGTTATTTTTCGCCACGATTCACCGGGGGTTCCGATAATGCACGGAGCAAATGCATAATCGCGTGCGCCCATTGCCTGTGCAACCTGTGCAATTTGATTGAGTTGCCCCGACCTTGGTAATCGGTAATCACACTCTTGCACGGCGATCAGATCAGGGGCGATTTGTTCAACAATCGCACCAGTTGCAGTCGGGAGATCAGCGCCGCCACCGTTGGGTGCTGGCGGAATCGCCATTCCATGCAGGATGTTCCACGAGGTAATGCGCATAGCGAGCAGGCTAGTACCGTTGCCCCTTGTGAGCGCGATCAACGACCATCCCTCCCAGATCGATCGCACCGGCCACCTGCGAGAGAATCCACGGACACTCGATGGCTTCTGGGCAAAGGCAAAAATTCTTCAGATTGCACAAGGTCGCATGCGCGCTGATGGAGATCTCAATTCAGTTCGATACCTGAGCGCCGAAGATGTGGCCGCCGCCATTGCTAGCGGTGAATTTAGCGAAGGGTCACGATATTTTCTCGGCTTAGATAGCGTGAGTGCAGATCCATATTTTGCTTGGGATACCGATTGGGTAATTGCAAGAAGTGATGAAGAGATGCGGGTTGGATTTACGACACTGCGCGAAGTCGGCACAACTCTTTCGGAGATCGATCTGGAACTCGCGCTACATGCAGTGGCGTTAAGTAATTGGCATCGCGCACATTTGTGTTGTTCGAAGTGCGGAGCACCGACTCGCGTTGATTTGGGTGGCGCAGTTCGAATTTGTGAAGTTGATCAGAGCTCACATCATCCGCGCACAGATAGCGCCGTGATTGTGCTGGTACGGGATCGCGATGATCGTATCCTCTTAGGACATCAACCTGTCTGGCCCGATGGACGTTTCTCAACTTTTGCTGGCTTCCTTGAACCTGGTGAGACATTTGAACAATGTGTTTCGCGCGAAGTCTTTGAAGAAGCCGGTGTTGTACTCAAAGAAATTTCATACCTTGGCTCACAACCGTGGCCATTCCCAGCATCGATCATGATTGCATTTGATGCGGTGACCGATGTTCCAGAAAGTGCCAGACCTGATGGCAGCGAAATTACCGAAGTGCGTTGGTTTAGCCGGGAACAATTATTAGCCGAAGCAAAGGCAGGAACACTGCTCTTGCCACCAAGTATTTCGGTAGCGCGCAAGATGATTGAAAGATGGTTAGGTGAACGCGCCGTCGGCGGTGAAACATGGAGATAACTCCTGATCTTCGCGGAGATGAAATTTTGGCAGCTCTCGATGACGATCAACGCGAGGTAGCACTTGCCACTCGTGGCCCTGTCTGTGTAATCGCAGGTGCTGGTACTGGAAAAACTCGGGCAATCACACACCGGATTGCATATGCCGCCGCGATCGGCACCATGGATCCAACCAAAGTATTAGCTCTTACCTTTACCGCTCGCGCCGCCGGAGAGATGCGTACACGACTTCGGCTACTCGGTGTTCCCACCGTTGCTGCGCGCACAATTCACGCCGCCGCTCTTAAACAATTGCTCTACTTCTGGCCCACCGTCTTTGGTGGCAGAACTCCAGATTTAATGACGAGTAAGACACCATTTCTGACGGAAGCGATTAATCGCGCAAATCTTGGCTCAGAAATTCGCGCAACATCGCGTGAGACGATTCGAGATATCGCAAATGAGATTGAGTGGGCGAAGGTCTCGCAAGTATCTCCACTTGATTATTTAGATGAGATTGCAAAGCGAACATCTAAGCCACGAGTGCGCGCAGAACATATTGCGCAAATTTATGTTGCCTATGAAAGCCTCAAGAAACAAGAACTTGCAATCGATTTTGAAGATGTACTTTTACTCACCTCGGCAATGGTTGAGGAAGAGCGATCAGTGCGAGAGCGCGTACAAGATCAATATCGTTATTTCACGATCGATGAGTACCAGGATATTTCACCCATTCAGCAGCGCCTGATTAATGCTTGGCTTGGAAATCGCAACGATATCTGTGTGGTGGGCGATCCGGCACAGACCATCTATTCATTTGCGGGCGCCACACCATTTTTCCTGAACAGCTTCACCAAACGTTTCGAAGATGCTCAGGTCATTCGATTAAGTACCGGGTATCGATCTACCCCGGAGATAACTTTTGCAGCCAATGCGCTGCTGCGCACATCATCTATGGGGCAAGAGCTC
>JBDNJI010000024.1:0-8225 GCA_041687825.1 Candidatus Planktophila sp.
CCATCTCCGTCGGTAGAATAGCGATATGAATAACGAGAATGCAGAGTTGCCGGAGACTAAAGAGCGTGTGCACGACCAAGCTCCCTCAGAGGTCTACGGCGAGTTTATGAAATCAGGATGGGCAAATACTGAATATAGCGAACTGCCCCCACTTGAAGTTGTCACTTATGCATTTACTCGACGTCAGGTTCTATCTGCCGCCTTTGATGGTCTTCGCATAGTAATTCCGTCTGGAAATAGCGCAGTGCGCAGTAATGACACTGATTATGTGTACCGACCAAACTCTGCTTTTGCGTATTACAGTGGAGTGCAAGGCAGCGATGCGACCGAAGATGCAGTCCTTATCCTTGAGCCTCGTACTGAGGGTGGGCACGATACCTATCTTTATATACATCCCCGATCTACTCGTGACACAGATGCTTTCTACCGCGATACACACTACGGCGAGCTCTGGGTCGGGCGCCGATACACACTTTCGGAAGCACAATCGCGATATCAAATTGAAACTCGTAGAGTCAACGATCTTGAAGGCTTCTTAAAAAAGAGTCCGGCTGTCGTAATTCGCGGTACTGACATAATGGTTGACGCAACTGTCAGACCACACGCACGTGATGAAGAATTAGCGATCTTTGTCTCTGAGCAACGTCTTAGCAAAGATGAATATGAGATTAGCGAGATGCAGCGCGCAGTAGATGCAACTGGATTTGGATTTAACGATGTAATCGTGATGTTGCCGGCCGCTGCCGAACACCCACGAGGTGAACGAATTATTGAAGGTGCGTTCTATGGACGTGCCCGACTCGAAGGACATGGAGTTGGATACAACACGATTGCCGCATCTGGATCACACGCTTGCGTGCTGCACTGGACTCGAAATGACGGACCGGTAAATCAAGGTGAATTAGTACTCCTCGATGCAGGTATTGAAGTTGATTCTTTCTACACCGCAGATATCACTCGCACTCTTCCAATTAGTGGAAAATTCTCACCGGCACAACGTGCGCTCTATATGTTGGTCTATGAAGCGCAACTCGCGGGGTTTGCTGCAATTAAGCCGGGTGTAATTTTCTCTGAAATTAATAAAGCCTGTCAGAGCGTTCTGGCTAAAGGCCTGGCAGATATGGGTGTTCTTACGGTCAGCGCAGAAGAATCGATGCGTCCAGAGGTTGGTCTACATCGTCGTTGGACTCTGCACGGAGTAAGCCATCACTTAGGTCTAGATGTGCACGATTGCGCAAAGGCTCGTAAAGAAAATTACACAGACTCACCCCTGCGCGAAGGCATGGTGATAACAGTTGAGCCTGGTCTTTATATTCAGCCCGATGATGAGCTCTTTACCCCGGAATACCGAGGGATCGGAATTCGTATCGAAGATGATGTGGTCGTAACCGCCGATGGATATAGAAATCTCTCAGAGCGAATTCCACGTCATCCGGATGCGGTTGAAGAATGGATAAAAAATCTGCAGCAGAGCAGATAAGATTGATGGATGTCGCAATCACTAATTCACGCCCGTAATCTCACCAAAAAATTCGGTGACTTCACTGCAGTTAATGGAATCGATTTCGATGTAACGCGCGGTGAATCATTCGGTCTACTTGGTCCAAACGGTGCTGGAAAATCAACAGCGATGCGCATGATTGGCGCAACTTCACAACGCACCTCAGGTGATCTCACAATTCTTAATAAAGATCCGGAACAATTCGGGCCACAGATTCGCGCCCACTTAGGTGTGGTTCCACAGCAAGATAATTTAGATACTCATCTCACGGTAACCGAAAATTTATTTATCTATGGGCGATACTTTGGTCTTTCCCGTTCCTTTGTTAAAAATAAAATTGAAGAATTACTAGTCTTTGCCCAACTTGAAGAGAAGCGCAACGCGAAGGTTGAATCACTTAGTGGCGGAATGAAGCGGCGCCTAACAATTGCGCGAGCACTTGTAAGCGAACCTGAGATTTTGATGCTGGATGAACCAACAACTGGTCTTGATCCACAGGCTCGCCATATTCTTTGGGACCGCCTCTTTCGTCTAAAAGAAGATGGTGTCACGCTCTTAATCACAACTCACTTTATGGATGAGGCTGAACAACTCTGCGATCGATTGGTTGTTATGGATAAGGGTTCGATTATGGCTGAGGGAAGTCCAGCGCAATTAATCAAAGATTATGCGACCAAAGAGGTACTCGAGGTTCGTTTTGGATCAGAGCGCGATGCGAAGACCGCGTCAGATCTTGGTTCACTCTGTGAACGCATGGAAGAACTTCCTGATCGCTTCTTGATGTATACCGAAGATGGTGAGGAGTTACTCGAGCGTGTGTACAAGATGAATCTGCACCCTAAAACTTCACTTGTCCGCAGAAGTTCTCTTGAAGATGTTTTCCTACGTCTCACCGGTCGAACACTGGTCGATTAATGAGTTCTTTCCAAAATCGTCAAGGTTCACTCAAGATTGTAGATGCAGTGAAAGTTGCTTCTCGCGGCTCACTTTTTGTGGCAGAGGCACGGCTTCGCACGATGTTGAAGTGGGTTTGGCTAATTATTTCGTTAGCAGTTGCAAACCCAATTCTCTATCTCGTCTCAATTGGTTTAGGTGTTGGTACCTATATTGATAAAAACACTGGTGGCATGGGTATTGATGGCGTTCCATACCTCACTTTTCTAGCACCGGCTCTTCTTGCCACTGCTGCAATTCAAGGAGCGGTAGACGAGAGCGTCTATCCGACTCTGGAAGGCTTTAAATGGAATAAGACATTCTTTTCCATGAATGCAACCCCATTGAGTGGAAATCACATTGCAATGGGTGTCTTTTTTAATAGCACGATCCGAGTCATTTTTACCGTTGTGCTTTATTGGTTGGTGATGCTGGCATTCGGTGTCTTGGAATCATCGCATGCTTGGCTAGCAATCTTTACCGCCATCTTTGCTGGCGCGGCATTTGGTGCCTTGATGCAAGCTGCTGCTGGCTTACTTGAAAATGAAAATATATTTTTTACAGTCTTTAATCGTTTTATCATCATGCCATTGTTCCTCTTCTCAGGAACCTTCTACCCGCTAACAAATATGCCAATCTATCTACAGTGGATTGGGTGGATCTCACCACTATGGCATGCGACAGAGCTTGGTCGATGGTTGACCTACGGCCAAGAAATTTCACCATTTATGATTCTCACTCACTTTACTTTCTTAGGATCACTTCTGGTCATTGGCGTAGTCGCTTCGCGTCGAATTTTCACACGGAGGTTAAGTAAATAATGATTATCTCTGCTGCAGTCGCAATCGCGCAAGCCCGCATGGGTAAGCCTGGTGAAAAGTATTACTCGGGTCGCTCTCGCGCGATTATGGAACGTGCATACATTGCCTTTAGATCATCAACTTGGATGATTGTGATTTCGGGCTTTGTTGAACCAGTTCTCTTCTTGCTCTCCTTCGGATATGGGCTAAAAGATTTGGTTGGAGATATCACCGTTGCTGGACAACCTGTTGGGTATGTAATTTTCATTGCACCGGCGCTGCTGGCAACCAGTGCGATGAATGGCGCAATCTATGACTCGACCATGAACGTTTTCTTCAAACTCAATCATGATCGCCTTTATCACGGCATGCTCGCAACTTCACTTGGGCCTATGGATGTAGCACTCGGTGAGATCGGCTGGGCACTTCTACGCGGTTTCTCATATGCCGTTGGCTTTATGGCAATCGTTGTTCCGCTAGGACTTGTTCCAAGTATCTGGGGAATTCTCGCTATCCCAGCAGCTGTTTTAATCGCCTTCGGCTTTGCATCATTTGGAATGGCCGTGACTTCTTACATGAAGTCATTCCAACAACTTGAAATTATTAACATTGTTCTACTACCAATGTTCCTATTTTCAGGTTCTTTCTACCCACTCTCAGTGTTTCCTGAATGGTTACAGATAATTATTCGAATCTTCCCGCTTGCTCATGCAATCGATCTGGTTCGCGGACTTTGTCTTGGAAACATCACCTGGTCGTTACTAGGTAATGCGATGTACTTCGTTGTGATGGTCGTCGTCGGGCTATTTTTCACAACAAAGCGCCTCAACGCACTCTTTATGCGCTAACTGGCTAAAAGAATTCCACACCATGCAGCGAGTAATCCGAGTGCTAGTGAGCCGTAAAGATTTAGTAAGACTTCGCGATAACGCTTAAGTTCAAAGCCTAAATATAGATCTAACATAAACGTTGACCATGTTGTAAAAGCTCCAGCAAAACCAATTGCCACCAACTCATGCCAATACGTTTGATTTGCCAGGGTAAATCCAAGGAGAAATGACCCGAGCACATTTACTACTAGAGTTCCAAGTGGTTTAGTGGTGAACTTTCGTAAATATTGATCGATCAAAAATCTTGCTGGTGCTCCGATTGCAGCGCCTAAAGCCACGTAGAGCGCCTTCATTCTTTGACCTTCACGATAGATCTTGCGAATGGAATAACTACCGCGATCGTGACCGCAGAGGCAATGACAGTTAGCGCGAGATAGCCAAATCCGAGCGCATCTTCACCAACAACTTCGACAGTTACAGCAGAAAATGTTGTCATTCCCCCACAGAATCCAGGGAGTAAGAACCATCGAAGCGCGGTGATGCCGCGACGTTCCATTAAGACTAAGAAATATCCAGCAAGTGCAACGCCGATCAGATTGGCATTCAAAGTAGCCGCAGCGCTATCTGGAGTAACTAGAGTCAACCCGTAACGAGAAAGTGAACCCAGGACGCCACCAATAGCTACAAAAATGACCGCCTTCAGCGGATTCTCATTTCCACAAGCGAAGTATTAACCTTGGCGGCGACCAATCTTGGATCCTAACCATCGGACTGGGTCATATTTCTCATCAACAACGCGCTCCTTCATCGGAATAATTGCGTTGTCAGTAATTTTAATGTGCTCTGGACATACTTCAGTACAGCACTTTGTAATATTACACATGCCTAGGCCATGCTCTTCTTGAGCGGTGCGCTTGCGATTTTTCAAGGTGTCGAGTGGATGCATATCCAGCTCAGCGATACGGATAAAGAATCGTGGGCCAGCAAATGACTTCTTATTCTCTTCATGGTCGCGAATTACGTGGCAGGCATCTTGGCAAAGGAAGCACTCAATACATTTACGGAACTCTTGGCTTCGCTCAACATCGATCTGTTGCATGCGAGCTTCGCCCGGACCGACATCGCTTGGATGTGAATATGCCGGAACTTCAAGTGCCTTCTTATAGTTGAAAGAGACATCGGTGACTAGATCTTTGATTACTGGGAAAGCGCGAAGTGGAGTAACTGTGATCTCTTCGCCATCAGCAAATGAGCTCATACGTGTCATACATGCAAGACGTGGCTTGCCGTTGATCTCCATCGAACATGATCCGCACTTACCTGCTTTACAGTTCCAACGAACTGCTAGATCGCCCATCTGGGTTGCTTGCACGCGGTGAATCACATCGAGGACTACTTCACCTTCATTGGCTTCTACTTCAACGTTTTGAAGTCCGCCATCTTTTGAGTTACCACGCCAAATGCGAAGCTTTACTGTGTGTGCCATTAGTTGGATCCGCCTTTCGTAATTTCTTCACTCGTCATGTATTTCTCAAGTTCGTGTACATCAAAGAGATCAAATAGCTCTTTTGGTAGGGCAGGTAGTTCTTGTTCACGTACCTGCACCTGATTTCCATCAAATGAGGCAATATGGTTTTTCTGTCGCCACATATTATCCATACCAGGGTAATCATCACGGGTATGTCCACCACGTGATTCTTTTCTTCTCAACGCTGATTTGGCTGTACTTTCGGCAACCAACAACATATTGTCGAGGTCGAAGGCCAAGTGGAAGCCAGGGTTAAATGTGCGATCCCCGGCAACAGATACGTTCTTGCTGCGAGTGCGAATATCAGCGATCTTTGTGATCGCATCTTCGAGCTCAGAGCCCGTACGAATGATTCCGACCAAGTTATGGGTAATCTCCTGCAGTTCTTGGTGAAGTGAGTACGCATTTTCGCCGCCACTATTGGTAAATGGTGTCTGAATTCGCGTTGCCGCTGCCTTAATTGTTGCCTCACTCACGACAACCGGAGTGGTGCTCTTGGCGTATGCAGCGGCAGACATTCCTGCGCGGCGTCCAAATACCAATAGATCTGAGAGCGAATTTCCGCCAAGGCGATTTGAACCGTGCATTCCGCCAGCAACTTCACCGGCTGCATATAAACCTGGAACGCCAACTGCGGCTGCTGTATCTGGCTCTACCTCAACACCACCCATTACGTAGTGACAGGTTGGGCCAACTTCCATCGCTTCTTTGGTGATATCTACGCCAGCTAATTCGTAGAACTGATGCCACATCGATGGCAGACGCTTCTTAATTACCTCAGCTGGAATGCGTTTCGAGACATCGAGAAATACTCCACCGTGTTCGCTTCCGCGACCAGCTTTTACCTCAGTGTTAATTGCGCGAGCAACTTCATCGCGTGGCAAAAGTTCTGGTGGACGGCGATTATTATCTTGATCTAAATACCAACGATCGGCTTCTTCTTCATTGTCGGCGTACTTATCTTTAAATACATCTGGGATGTACTTAAACATAAAGCGCTCACCGAGAGTATTAGTGAGAACTCCACCTTCACCACGGACAGATTCGGTAACAAGAATTCCGCGAACAGATGGCGGCCAGACCATTCCAGTTGGGTGGAATTGCAAGAACTCCATGTCGACTAAATTAGCACCAGCTTTTAGAGCGAGAGCGTGACCGTCTCCAGTACCCTCCCATGAATTTGAAGTGATCTTAAATGTTTTTCCAACTCCACCGGTTGCGATTACGACAGCTGGAGCTTCGAAGAGAACTTCTTCACCATTCTCGCGCCAGTATCCATACGCACCTGCAATCTTGCCAGACTCTTTAATAATTTCAGTGATCGTGAGTTCGGCGTAGACGCGAATGTTTGCCTCAGCATCACCATATTCAATTGCATCTTTTTGCTGCAACTGCACAATCTTCTGCTGCATGGTGCGAATGAGTTCGAGTCCAGTTCGGTCTCCAACGTGAGCTAGCCGAGGGAATTCGTGTCCACCAAAGTTACGCTGGCTGATCTTTCCCTCTTTTGTGCGATCAAAGAGAGCGCCCCACATTTCGAGTTCATAAATACGATCAGGTGATTCTTTAGCGTGAATCTCTGCCATTTTAAAGTGGTTTAAAAATTTTCCGCCGCGCATTGTGTCGCGGAAGTGAACCTGCCAATTATCTTTCTCGTTCACATTTCCCATTGATGCAGCGGCGCCACCTTCTGCCATGACAGTGTGAGCCTTACCGAATAGTGATTTACAGATGATTGCTACGCGCAAACCTGCTTCACGTGCTTCCACAGCTGCGCGCAGACCAGCACCTCCGGCACCGATTACAAGGATGTCGTACTTATGGCGTTCTAGATTTGTCATAGTCAGATCTCCTTAGAAAAAGTACGGGTTCGACCAGTGGCCGGCAGCGACCTGGCGGACAAAAATATCTGCAAATGCAACACCGAGTAATGAAATCCATGCATAGAGTGGATGCGAGTGATTAAGTTTTGAAATTATCGTCCATGACTTATATCGGATCGGGTGCTTAGAGAAATGCTTTAAGCGTCCACCGATTGTGTGGCGACATGTGTGACATGAAAGTGAATACATCCACAGCATCACCGCGCTAAAGGTAAGCACGAGTGATCCAAGGCTCATGTGACCCCACTCTCCTGCTTCATTTCTAAATGAAATCGCAGCGTCGTAAGTCAAGATAATGTTGAAGATAAGTCCTGCATAGAAGAACCAGCGGTGCGCATTCTGCAAGATAAGAGGTGCGCGAGTTTCACCGGTATATGTCTTATGTGGTTCTGCAACTGCACATGCCGGCGGTGACATCCAGAATGAGCGGTAGTAAGACTTACGGTAGTAGTAACAAGTCATTCGGAAGCCAAGTGGGAAAATCAAAATGATTAGCGCTGGCGAGAGTGCGAAGTTGAAAATACTCGAACTCACTGGAGTGAAGCCAAAGAGGGTCGCTCCAGGATCACAACTCTCTGACAAACATGGTGAATAGAATGGTGAAATCAAATGCGATTCTTTTACAAAGTAATTGGCATTCTCAAAGGCGCGAAATGTTGCATAGATAACAAAACTGAAGAGAACGCTAAAGATTGCTAGTGGTTGTAACCACCACTTATCTGTTCGCAGCGTGCGCTCTTCGATCTTCGC
>JBDNJI010000025.1:0-17188 GCA_041687825.1 Candidatus Planktophila sp.
AAACAATTTAGCGCAGCACAATTGCCGTGTTCAACATCGAACTCGTGTAATTCGCGGGCCTCCTATAGCGCTACGGCGTTCTGGGATTCACTTAAGTCAGCGATTTCGAAGGCAGGGTTGTGAGAGTAGAACGTTTCATTGAAACATGGGGCACGGTTGTCGTAGTCGACGCTAGTGCACCGTCGATGAGCGTTGAAGAATTAAATGTGGCAATCGATAAGGTCGCGGCGTTTTTTATTGATGTTGATGAAAAGTTTTCGACATATAAACCAGATTCACAGGTCAGCCAAATTCGTGATGGTCGGATGACGATCGATCAGGCAAGTGCTTATGTGCAGGGTGTGTGGAAGTTGTGCGAAGGTGCGAAAGATTTAACGCGCGGTGCATTTGATCCGTGGGCAGCCTTCGGTGGCTTTGATCCATCGGGGATGGTCAAGGGTTGGGCGGCGCAAATTGCGGCGCAGATGTTGGTAGGCGTTGGTGCGGTGCACATACTTATTAATGCAGCGGGTGATCTGGTGCTGCGCGGTGGAGATTTAGGTGATGACGATGTGGTGCGTGCGTGGCCGGTGGGTATTAGTGATCCAGATGATGTTGATCAGATCGTAAAGAGTTTTGCCGTGCAAGATGGCGCGGTGGCAACAAGTGGTGATTACGAACGCGGTGAACATATTCGTGATCCGCGCACATTGCTGCCGGCGATCGGTGCCCGATCTGTCACGGTGATTGGGCCAGATGGTGGGTTGGCTGATGCGTTGGCGACAGCGATTATGGTCGATGGCGTCGACGCGCAGGCGTGGGTGATCAGGCAAGAGTTACGCGAATACAGTTTTTATGTAATCAATCGCCATGATGGCACTGCCTGGGCTTACGGTCCGAATAAAGGAATCTAAGCACTCACTGCGTTCAGCTCGGCGACTTCGCTGGCATCGAGGGTAATAATCTGCACGATCTCTTCTAACTGTTCGACGGTGCGCGCTGATGCAATCGGTGTGCTCAATTGTGGATTATTGCGCAGCCAGGCAAGTGAGATTGCAGCAACTGAAGATCCATGGCGGGCGGCGATTTTATCCATGACGGCTAAGGTCGCAAAACCCTTGGGTGTGGCAAATTCTTTAACGCCATCGGCGCGTACTGATTCCACGATTTTTCCTTCGCGGTATTTACCGGATAAGAATCCGCGGGCAAGTCCGTAGAACGGAATTGCGGTGATGCCGTTTTTGGCCAGCACTGGTTGTTGATCGGTTTCGAATGGGTTGCGCGATACGAGATTATATTGATCTTGTAGCGCGATATAACTTGGTAAATTATTTTTGGCGGCGATATCGAGTGCAAGTTGTAAGCGCTCGCCGGTGTACTGCGATGCCGCGATGTATCGCACCTTGCCAGCGCTGATCAGTTGTGCGAATGCGCCGAGTGAATCTTCGATTGGGATTTCTGGATCATCGTGATGTGCGTAATAGATATCGATGTAATCGGTCTGCAGCCGCTTGAGTGAATCGTTGCAGGCGGCGATGATGTTGTCGGGGTGCAAGCCGGGGCGGGTGGGCAACTTGGCGACCTTTGTCGCAACCACCATCTGATCGCGGTTGCCGTGCTTTGCCATCCAGTTGCCGATGATGGTTTCTGATTCTCCGCCAACATTTCCCTCTTTCCATGCCGAGTACATATCAGCGGTATCGACGAAGTTTCCACCGTGGGCGCGATAGGCATCTAAGACGGCGTGTGATTCGGGCTCGTCGGCGCTCCATCCAAAAACGTTGGTACCAAGGCAGAGTTCATGCACAACAAGGTCGGTTTTGGCGATGGTGATCATGGGGCAACGGTAGGGCAAGATTGCCCCATGAGTGCAACCACCGGCGGATTTACTAGCGCGGGCCTTGAGTTAGAGGCAACGACGTTGATGTTGGCATCGCTAACACAGGCGCAGGCGTTAGAGATTGGTGAGATTGCAGTTGAACTCGGACGGGCGCGACGTGCACCGATTGCAATTGATGTGCGGATGGGTGAGTGGATTGTTTTTCACGCATCGCTGCCGGGGTCAACGCCAGAGAATGATTCGTGGATTGCGCGCAAGGCGCGGGTAGTGCGTGCGACTGGGCGATCAACAATGCACGAGCGGGTAGCCGCAGAAGAACGTGGCGTTGATTGGTATGTTGAAAATAATTTATCGGAAGAATTGCATGCGATACATGGTGGTGCGCTGGCACTTAATGTTTCGGGGTTGGGATGTATGGGTGTGCTGATTATTTCTGGCTTGCCACAAGTTGATGATCATCTCTTTGCAGTTGAAGTGATTACTGAATTTTTGGCACGTAAGGGAGAAGAAGCGTGAGCATCTGGGTCTGCGGTGAAGTATTAATTGATTTGCTGCCGGGTAATCCACGTGTGCCGGTAGTCGGTGGTGGCCCAGCAAATACCGCGAAGGCGCTGGCTCGGCTTGGACATGATGTGCACTTTATCGATGGCATCTCAACTGATGCATACGGTCAATCGGCGCGAGCTGAACTTGTGCGCGATGGTGTGAATCTAGATTTCGCACTGACTAGTGATAAACCAACGTGTACTGCAACGGTCTCACTTGATGCCAGCGGTGGTGCCAGCTATGAATTTTTAATTGATGGCACCGCAACCTTTGATTTCTCATTGGATTGGTTGCCAGATCCAGCGCGCCATAAGCCACAGGTATTACATATCGGTACATTGGTCACGATTATCGAACCCAGTGCAACAGTGTTGTATGACTGGGCGATTCAGGTCGCTGAGTTTGCACCGATTGTCTTTGATCCAAATATTCGACCATCGGTGATGGGTGATCGCGATTTATACGAAGCCGCAGTGGAAAAGTGGGCTGCGATATCGGCTGTGATCAAAGTCAGTGATGACGATCTGGCGTGGTTATTTCCGGGGCAGAGCGTTGAAAGTATTGCTGCGCGCTGGGTTCAAGATGGTGCATTTTTAGTTGTGGTCACACGCGGTGCCGATGGATTGCAGGGGTTTACGGCAAGGGGTGCCCTAAGCGTACCTGGTGTGAAAATTGATGTAATCGACACTGTTGGTGCTGGCGATACAGTGGGCGCAATTGTTGTGGAAGCGATGATCGAGCAAGGGATCATGGCGCTGCAAGGTGATGTACTTTCTGATGTACTGACACGCGCTGCGAAAGCGGCTGCGATTACATGTTCACGTAAAGGCGCAGAGCCGCCGTATAAGCACGAACTACAGAAGTAACGAGGCGAATACGTAATGCAATTTATTGATGATGCAGATTTTCAGATTCGAATTGATGATGATCAAGGTGCAAATATTGCATCCATCATGTGGCGTGAGATGGAGTTCGCACTTCCCTTTCGTGGTTCGCCGTTAAATCACGGTTGGTACTCACTTGCGCCATGGGCTGGCCGAATTCCTGATGGTCAGATTCAATCTCCCGATGGAAAAGTGCATCAGCTTCCGACAAATGTGGCGCCACCGCATGCAATTCATGGATTTGGATTTGTATCATCGTGGCAAGAAATTGGTCCGGGTCGATCACTGCTGCATCTACCAAAACCATATGGCAGTGCGACAGTGGAACAAAAAGTTGAAGTTTTAGATGATGCAATCAGATGGTCACTTGAATACGACCCAGGTGATTGCGATCTGCCAGCATGGTTTGGATTCCATCCGTGGTTTCCGCGCGAACTCGAACGCGGTGGATTTCTAGAACTCGAATTTAGCGCCGAGAAAATGTTATTGCGCGATAGTGAAGGTATTGCCACATCCGAATTGGTAAAACCTGGACCACAACCGTGGGATGACGCCTTCACGCAAATTCGTGGGACGCCAACACTGATTTGGGAAGATGCGGCGCGAATTGAAATCGAATCAGATGCGCCATGGTGGGTTGTCTATACCGAAGATTCTGATGCGATCTGTGTGGAACCGCAGACAGCGCCACCGAATGCGGCGAACCTTGGGATTAGTGGTGAAAATTACCTAGAGGCGCTTTTTATCTTCTCGCAAGGATAAAAATTTCGCATAATCTTCGGTTCTGACTTTCAGTATCGATCGAGAACATCTGCGCCGTTTGCGTGCAATTGAAGATGAAAGATTTTTAGCCAACCACAAGAAATCAGGGCTGGCCTTTCTGGAATCCAAGAAGGTAATGCACGAGGGTGTGCCGATGTCATGGATGGCTAAGTGGCCGGGCGAGATAAAATCATTGTGATCGATAAGTGTTATCACGGCAGCGTTGATGAAACCTTTGCAACGCTAGATAGTTCGGGTGCAACGATTAAGCGTGATGGAAATATTGGTGCGCCAGTTGATTTGGCGCAGACCACTCGCGTTGTTGAATTTAATAATTTGGTGGCGATGGAGGCAGCACTTGCTTACGGTGATGTTGCGGCAATTTTGCTCGATCCAGCGATGACAAATATCGGAACCGTCTTGCCCGAAGATGGTTATCTCTATGCGTTGCAAGATCTGGCAAAGAAGTATGGCGCGCTATTAATTATTGATGAGACACATACGATCTCAGTGGGTTATGGCGGAATGACTCGTGATCTAGGGCTTAAGCCAGATTTCTTAACTATTGGTAAAGCAATTGCGGACGGTGTTCCGGTTGGGACATTTGGCATGACGCAGGCTGTCGCTGATGCGATTAAGGCACGAGTAGAGCTAGAAATAATCGATACTGGTGGCATTGCAATCGCTTAGGTGCACGCGATGAATATATATTTGCACCGGGTGCTCCGCGCACAGGCCAGGAAGCAGCAGATGGTGGGGACTTTGAACTCGAGCAATACATTCACTTGCGTTTGCTCAATGATGGAATTCTGATGACGCCATTTCACAATATGGCGTTGATGTCACCGGCTACAACTGCAGCTGATGTAGATGCGCACACCGCGATCTTTGATGCGATCTGCGCTGACTTAGTCGCGAGTTAATTTTAGATAAAAAAGTCCCCGAGCGATTTAGCGTGAGCCAGTGATCGTTCTCGGGGCGCCATGAAAAGTATATACCCGTACCGCGACAAGACTTATTAGATAAAAAAGTCCCCGAGCGATTTAGCGTGAGCCAGTGATCGTTCTCTGAGTGCTAGGTAAAGCCTATACCCGAATTGCGATCGTAGTCTGTGGATAACGAGTTCTCATTGTCAGTCTGCTGAACCAAGGTATCCCAGTGAAAGATCTTGAGTTAAGCCAGAAAATCGAATCATTTGGCGATCTTTACCTTCAAATTGGAATACTCGAACAGCTTTTGAGAGTGCGTGTTCCCAACTCACTTTCATTTCAAAATAGTGATTCTCAAAGTAATTCCTGGCTAGATAAAATTCCGCTTAATTCAGAAAATACGCTCCGCCTTGAAAGAGCCTACAAAAGAAGGATCCTAGCGAAGAAAACTCAGAGCGTGAATGTCACAGAGTTTCTACCCTTTAGTTTCTGGAGATGGGTTTTGCATCGCCAACATTTCACAAACTTATGGATTCCTCACACCCATAAAATTTTGGTGGATACGAAAGAGGCTCAAAACTATAAAACATTTACAGAATTTGAGAAAAGACTTAACCAGGCAAATCAAGATCGAAATGTGATCGCGCACTATAACTTTTCGGCGATTAGTTCGATGGAAAAAAGTACTGCCAACATTCAGTGGCTGCAGCAGGCTATGGGGTTAATTAAAACCTAAAGCGGTGTACAAGCCTTTGCCGGCTTCGTTATCGGCATCGACATACAAGATTGCCAGTGTGACTCCCTTTGCTTTTAAGTACTTTAAGCCGACGGTGCAGATTGCTTTGCCAACGCCCTTGCTATGTTCATCGGGGTCGACACCGATAACAAAGAGTTCACCGACCGGGTCTGAGTTAACAAGATCTTGGTGAATCTTGGTCCAGCAGAAGCCGACGATCTTTTCGCCTTCGGTTGCTAAGAAAAATCCAGCTGGATCAAACCAAGGTTCTGACATTCTGTTTTCGAGATCTGCCATTACCCAATTGCCCTGATCGGGGTGGGCGATAAAGATTTTATTGTTGAGATCGAGCCAGATTTGGCGATGGGTATTTGGATCAAAGGTAATAAATGAATATGGGCCGCTAACTTCTTTAATTGGATCGTTGAGTGATCGCGAGAGTTTAAGAATATGGCGCATTAAATGCGCTCAGAAACGGGGCTATCTTTTCCAGCAGCAGGAAGTGTGAAGCGATAGCCAACGTTACGGACGGTTCCGATTACTGCTTCAAATTCTGGGCCGAGCTTTGAACGAAGGCGGCGGATGTGAACATCTACGGTGCGCGTGCCCCCGAAATAGTCATAGCCCCAGATCTCTTGCAACAACTGCGCGCGAGTGAAGACGCGACCTGGGTGTTGCGCAAAGTGCTTGAGTAGTTCGAACTCTTTAAAGGTGAGATCGAGTGAGCGACCTTTTATCTTTGCAGTGTAAGTATTTTCATCGATGACAACATCGCCTTGACGAATCTCATGTGATGTTGGGTCGCTGGCAAAGATCGCATCATCGCGCTTGCCAATTGCAATTCGAATACGTGCATCAACTTCGGCAGGGCCAGCGGTATCGAGAATGACATCATCGACGCCCCACTGCGATGTAAAGGCAGTGAGTCCACCTTCAGTGGTAATTGCAATTACTGGTGCGCTAACGCCAGTTCTAGTGAGCAGCTTTACAAAACTTTTTACATTAGGAAGATCTGCGCGAGCATCAACAAAGACAAGATCCATCACTGGTGCATCTACCAGCACACTTGGCTCGAGCGATAAAATTTTTACTGAATGTTGCAAAAGTGCGAGTGCAGGGAGAACTTGCGCGCTGGCACCGTTGCTATTTGTCAGCAACAACACCTTCGCCATCTCGATCCCCGATCTTGGTATGTCAGCCTGAGCAGTGACCTTAATTGGCTAACTCACTCGTTGTAGGCGAGGATACTCTCGTGAATTCATTGATACCACTCCTCATTGTGCTGGCTATGGCCACCGCATTTGGTATCTGGTTTAGGCGCAGCCGAGGCGAGTTTCGCCGGAAAAAAGTTGTTAACGGCCCCCGACTTACACCAGCGCAGATCGGCCATGAATTAGGGCAGCGAGTCACGATGGTGCAATTCTCATCGGCCTTCTGTACGCCATGTCGAGCCACTCGTGTATTGCTCGAGCAGATGGTGACATCGATGCCTGATGCCGCTTACGTGCATATCGATGCCGAGTCACATCTTGAATTGGTACGCGAACTCAATATTCTTTCGACGCCTACGACGCTTTTTCTCAATCGAGATGGCGTTGAAGTAGGCCGTGCAATGGGTACGCCTAAGCGAAGCCAAGTGATTACTGCTGTTGCTGCCGTTAATTAAGGCGCTCTTGCAACGCTTTCGCAAGTAGCCATTTATCGCTTTCTTCTTTAAACTTATCCCATGTTCCAGATTGTTACTAGCTTATTTACAAAGCGCCGTGTGCTTGATTACGGTCGCCTAGCTAGCGCATTCTGTCGGGCCTAATTGTTGCTTTAACAAAACAATTATCCGCCGACTAAATTTAAGGAATTAAAATGACAGCAATTGAAATTGACGCACGAGGCCCACGTTTTTCCGCAACGCTTACAACAATAGTGTTGGCGATTGCGCTAGTGACCGGTTCGGTCTGGGTTGTGCTTGCGCAAGCAATCGTCTTTGCAATTGGTGCCACTAAAGGTCCGCAATTCACACCGTATGCCTTTATCTATCGCACGCTGATAAAGCCACGGTTGAAGTCAGCGTTACGTACCGAAGATGTACGTCCCCCAAAGTTTGCACAATCCATTGGCCTCCTCTTTGCGATTGTTGCATTAGTCGGCGCTGTGACAGGAACATCCGTAGTGTTTACGGTCGCGGTTGCTGGCGCGCTGGCGGCTGCATTTCTTAATGCTGCCTTTGATTTCTGCCTCGGATGCCAGATGTATCTGTTGCTGCTCCGGGTACGTACTGCTTAACCAACCAACCGCTATCTAATCTAAAAGAGAAGGTCTATCCATGTCACGTGAAAAAACGTTAGTTTCAACGCAGTGGGTTCTAGAGAACCTCAATAATCCAAGCGTCGTGCTTGTTGAAGTTGATGAAGATACAACCCTGTACGAAGGTGGACATATTGAAGGTGCCACCACATTTCATTGGCGCGATGATCTACAAGATGGGTTGATCCGCGATCTAGTCTCAAAAGAAAAATTTGAGGTGCTCTTGTCAAAGCATGGAATTTCTAACGATTCCACAGTCATTCTCTACGGTGGCAATAACAACTGGTTTGCTACCTATGCATTCTGGTATTTCAAGATTTACGGCCACGCAGATGTACGTCTACTCGATGGTGGTCGCAAGATTTGGGAGCTAGAAGGTCATCCATTGGTAACAGCAGTGCCAGTAGGTACGGTGACAAAGTATGTCGCAAAAGAGCGCGACAATTCGATTCGTGCATTTCGCGATGAAGTCATTGCAGCCATTGGTGCGAAAAATATTGTAGATGTGCGCTCACCTGCTGAATTCTCAGGCGAACTCTCAGCCCCGGCTCACCTGCCACAAGAAGGCGGACAGATCAAGGGACATATTCCTACTGCGAAAAATATTCCGTGGTCAAAGGCAGCAAATGAGAATGGCACTTTTAAATCCGATGCCGAATTGCGTGAAATTTATTCAGTAGCTGGTGTTGATTTAGCAAAAGATACGATTGCATATTGCCGCATCGGTGAGCGTTCAGCGTTCTCGTGGTTTGTACTTCACGAGCTACTCGGTCTGACAGATGTAAAGAACTACGACGGATCATGGACTGAATACGGTTCACTCGTCGGAGTACCTGTAGCAGTGGGTGCATAAAGATGCGTACCTGCGGTGCAACTCCGGGTGGTCCTTCACTTGATGGCATAGATCTCTCAGTGCAATCAGTAATACAAGGAGTTGTGCTGCGTGCTGGGATACCCCAGAATTCTGATGACGTTCCCAATGGTGGACCAGTAGAGCGAGCTCATGTTCGCTTGCTGGATTCCACCGGCGAATTCACAGCAGAGGTGCCAACAAATAATCAGGGACAATTTCGTTTCTTTGCCGCCCCTGGTGCGTGGACATTAGTTGTACAAGCCCAAGGTGTGCGGATTGAACAAGCAGTGATCGCAAAACAAGGTGAGCCAGTTGATCTCGTACTTACTGTTGAACCACTGGCGAAGTAAGTAGAATTTGAATATGGCCGACCAACACGAATTACGCGATAAGGGCTTACGCCTTACTCCTCAGCGCGAGTTAGTTCTTTCGGCTGTGCGCGAACTCGGACATGCAACACCAGAAGAGGTGGCCGAGAAGGTACGACAGACGCATCCTGGAATTAATCTTTCAACGGTCTATCGCAACTTAGAGACGCTAGAAAACGTTGGCCTTGTGCAACATACACATCTTGGTCATGGTGGTGCGACCTATCACGCAGCAGAAGAGTTAACTCACCTGCACTTAGTCTGCGGAAAGTGTGGCTCGGTTGGAGATGCACCGATAGATGTCGCGGCGAACTTTGTGCAGAATCTTGCTGATGATTACGGTTTTAAGACAGATGTCACGCACTTTGCGGTCTATGGCACCTGTGCTGCATGTATAGAAAAGTAGTTCTACACTTACTTGTATGACCGCTGTATTTGTTGAAGAAGGCCCCGATGCTGGCGCAATCTGGCATTTCGGTGAACCGGTTAAAGAACAGCGTGCACTTGAATCTGGCACCGCATGGGGCGATCTTTCACATTTAAAAATAATTGCAATTGCAGGTGTTGATCGCCTGACCTGGTTACACGATGTCACTACTCAACATTTATCTGAGTTGGCACCAGGTGTCTGGGTTGATGCGATGGTACTTGATCCACGTGGGCATGTTGAATATCAATTTTTACTTGTCGATGATGGTGATACGACTTGGGTTGTGGTTGATCCGGGTTATCTCGAAGGTCTGATTGCATACTTTACGAAGATGGTATTTACCCGACAAGTTGTGGTCCGCGATGCAACTGATGAGATGGCGGTATTGCGCGCACCTGGTGCACCAACTCCTTTGGGTGGGCCCTTTGCTTTAGTGCCGCGCGCCGAGCTTGATCAGATGCGGGAAACATTTGCGACTAGTGCGCTGCAAGTTGGCACATGGGCACTGGATGCGTTGCGAGTTGCATCAGGTCGACCACGTATTGGATTTGATACCGACCATAAATCAATCCCTAATGAACTCGGCGTACTCAACGGCGCAGTCCATATGAATAAGGGTTGTTACCGCGGACAAGAGACGGTGGCGAAGATATTTAATTTAGGTAAGCCACCTCGTCGATTGGTGATGTTGCACCTTGATGGCAGCGCAGTTGTAATGCCACCACCTGGTACACCGGTTGAAAATAATGGTGTGGTCGTTGGATTTCTTGGCACTGTCGCCCGCCATCACGAACTTGGCCCGATTGCGCTAGCTATCGTTAAGCGAAATACACCAACCGATGCAACGCTGCAGGTTGCGCAAGTCAGTGCCGCTCAACAAATTATCGTCAGTTAGACTCACCCGATGGAGACAATAACGCTGGGGGCAGTTGCTCTTGTCAGCGCACTTATTGGAATCTTTTTAATCTATCTTGGATTTCGCACTCATCGCACTTCGCAGGCGCAAAATTCTCGTACATATAAGAGAGGCCGACTTTAATGGTCTTCACTATTCCTGAGGGACTTCATCCAGATCTCAATCCACTGGCGTGGATGGTCGGGACCTGGCGCGGAAAAGGTCGCGGTGAATATCCAACGATCGAACAATTTGAATACGCACACGAAGTTGTCTTTAACCATGATGGACGAGCATTTCTTAATTACTTTTCGCGTTCGTGGATCATCGATGAAAATGGTGACATTCTACGCCCGGGCGCATCGGAGGCTGGTTTTTGGCGGGTAAAGCCAAATAACGTTTTGGAAGTTGTGATTTCACATTCAAGTGGAATATCAGAAGGTTGGGTTGGTCAATTTGATGGACCGAAGATTCAATTAGTTCTCGATCAAGGATATTCAGCGCCAAGTGCAAAGATTGTCACCGCCGGTGTGCGTCTCTACGGTCTTGTTGCTGGCGAACTTTTCTTTGCCTATGACATGGCGGCTGAGGGACAAGAGTTGCAAGCGCACATTTGGTCATCACTAGAAAGACAGAGCGAATGAGTAACGATGCTTTATTGGCAGAGTACGTGCGCGACGGTGTTGTGGAATCAACACACCGCGGTTATTTAACAGCGCTTAACGCTGATGGTTCGGTGCATCTTCAACTTGGTGATGCAGACGCGTTAGTTTTTCCGCGCTCGACCATTAAATCAATTCAAGCGTCAGCGATGGTGCGACATGGGTTAGATCTTGAACCACGTTTATTAGCACTTGCGGCATCAAGTCATTCTGGTGCACAAGTACACCTTGATGGTGTGCGCGAAATATTGGCACTTGCTGGGTTAGATGAAAGTGCTTTGCAATGCGCACTTGATCGCCCACTAGGTGATGAAGAGCGTCGGGCATGGGGAGATCAACCGGCATCTCGAATTGCGATGAATTGCAGCGGAAAGCATTCTGCAATGTTGCTGACATGTGTAAAAAATAATTGGCCGATTGAAAATTATCTCGATGCCAATCACCCGTTGCAGATTGCCTGTAAAGCCGAACTCGAACTATTGGCTGGCGAGAAAATTACCTTGACCAGTACTGATGGATGCGGGGCACCGCTTTTCTTACTGACAATTGCAGGGTTGGCGCGATCAATTCGTGCGATCACAATTTCAACTGATCTCATTCACCAAAGTGTGCTGGCTGCATGTCGTGCCAATCCAGTGATGGTTGCCGGTGTTGGTCGATTGACAACCCAGATGATGGAAAGTGTGCCTGGCTTATTTATGAAAGATGGCGCCGAAGCTGTTGAAATTGCATCACTTCCAGATGGTCGTACCTTTGTCTTTAAAGTAAGTGATGGATCGCTTCGTTCATTTCGCACTCTTATTCATGCATGTCTTAAATCTTTTGGGGTAGATAGCCCATTTGAGCCTGAAAAGGTGATGGGTGGGCCGCGAGTAATCGGCACTATTCGCGCAACCTTCTAATTAGTTCTACCCTTTACCTATGAAACCGCGCATCGCCACATTGATGGTGCATACATCGCCACTGGATCAGCCAGGAATTGGTGATGCTGGCGGTATGAATATTTACGTCGTCGAAGGCGCACAACGTATGGCGGCGATGGGAGTCTCGGTAGATATTTTCACGCGCGGGCAATCAGATCAGCAGGCAGAGATTGTAGAAATTTCAGATGGCGTGCGCGTCTGTCATCTCAATGTTGGAACCGCTGCAACATCAAAAGAAGATTTGCCAGCGTTAATTCCTGATCTTGCGCGTGCGTTTAGCGATGCCGTGGCTGCCAAAAAATACGATGCGATCCATTCACATTATTGGATCTCTGGCAAAGTTGCGATGCCAGCGGCGAAATCACTTTCGATTCCACTTGTACACACGATGCATACGATGGCGCGAGTAAAGAATATGAACTTAGCTGAAGGTGAAAGCCCAGAGCCAATGATTCGGGTGCAAGGTGAGATGCAAGTGGTTGCCGCCGCAAATGCGCTAATTGCAAATACCGATGCGGAAGCCGCAAGTCTGGTCTCGCTCTATCAAGCCTGTCCGGATAATGTCAGCGTGGTTAGCCCAGGTGTAAATCTCTCAACATTTACCGCTGGTGCTGGTCGCAAAGCTGCGCGAGAAGTGATTGGTCTGGCTACCGATGCGCATATTCTCGCCTTCGTCGGTCGGATTCAGCCACATAAGGGACCAGAAGTTTTAATTCGCGCAGTCGCTGAAATGCTTTCGCACTCACCGCATCTTCGCCCTAAATTGATCACGATCATTATGGGTGGTGCATCAGGTGGTGGACTTGGCGAAGTTGAGCGGTTAAAAGATTTGGTTTCTTGGCTTGGAATTTCCGATGTGGTTCGTTTTGAAAAGCCGGTACCAAGAGTTGAATTACCACAGTGGTATCGCGCCGCAGATTTGGTCTGCGTCCCAAGTTACTCGGAAAGTTTTGGACTTGTTGCACTCGAAGCGCAAGCATGCGGAACACCAGTTGTCGCAAGTGCGGTGGGCGGGCTTCGTACCGCAATTGCAGATGGAATCTCTGGCGTATTAGTTGATGGCCATGATCCGCGTGCCTGGTCTTCAGTATTAGCGCGTTTAATCCAAGAGCCACAACGTCGGGTACTGCTTTCGATGGGCGCAGTTGACCATGCTTCTTACTTCGGCTGGGATGCCACCGCTCGTGGAACCTTAGATATCTACGATCGCATTATTAGCAATAACGCATCTGCTCGTAAAGCTATTGGTTAGTAATGTCGCTTAATACAATTTTGGTAATTGAAGAATTTTTACAATCACATGATCTGCAATTTGATCGACCAGCCCCCAATACATTTCTGATCTCACTGCCGGGCCAGACAAAATTAGTTACACATTGCGCTCTAGTTATTGGTGATCACACCCTGAGTATCAATGCATTTGTTATTCGCAGACCTGATGAAAATGCAGATCAGGTGCACTCATGGTGCCTGACAAAGAATGCATCGATGTATGGAATCGCATTTGCTATCAATGAACTTGGCGACATCTATCTTGTTGGGCGTTTACCGCTAGATGCGGTCAATGATTGCGAGCTCGATCGCTTAATGGGAAGTGTTTTACAGTATTCAGATAGCGCCTTTAATCCACTACTTGAGATTGGATTTGCCAGTGCAATCCGTCGCGAATGGGCATGGCGAGTGAGCCGCGGTGAGTCGCTGGCAAATCTCGATGCATTTAAACATTTACTCTGAGTGCCCTAGAATTAGTGCATGAATTTAATCTTGTTGCGCCACGGCGAATCCGAATGGAATGCTAAAAATCTCTTCACCGGTTGGGTTGATGTTCGACTCTCAGCCAAGGGCGAAGAAGAGGCAAAGCGCGGCGGATCGCTCTTACTTGAGCGTGGACTCTTACCTGATGTGGTCCATACATCGCTCTTGCGTCGTGCTATCACAACATCACAGTTAGCACTCGATGCCTGCGACCGTCATTGGATTCCAGTTGCACGATCATGGCGGCTCAATGAACGTCACTATGGCGCGCTGCAAGGAAAAGATAAGGCGCAGATTTTGGCGCAATATGGCGAAGAGCAATTTGCACTGTGGCGCCGCTCTTTTGATGTGCCACCACCACCGATTGAAGATGGATCGCAATATTCACAAGATCAAGATCTGCGTTATCGCGATCTCGGTAAAGATTTACCAAGTACCGAATGTTTAAAAGATGTCGTAACTCGCATGTTGCCTTACTGGCATAACTCGATTGTGCCTGATCTTTGCGCCGGCAAGACAGTGCTTGTTACCGCACACGGTAATTCACTACGAGCATTGGTGAAACATCTTGATGGAATCTCAGATGAAGATATTGCTGGGCTAAATATTCCTACGGGAATTCCATTGCTCTACACACTCAAAGCGGATCTCACACCCGTGACCAAGGGCGGCGAATATTTAGATCCAAGCGCAGCAGCCGATGCAATTACCGCAGTTGCAAATCAAGGTAAGAAGTAAAACTACGCGCCTGACTTCTGCTCAGATGCGTACTCGCCCTTAACCAAGAAGTAGACGCGACGAGCAGTTGAGACGGCGTGATCGGCGCAGCGTTCGTAGTAGCGACCAAGTAAGGTCATATCAATTGCAGTTTCAATTCCGTGTGACCATGCATCATCAAGCAAAATCGTAAAGAGTTGACGGTGCAGACGATCCATCGCATCGTCATCATCTTCTAACTCAACCGATGCCTTGAGATCTTGGGTACGAATTACATGGGTTGCCTTATTAATAATCAGACCCGCGACATCACCCATTGCTTGAATGGTGGCGGTGAGTTCTGGCGGAACCGCTGTTGCCGGATAACGCATGCGGGCAATGCGCGCGATGTGATGGCCAAAGTCACCCATACGCTCGAGATCTGCGCTCATACGAAGTGAAGTAACAAGGGTGCGAAGATCTTGTGCAACTGGTTGTTGTCTTGTCATCAAATCAATTGCATCTGCTTCTAGCTGGTGTTGCATTGCATCGATTCTGTCATCGTCGGCAATTACTTTTTCAGCTAATTTTAAATCTGCCGTTAAAAGCGCAGTTGTTCCTTCGCGCATAGCCAACGCTACGAGATCACCCATCTCAACCAGGGTCGCCGTAATGGCTTCTAATTCATCGTGAAAGGCTGCGCGCATGGCGAGAGTTTACTAGGCCAACCATCGCCTTGCCAGCCTTAAGGTAAACAACGGCTGAATGAGATCTTAAGAGATCGATTTATGCGTAAAAAAATAGCCAATTATTTTCACCTTCGCGCCAAAATGCCTACGATTAACCCATGTCCCGTTGGTCGCGTGCCTCAGAGAGAATGGATGACCAGCCATTTATTTCGCAGAGCCTGACTAACCTGCTCAAAATTATTGATGCCGAATTTTTGATTGTTGCACCAGGCGAAGTCGTTCTGCAATCGTCTCCTGGTGTGGCATCTCTTGGCGTTGTCAAAGATGCAACAGTGGGTTCGATACCGCTGCTTAAACTAATTCGGACCTCTCGTCGCACTGAAGAAATTGTGGAGGAGACAATTGAATTACCACGAGGACCGATTGGTGCCGGCACTCACGATCTAGTCGTACGGGTATCACCACTTGGCGAACAAGATTTGATTGTGGTTTTGATTTTTGACGACTCAGAGTTCAACCGACTTAACTCAATGCGCCGTGACTTTGTGGCAAACATTTCTCATGAACTTAAAACACCAATCGGTGCACTCTCTCTCTTGGCCGAAGCGGTGCTAGAAGCCAGCGATGACCCAGCCGCAATTAAAAATTTCGCGACCAGAATGCAGACGGAGGCGAATCGCCTTTCAGATTTAGTGCAAGAGATTATCAACCTCTCACGGTTGCAAGATGAAGACCCACTCAAAGATGCACAGACGCTTAATCTTTCATCGCTGGTCCAAGTTGCTATCGATGAGTTGCAGTTAGCCGCCGAAAAGCGCCAAATTGAGATTGTCTTTCAAGAAATTAACCCATGCGCTGTACTTGGTGATCGTCGCCAACTTTTAATGGCGATAAGTAATCTGATTGAGAATGCAATTAACTACAGTCCAAATTCCACTCGAATCGGACTCTCAGTTGCACGAAATGGTGAACTCGCTGAGATCACAGTGACAGATCAAGGTGTTGGAATCCCAGAACCTGATCTTGAGCGAATCTTTGAACGTTTCTATCGCGTTGATCCAGCGCGATCACGCGAAACAGGTGGCACTGGCCTTGGGCTCTCGATTGTGAAACATGTGGCTGCAAATCACGGTGGCGATATCACCGTCTGGAGCGTTGCCGGACAGGGAAGTACCTTTACGATCCGATTGCCATTTGTTGATGTATCGGGTCTTACAGAGATTAAGGTGGGAACATGACAAAGATATTGGTCGTCGAAGATGAGAGTTCATTTTCAGAGGCGTTGAAATATCTACTTGGCCGGGAAGGCTTCAACGTTGTCGTCGCCGGAAGTGGTGCAAAGGCGCTTGAGATATTTGATGCGACCAAGGCTGATCTCATCTTGCTTGATCTGATGTTGCCGGGTGTTTCTGGTACTGAGGTTTGTCGCCAAATACGGGCAAAGTCATCGACTCCGATCATTATGTTGACGGCAAAAGACTCGGAGATCGACAAAGTGGTTGGCCTTGAACTCGGCGCCGATGATTATATAACCAAGCCTTATTCATCACGGGAACTGATCGCCAGAATCCGGGCGGTATTGCGCCGTAACTCCGATGTCAGCGATTCACCTGATTCAAATTCGGCCTTCACGGTCGGCCCGGTATCACTCGATACCGAAAGTCACATCATCACAATTAACGGCAAGGTGGCGCAGTTCCCGCTTAAGGAATTCGAGTTACTGGAATATTTGATGCGCAACGCGGGAAGAGTTCTCACCCGAATTCAGATTATCGATCGAGTCTGGGGATCTGATTATGTGGGCGATACCAAGACACTCGATGTCCACATTAAGCGACTTCGCGCCAAGATTGAGGAAGATCCAGCCAACCCAATTCACATTCAGACGGTGCGTGGCCTTGGATACAAGATGGAGAACAGTTAGCCAGTTAGCCAGTTAG
>JBDNJI010000026.1:0-7780 GCA_041687825.1 Candidatus Planktophila sp.
AGGTTACTCATGAGTATAGACTACCTCAGGACAGCAACGATAAATAGGAGCATGGTGGGTGCACCTACCAGAGAGGTATGTGTCAACACGATGTCAACACGATGTCAACAGATATCACAATTGCACAGCGAGAGTTATCCCCCTTTGAACAGCTCATCTTGGGATTGGTCTGCGAAGGAAAATCTAACCGCGCCATCGCAGATCAGATATCACACACCGAAAAGGTAATTGAGAATACAGTCAGCCGCTCTGCTCGAGTATTTAATATCAAATCCGATGGCGATACCAATGTCCGAGTTTTACTAACGTTAGCCTTTAGATGGCATTTCGGCGATGATGCCTTCGATCATCTCGGCATTGTATGCTCACACCTTGAAATTGATAGCGACGGAAATAACACCTGCAATCTCCATATTGAATAGCCGCTTGAGACCCAGCACTCAAACCGCTAACGATGGCGCTAGCACTCTCCAAAAATAGGATCACACCCTTTTCTTAGGTATCCACTTAAGGCATGTTCACTAATTGAAAATAAATGAAGAGAAAAAATGAAACGCAGAACTTTTGATGGAATAGTCACGGCAGTTGGATTCGCACTAGCAGCATTCTTATTAATTGCCGCAGGTCTAGTTAATTGGGGCGCAACCTTTGCAAACGAATCGGTAAAGAGTTAGTTAGAAAATCAAAATATCTCATTCCCCACAGCAGATTCCATGCCTGATGCGACTAGAGACCAATTGGCAAAGTGGTCAGAGATGAAAGTTACAACCGGTGAGATGGCGCGTGATTATTCAGATCTTCACATCTGGGAAGATATGAAGGGTGCATCAATTGGAGTGACTGGAAAGCCAATGACATATTCAGAAGTTTCACCTGTGTATATGGGTATGGTGCGTGGAGGCACCGGCACACCGGAAGAAATCGCATCTTATGGTGAACTCCGACAAACTTTATTTATGGTAAATACGCTTCGCGGAATGCTGCTTAAGGCTTATGCATTTGGAACACTCGGTGTGATTGCTGGTTACTCCGCTATCGCCGCTTTCGTTGGCTCCATTTTGATGCTGCTTCTCGCAATTGCCGGGTTACTTCATATTCGCCGCATCCCGATGGATGCGACGATTTAACCCTCAACTCTCCGTGAGGGGATAAAAAACACCCGACCAGTATTTAACTGGCCGGGTGTTTTTACATCCGAGAGATGTCTATTGGTTTAACGCTCTAGTGACCCATCAATGAAAGCTTCGGTCTTTACATGAGCTTGCTCATCTGTGTACTGCACAGGAGGCGTCTTCATAAAGTATGAAGATGGTGAGAGAAGTGGTCCGCCGACTTTGCGATCAAGACCGATCTTGGCACAGCGAAGAGCATCAATAATGACGCCCGCTGAGTTTGGTGAATCCCATACTTCGAGCTTGTATTCCAAGTTCAAAGGAACATCACCAAATGCACGTCCTTCAAGGCGCACATATGCCCACTTGCGATCATCGAGCCATGGAATGTAATCAGAAGGTCCGATGTGAACATTCTTGGCACCCATGTCGTGATCGAGTTGTGATGTTACAGAGTTAGTCTTTGAAATCTTCTTTGATTCAAGACGATCACGCTCGAGCATGTTCTTGAAGTCCATATTCCCGCCAACGTTGAGTTGATAGGTGCGCTCTAGGTGAACGCCACGATCCTGGAAAAGCTTTGCCATGATGCGGTGCGTAATTGTTGCGCCTACTTGGCTCTTGATGTCATCTCCCACAATTGGTAGACCAGCATCTTCAAACTTCTTTGCCCAGACTGGATCTGATGCAATAAATACTGGAAGTGCGTTCACGAAGGCACAACCGGCATCGATTGCACATTGTGCGTAGAACTTAGCTGCAGCCTCTGATCCAACCGGAAGGTAACAGATCAAAACATCGACCGCTTCTTCCTTGAGTACTGCCACAACATCAACAGCTGTTGCGGTCGACTCTACGATCGTCTCCATGTAGTACTTACCAAGTCCGTCGAGAGTATTTCCGCGAAGTACTTCAACGCCTGTCTTTGCAACATCGCTAAATTTAATTGTGTTGTTCTCGCTAGCCCAGATTGCATCTGCAAGATCTAGTCCAACTTTCTTTGAATCAACATCGAAGGCTGCCACAAATTTAACATTACTAATGTGATACGCACCCACTGTTGCATGCATGAGACCAGGAATATCTTGATCTGCGGCAGCATCCTTGTAGTACGTCACTCCTTGCACCAACGAGTTGGCGCAGTTTCCAACACCAACAATGGCAACTCGGATGTCGCCTTTTCCAGTAGTGATTTTCACTTTATTTCCTCTCGGTTTTGATCATGTCTTCCAACCAGTCGATCTCTCGTCCAGCCGATTCCAATGAATGGCGGCGCCACTCTTCTAGATATTTATCTATGCCTGAAGGCGAGCGCTCGAGTTCAACTCGAAGCATCTCCGCCTTCTCTTGAAGACGACGGTGACGCCCTTCAAGAATTCTGATTCTGTTCTTTGAAGATGTTGGACTAAAGAAGGCGAAACGAATTTCAAAGCCTTCGTCTTCCCACGCCTCTGAGTTCACGCTCTCAGCGAGCTCAAGGAAACGCTCGGTACCTAAATCTGTGATGGCGTAGACGATGCGAGCGCGGCGAGAACCGGTCTCAGCGGCTGACTCTGCAATGAGTCCGGCCTCTAACATGCGACGCAATTGTGGGTAGAGCACCGAAAATGAGAGTGCGCGGAAGGGACCAAAGATCGCGCTGATCCGCTTACGCAGTTCGTATCCATGAAGAGGGCTCTGAGCAAGCAGCCCAAGGAGTGCGAACTCAAGGGATTGAGCGCGTGATCGCATAGCCACTCTCCTCATTTCCACTTAATCCAGGCGTTATATAACGTAAACGCTATATATCAAAACCGTTATATATCGAAACGATATATCAGTCGATAGTGAACCCCATTTACCCCCGGATCGCAACCTGGATAGCGCTCGACTCGCCGAGGTAATTGATCGAACTACCCAAGGCACCGATCTACCCTCAGCCTTAACCGGTCCTTGTGAAAATTCACAGGGATCAAGGCAGCGATGCCATATAAACGTTAGCGAAGGGATGTAAATGTCACTTTTCACATGGAAACTCCACGGGGATGGCCGATCAGTTAAATCGGGAGAAGTCGTCGCCCCAGATGAACGCCTCAACTGGCCATTTACCATCGGGCTGGGTCTACAACATATCGCTGCAATGTTCGGAGCAACCTTCCTTGTTCCGATCCTCACCGGATTCCCAGCGACCACCACACTCTTCTTCTCAGGAATTGGAACCATCCTCTTCTTGATCGTGACTCAAAATAAAGTCCCGAGCTATCTCGGTTCATCCTTTGCCTTCCTCGGACCCATCGGCGCTGCCATGGGTGCAGAAGGTGGCGGAATGGCCGGGGCTCTCGGTGGCATCGTCTTTACCGGCGTTGTGCTCGCGATCGTTGGACTCGTTGTAAGGGCCGCAGGCATTGGTTGGATCAACGCAATGATGCCACCCGTTGTCACCGGCGCAATAGTGATGTTGATCGGTCTCAACCTTGCTGGCGCTGCCAAGAATAATTTCCAAGGTTTAGTTGGCGGAAAAGTTGTTGATGAAAATGCAACGATGATTGGAATTATTACCTTGGTTTCAATCGGTCTACTCACAGCATTTTCGCGCGGAATGATTGGGCGCATCAGCATATTTCTAGGTCTTGCAATTGGATATCTCACCGCTCTTGCGATGGGTCAAATCAACACCGATGGAATAAGTGCAGCCAAGTGGGTCGCACTTCCTGAATTTGCAACACCGACCTTTAAGTTCAGCATCATGATCTTGTTCCTACCGGTGGTACTTGTACTCATCGCAGAGAATGTCGGTCACGTGAAGGCTGTCGCTGCAATGACTGGTAAAGATCTCGATAGCCAAATGGGTAACGCCCTCATGGCAGATGGTCTTGCCACAACAATTGCTGGTGCTGGTGGCGGATCAGGTACAACCACATACGCTGAAAATATCGGCGTCATGGCTGCTAGCCGCGTCTACTCAACTGCTGCGTATTGGGTTGCGGGATTCGGCGCAATCTTGCTCTCCCTCTCTCCTAAATTTGGCGCTGTTCTTGCGGCAACACCGATGGGCGCACTTGGTGGAGCAGGAACTGCACTCTTCGGCATGATTGGGGTCTTGGGTGCACGAATTTGGATCGAGGGTCGCTCTGACTTTTCAGATCCAATTAACCTCTTAGTGGTTGCCTCTGCTCTGATAATCGGTATTGCTGATTACTCATGGAGTAAGGGTGACTACACATTTACTGGAATCGTGAATGCAACACTTGTTGCCGTCATTGGTTATCACGTGCTGCACGGCATAGCTAAAGCCCGAGGCAAATAGAAGTAAGAACGTATGACGAACTGGCCTCGAGGTAACTCGGGGCCAGTTCCTTTTTAATATCTAATTTCGGTGATTGAGTAGCGCGTTCTAGGTCAATATGATCAAGGTATGACTCCAGAGCTCACCATTAAACGCCCTGATAAACCTGCTAGAGACACTATTGCCCCATCTGATCTCACCTTCGGATTATCTACATGCAAGCGTTGTCTATGGATAAAATATTGGTTTAAAGTCACCATGCCAGGACAGTTCCCATTGGTGAAACCACTAGCTGATGCACAGGAAGAACATTTTCGTAGAGCGGCAATGCCAGATCTAGACCCATCCCTGGCACCGGGAGTCGTTAAACAATGGGGGCAATGGGTTAAGTCGACACCGCTTGTGGTTAAAGGTCGCACGACCCAATGGCGAATTCTCGGAATCTATGACCTGCTGGGTCACTACGAGGATGGCACTGTCGGAATTATTGATTGCAAAGTTTCTGATTCTGATCGCGACAACGGGGATTTCTATTCACCACAACTCGAGGCCTATGCCTACGCGCTAGAAAATCCTGATCGCGGCTTGGCGTTTCCGGTCTCTTCTATGGGGCTGCTGGTCTGGAAACTCAACGGAATTACCGAGACAGCCGATGGTGCGCATGGCTTTGGCGTCAATCAAATATATATTTCAGTCCAACGTAACGTTGAAAAATTTACCACTCTGATTGAAGAGCTAGTTGAAGTAATCGAAGGTGAATATCCTGCTGCCGGGCCAGAGTGTGCGACCTGTAACTATCTCGTACAACGGGCTGCGCTCGAGTCGTAAAAAATAGCAGACGAGATTAAGAGTTCTCCTCTTCTGCGTCATTTTCATCTAAAGCTTTCTTCGCCTTAGTTGCATACCCATCGACACTCTCTTGACCAGAGAGTTCCTGTATCGCAGTCATAATTAAATCCGTCACTTCGCGCAAATACTGTAAGTCACTGGAATCGCCATCAAAGTACATCGGTTCGCCAAATGTCATTCCCACTCGCTTGATATTTGGAATCACTTGCCCAGTGGGTTGGATCTTCTCGGTGTTAAACATTGCCACCGGCACAACAGGTGCCCCGGAATCGATCGCAAGACGGGCGATTCCAGTGCGTCCCTTGTAGAGACGTCCATCAGGTGAGCGCGTTCCTTCGGGGTAAATACCTAAACACTTTCCCTCTGAGAGTACTTGTAGCCCAGTAATCAACGCCGCTTCACTTCTGCGACCACCCGAGCGATCTACTGGCACCTGACCCAGTGCTATGAAAGTCAGTTTCTTGAGTAGCCCCTTTGGCCCCGGAGAAGTGAAGTACTCACTCTTGGCCAAAAAAGTAACTTTGCGCGGGACAACAAGTGGCATAAAAATCGAGTCACTAAAAGAGAGATGGTTCGAGGCAATAATCAGCGGCCCAGAAGCTGGCACGTTTCGCAAACCTTTAACCTTGGGACGAAACAAGATCATCAGGAATGGCGTCAAGAAGGCGCGCAAAGTGCCATATGGCAGATTGTTCATGACGGTAATTTAACCCCTTTTCTGTCCAATTGCCTAAGTTTGTGCGAATATAAAGCATGACTTCAGGGCCAGACCACTCCACATCAGACGGAAATTCAGCCGATGATGAGAAAGATCTCATCAATGACAAGTTTCACGCACTCGTTGATGGACTTTCACTCGATGAAAGTTCTCCGAGTACCTATCTCGATGATCTTGAACAAGAACGCGATGAAGAGAAATTCGTTCCACCGATTCCACCCAAGAGTTCGCCCAAAAAAACTCTCAGCGATGTAGTCTCATCATTTAAGCGATGGAAAAACAATCCACGAATTGACCGCAGCGATCTAGATGACGATGGAGCGCAAGTTTAAAAACTCAGCTATAAAACGTAAAACAATATAAGAGGAGTTAACATGAACAATGGTCTTGAATTTCGATGGGGCATCTTGGCAAGTGGTGGCATTGCCCAAGCGTTCGCGCGCGATCTCTCTTATCTCAATAACCATATTGTTGCTGCAGTCGGTTCCCGCTCACAAGAGAGCGCTGATGCATTCGCAATTGAATTTCCAGGATGTCACGCCTATGGCAGTTACGAAGAATTAGTAAACGACCCAACACTCGATGCGATCTATGTGGCTACCCCTCATCCGTATCACGTGAGTAATTCGATCTTAGCGCTCAGCGCTGGCAAACCAGTTCTCTGTGAAAAACCATTCACCATTAATGCACAAGAGGCTCGCGAAATTAAAGCTGCTGCCGATGCGAATGGGGTCGCGCTAATGGAGGCAATGTGGGCGCGCTTCTTGCCGCACATGCGTAAGGTTCGCGAAATTCTAAACTCCGGAATTCTCGGTGAGATTCTGGCAGTTGAAGCAGACCATGGACAACGCCTCTCTGACTACGCCAATCCTCGTCACTGGGAGCCAGCTCTAGGTGGCGGTGCACTACTTGACCTTGGTATCTATCCAATTTCCTTTGCGCACATGGTGCTTGGTATTCCGGAGAAAATTACTGCATCTGCGACATTTACCGACAAAGGTGTTGATTCAAGTAGTACTGCGATCTTTAACTATGCAAATGGCGGGCAAGCGATTCTGACCTCAAATATGATGGTCTCAACACCTTGCCGGGCAAGTATCAATGGAACCCTTGGAAAAATTGAGATTGACCGCACCTTCTATAACCCTGCATCAATGCGAGTAGTGATGCACGATGGAACAACTACCGAGTACCCAAGTGACTATAAGGGCCATGGACTGCGTGAACAGGCTCTTGAATTTGAATCTGTTGTTCGAAGCGGAGGGCTCAACTCACTAATACTTACGCCAACTGAATCAATAGAGATCATGGGCTCACTCGATGAGATTCGACGTCAAATTGGTTTAATCTATCCTAGCGAGAAGTAACCAAAGAAAAGATAACTACATAGGAAATAATCTAAAGTCGCGCTAGATCAGCAACTCCGACAAGTCCGGCTTCATTACCTAACTGCGCTGGCACAATTTCTGGGTAAGGGTGCTTTCCAGCAAATGGCATATGTCGTTTAAGTGATTCACGTGTTGGTCCCAACAATATTTCTCCCGCTTCGACGACGCCTCCGCCAACGACCACGCAAGTCGGGTCGAGAATAACGCTCAACGATGCGATTCCAGCTCCGAGATAATGAGCGGTTGTATTAAATGCAGCCAGTGCAACCGCATCACCATTTTGCGCGGCTTCGGTAATATCTTTCCCAGTTAAGCCCGCAATTGTTCCATCTCCAAGTGCTAAGAGATTTCGGGCAAGTTCTGGTGTTGCACTAATTGCCTCGCGGGCATGACGCATCAACGCCGATCCGCTTGCATATTGTTCAAAGCATCCACGTGCACCGCAACC
>JBDNJI010000027.1:0-33548 GCA_041687825.1 Candidatus Planktophila sp.
ACAGGAATTCCCTGCTCCTTTGCTGTTGCTGCAACCTGGATGCCTGCACCCTGGTAGTCAACGAGCAGCATGACACCGCAACCCTTTGTGAGCATCTGCTCAGCAATTGTTGCGTACTTAGCTGTGTCACCTTGTGCGTTTTGAATATCTGCTTCGAATCCTGCACCTGTAAGTGCTGATTCAAGTGCTGGACGATCTCCGTTTTCCCAACGTGTTGATGACTCTGAGTCAGGAAGGATGATGCATGCACGCTTGCTTGAAGCCTCATCGCTGCTTGAGCAACCTGAGATCAACAAAGCTGCCGATGCAGCAATTGCACCAGCAATAATTAAACGGCGCTTTGCCATATGTATTACCTTTCGAAAGGTGTTCATACCCCTGACTAAAACAGTTTTAGCCAGACATGAGGGTGTGAACAGAGGTGAGCATATAAAGTAATGGATGATTGGTCACTACCCACTCGGTCACAATTAGGTAACCGCGCGCAAGGGCTTTGAGACGGTAACCTTGCCTTATGTCTGCGCAATCTCAACAAGAAGCCTTAGCCGAGGCAATCTCGCAGGCAATTGGACGTGCGATTGAGCGTGGCGATTTACTGGGAACGATTCCAGTAGCGATCCCACTTGAGCGGCCAAAAAATCGCGATCACGGGGATTATGCAACATCGGTCGCCTTGCAACTGGCAAAGACAGCCGGCAAGAGTCCGCGCGATGTTGCGCAGATGCTGCAGGCTGATCTGCGCCAACTAGACCAGGTCAGCGCCGTCGAAATCGCTGGTCCAGGATTTATAAACATTACCTTGAAGCGCTCCAACCAGGCCGAACTTGTGCGCACAATTATTACCGCAGGTGACACATTTGGAGATGGAGATGCGCTCGCAGGCATATCTATTAATCTTGAATTTATCAGCGCAAATCCGACTGGACCACTTCACCTCGGTCACACTCGGTGGGCTGCCGTAGGAGATGCGCTTGGTCGCGTACTTAGCGCAAGTGGTGCACGGGTGGTTCGCGAGTTTTACATTAACGATCGCGGCAATCAGATGGATCTCTTCGGAAAATCGGTTGAGGCTGCCGCTCTTGGTAATCCGATTCCAGAAGATGGATATCAGGGTGAATACATTTCAGATCTTGCTGTTCAAGTCGTGGCACAGAATCCAGAAATTAAAAATGTCGCGGCAGCTTTGCGATTCGAAGCATTTCGAGAAGCGGCCTACAAGGTTCAACTTGCACAACAACAAGCGGTGCTCAATACCTTTAATACCCATTTTGATGTGTGGTTTTCAGAGAGATCACTTCACGAGTCTGGCGCGGTAGAACACGGAGTTGAAAAGTTACGTAAAGAAGGTCATGTCTTTGAAAGCGAGGGTGCCATCTGGCTTCGCACAACCGATTTTGGTGATGATAAAGATCGCGTCATCACAAAAGCCAATGGAGATCTCACTTATTTTGCATCGGATACTGCCTATTACATCAATAAGCGCGAACGTGGCTTTGATATCTGTATCTACATGCTCGGAGCAGATCATCACGGATATGTAAATCGACTTCGCGCAACCGCTGCATGTGCTGGTGATAATCCCGATTACAACATTCATGTCCTGATCGGACAGCTAGTAAAAATTATGGAGGGCGGGGAAGAGGTCAAACTCTCCAAGCGCGCAGGGACGATCATTACTCTGGAAGAGTTAGTAGAAAAAGTAGGAGTTGATGCTGCCCGGTATACGTTGATTCGATACCCAGTAGATACCCCGATGGTGATGGATATCGATGTTCTACGCAAGAATACAAATGAGAATCCTGTCTACTATGTTCAATACGCACACGCACGTATTGCTGCGGTTTTGCGTAATGCCGCCGAACTATCAATCCCACTTGGATTAGAGAATTTCGATGCATCACAGTTAATTCACGATCGTGAAAATGAATTGCTCGGGACCTTGGCCGAGTTCCCTCGAATCGTTGCTAGCGCAGCACAATTACGCGAACCACACCGGATCGCTCGCTACCTTGAAGAACTCGCCGGTGTTTATCATGGCTTCTATGCAGATTGCCGTGTACTTCCCATGGGAGATGAGGCAATTGCACCCATTCACTCTGCTCGTGCGAATCTGTGTACAGCGACGATGCAAGTCTTAAAAAATGGGCTAAACCTGCTTGGCGTAAGTGCGCCGGAGAGGATGTAATTAGCCATGTGGTCACAAGGGGTTTCATTTAAGAATGAGCAGCTAACAATTGATGGGCTCTCTGCAGTCTCGCTTGCACGCGAATTCGGAACACCAACTTTTTTTATCGATGAGAATCATTTCCGCACTCGCGCATTGGCTTGGAAAACAGAGCTAGAAAAGTGTTTTGGCTCCCAGGCTGGAAATGTTTACTACGCTGCAAAAGCATTTATCTGTACCGATGTGGCTCGCTGGGTGAAAGAAGTAGGAATTGGAATTGATGTTGCAACTGGTGGCGAACTCGCAGCGGCGCTGGCCGGTGGAATTGATCCAAAGAAAATTGAACTTCACGGTAACAACAAATCAATCTCAGAGATCGATCGTGCAGTTGCCATTGGTGTTAAAACTATCGTGATTGATTCACTTTTTGAAATAGAACGCGTGGCACAAGTGGCAGCCAAGCATGGTGTTGTGCAGCAAGTCTTGCTCCGCCTTACACCTGGTGTACAGGCATACACTCATGAATCTATCTCTACCGCACACGAGGATGTGAAGTTTGGATTCTCAATCGCAAGTGGCGCCGCTTGGACCGGAATTACTGAAGTCCTATCGCATCCATCACTTGATCTACGCGGATTTCATTGTCACGTTGGTTCACAGATATTTGGAACGCAATCGTTTGAACTTGCGGCAGAGCGCATCATTGCGCTGCTCGCAAAATTCCGTGATGAGTACAAGCGCGAGTTGCCCGAATTAGATCTTGGCGGCGGATATGGAATTGCCTACATCGAAGGCGAAGTTACCGTCGAACCTGAAGATGTATTGCCAGCGCTTGGTGCATTCGTTAAATCAGAGTGCGGTGTGCATAATTTAAGTATTCCGATCATCTCAATCGAGCCAGGGCGAAATATTGTTGGCCCAACAACTTTTACTCTTTACGAAGTTGGCACGACGAAAGAAGTACAACTTGAAGATGGTGGGATTCGCAGATACATCTCAGTCGATGGTGGAATGAGCGACAACATTCGCACTTCTCTATACGATGCTAAATATCACGCAGTGGTTGCTAATCGGCAATCAAAAGCTGCGTTGGTTCTTTCACGAGTTGTTGGAAAGCATTGCGAGACTGGCGACATTGTCATTCGCGATATTGAATTGCCCTCAGATATCACTCCTGGAGATCTCCTTGCCGTCCCTGCAACAGGTGCATATGGGCGCAGCATGGCTAGTAATTACAACCATGTTCCACGCCCACCTGTTGTCGCCATCTTTTCTGGCAAAGCCCGGGTAATTGTCCGTCGAGAAAATGAAGAAGATTTACTCGCACTTGATGTGAAAGAATAGCCAGATGAGATCCCCAGACCAGCCAGTTCGTATTGGCATGCTCGGCTGCGGGGTCGTCGGAAGTGAAGTCGCTCGTTTAATTTTGGCTGACAGCGTTGAGCTCTCCACTCGTGCCGGCGCAAAAATCGAACTCGCCAAAATTGCAGTTCGCGAACTCAAATCGCGTCCCGGTATTCCAGATGCTCTCTTTACACTCGACGCAGCCTCTGTTGTCGATGATCCCAGTATCGATTTAATTATCGAAGTAATGGGTGGAATTGAACCGGCTCGGGCGCTGATCCTGAAAGCAATTAGTAATCGCAAATCTATTGTGACTGCCAATAAGGCGCTCCTTGCCAGCCATGGGGCAGATCTATTTACCGCCGCATATGCACAAGGTGAAGATATTTATTACGAAGCAGCGGTCGCCGGAGCAATTCCAATTATTCGTCCAATGCGCGATTCACTTGCCGGCGATCATGTGGTTCGCTTGATGGGAATTGTAAATGGAACTACTAATTACATCTTGACCAAGATGCATGAAGATAATCGTGAGTTTGCCGATGTCTTGGCTGAGGCGCAGAAACTTGGGTTTGCCGAGTCAGATCCGACCGCCGATGTTGAAGGCTTTGATGCAGCAGCGAAAGCGGCAATTCTCTCTGGGCTGGCATTTCACACCAGAGTTACCGGTGATGATGTTTATCGTGAAGGAATTTCGCAGATCACGTTAGAAGATGTCAAAATCGCTAAATCAATGGACCATGTTATTAAATTGCTGGCAATCGCTGAGCTCACACCTAAAGATGAAATTTCCGTACGCGTACACCCAGTGATGCTCCATAAATCTCATCCACTTGCATCAGTGCGTGATGCCTTCAATGCGGTTTATATCGAGGCCGAATCTGCCGGACCACTGATGTTCTATGGCCGCGGCGCTGGCGGGGCACCAACAGCTTCTGCAATTCTTGGCGATGTGGTTGCAGTTTCTCGCCACATTGCGTTGAACTCAATTGGACAACGTGAAACAGATTATGCAGATAGAGATATTGCACCGATCGAAACCACAAAGACAAAATTTCTTATACGCCTTGAAGTAGAGGATAAATCAGGTGTACTTGCAGCGATCGCACAGACTTTTGCCGAACAAAAAGTCTCGATTCAAACCGTTGATCAAAATGGACGAGATAGCGATGCCGAGCTCATTATTGTTACTCACGGTGCCACTGAAGGTGAACTTAAAGCCACCGTTGCAGCACTTCAAAAACTTCCAATTGTCACGAAAATTTCAAGCGTTATCCGGGTAGAAGGATCGAATTCACTATGAGCCTATTTAACTTTGGTAAAAAGTCTGGCGCACACCAGTGGCGCGGTGTTATCGAGGAGTACCGCCACCGGCTACCAGTGAGTGCGAAGACACCAATCGTCTCGCTGCGTGAAGGTGGAACACCTCTTATTTATGCCGGTAATCTCTCTGAACTATTAGGTAACAATGTTTGGATTAAGTACGAGGGCTTAAATCCAACCGGTTCATTTAAAGATCGTGGAATGACGATGGCAATTTCTAAGGCGGCCGAAGATGGTGCCAAAGCAGTTATCTGTGCCTCAACTGGAAATACATCAGCCTCTGCTGCTGCCTACGCTGTGAAAGCTGGCATGACTCCCGCGGTCTTAATTCCACAGGGAAAAATTGCGATGGGCAAACTTGCGCAAGCAGTAATTCATAATTCAACAATCTTGCAGGTCAATGGAAACTTCGACGACTGTCTCACATTGGCTAAAGAACTCTCCAAAAATTATCCGGTAGCACTTGTTAACTCGGTTAATCCGTATCGCATCCAAGGTCAAAAAACTGCTGCCTTTGAAGTCATAGATATGCTTGGAAATGCGCCAGACATTCATGCACTTCCTGTTGGTAATGCCGGAAATATCACTGCTTATTGGATGGGGTATCAGGAGTACCGTAAAGATGGTCTTGCGACAAAGTTGCCACAGATGTATGGATTCCAAGCAGCGGGATCGGCACCAATAGTTAAGGGCAAAATTATTAAAAATCCGGACACGATCGCAACTGCAATTCGAATTGGTAACCCTGCCTCATGGACTCAGGCAGTCGAGGCGCGCGATTCGTCAGGCGGAGTAATCGATTCAGTTACAGATAGAGAAATTCTTGCCGCCTATCGTTTAATTGCAGCCAAAGAAGGAATTTTCGTTGAACCATCATCGGCTGCTGGACTTGCCGGATTGATAAAGCATAAGAAGGCTGGAAAATTGCCAACGGGTAAGACAATTGTTATTACAGTTACGGGACATGGATTAAAAGACATTCCATACGCACTCGATTCGGCGAAGAAGCCAGTAGTCGTTCCGGTAAATGTAAAAGCCGCTGCAACAGCGCTTGGTCTTAAGTAAATGGCTAAGCCAACTTTTAAAGCCAATCCAATTCAGGTTCAAGTTCCTGCCACGAGTGCAAACCTAGGTCCAGGTTTTGATTGTTTTGGGCTCGCGCTTGATCTTCATGATCGGTACGTCGCACAAATACTCGATGAACCAGGTTTAGATCTTGATGTCGCAGGCGAAGGTGCGCAGACACTGCCCCTGAATGATAAAAATTTACTGATTAAAGCCATGAATAAAGGTTTTGATTTCCTTGGGGGAAAGCCAAAGGGAATTGCAGTACGTGCACTCAATGTGGTTCCACACGGTCGCGGTCTTGGATCTTCAGCGAGCGCGATTATCGGTGGACTAGTTCTTGCTCGCGCATTAGTACTTACGGGCACTGACAAGATGAGTGATCAAGTATTACTTGATCTTGCTACCCAAATGGAGGGACATCCTGACAATGTGGCCGCTGCTCTTTATGGCGGAGCCACAATTGCATGGCAGGAAGACCATCACGGCAAATTAGTTTCACAAGTCCTGCCATTGACTGTCGATTCCCGAATTAGGGCGGTCGCATTTATTCCTAACTCGGAACTTTCAACAAGCAAGGCACGCAAACTTCTACCAGAAAATATCTCGCATGCAGATGCCGCTGCAAACTCGGCAAGAAGTGCCCTGTTATCGCAAGCACTTACTAACCGACCTGATCTTCTCTTCCGTGCTACCGAAGACTTTTTGCACCAAGAATTTCGCGAGTCAGCAATGCCAAAATCATTGAAGTTAATGCGCACTCTTCGCAAGGCTGGAGTCGCCTCCTTTATTTCTGGCGCTGGGCCAACAGTGCTCACCCTTCATACATCAGATCAATCAGAGCTGGAAGAATTAATGCGCGCTGCTGGAGATGGGTTTGAGGCTAAAAGCTTGGGAATTGCGGTTCGCGGAGCCACCCTGCTATAGTTTACATATCCTCTTGCGGCCCGTAAGTCAGGGCAATAAATAAGTAGATAAATAAAAATCCCTTGGGTTTGTTTCACATAATGTCGCTCCATAATCTTGTGCGCCAAACCCCATACTGAAAAGATACACATGACCGAAAAAGAACCTGTCCGTTCAAGTAGCCCTGAGCTCACAGCGATGACCCTTCCAAAGTTAAAGGAAGTTGCGTCACAACTAGGTATTGAAGGCGCCGCGAAGATGAAGAAAGACCAACTCGCCGGCGCAATCGCAGACCTTCAGGCAAAGAACCGAGACGAAGCAAAGGCTGAGCGTGAAGCACGCCGCGAAGCACGTAATGCAAAGCGCAGCGCAGGCCGCGACAACGCAGAGGATTCTGGTAACAACTCCAGTAACAGCTCCAGTAACAACTCCAATAATGACTCTGATCAAGGTCCATCCGATGAGAACAACGGTGATGGTGGTGATCGCAACCGTGGTCGTGATCGCAACCGTGGTCGTGAACGCAACCGTGGTCGTGAACGTGAACGTGGACCACGCGAAGAGCGCGAGCCGGTCATGGGCGAAGATGATGTGCTTGTTCCAGTTGGTGGCCTAGTCGACATCATGGATAACTATTCATTTATCCGAACAGGTGGATATCTCCCTGGTCCAAACGATGTTTATGTTTCCCAGAGCCAAGTTCGCAAATACGGATTACGTAAAGGTGATGTTGTCACTGGTCAAGTTCGTCAATTGCGCGAAGGTGAACAGCGTCAGAAGTACAACCCACTCATTACGCTCGAAACAATTAACGGTGTAACTCCTGATGAAGCGCGTGGACGTGTTGAATTCGGAAAGCTTGTGCCGCTTTACCCACAAGAGCGACTACGCCTTGAGACCGAACCAAATATCTTGACCACCCGCGTGATCGATTTAATTGCGCCAATTGGTAAAGGCCAGCGAGGACTTATTGTTTCGCCACCAAAGGCAGGTAAGACAATGGTCTTGCAGGCAATTGCCAATGCGATCACGACAAATAATCCAGAGTGCCACTTGATGGTTGTGCTTGTTGATGAACGTCCAGAAGAAGTTACCGATATGCAGCGCAGCGTTAAGGGTGAAGTTATTGCTTCCACCTTTGATCGTCCAGCCGATGATCACACCACAATTGCTGAGCTAGCGATCGAGCGCGCAAAGCGTCTTGTCGAACTTGGTCACGATGTTGTTGTGCTACTTGACTCAATCACTCGTCTTGGCCGTGCATATAACATCTCAGCGCCAGCATCAGGTCGAATTCTCTCCGGTGGTGTTGATTCAGCGGCTCTCTATCCGCCAAAGAAGTTCTTCGGTGCCGCTCGTAATATTGAAGATGGTGGATCACTCACCATTCTTGCAACAGCACTTGTTGATACCGGTTCTCGCATGGATGAAGTTATCTTCGAAGAGTTCAAGGGAACTGGAAATATGGAGCTCATCCTTGATCGCCGTATGGCAGATAAGCGAATTTTCCCAGCGGTTAACGTTGTTGCATCAGGTACTCGTAAAGAAGAAATTCTTATGGGTAGTGAAGAACTCAATATTGTCTGGAAGTTACGTCGCGTTCTTCACGCGCTCGAGCCACAGGCAGCACTCGAACTCTTGCTTGAGAAGATGAAGGGCACAAAGTCCAACGTCGAATTCTTGATGCAGATCCAGAAGACAACTTCGGGTCCAGACGACTCCAAGTAGCCGAGTAATCAAGTAGCCGAGTAATCAAGTAGTTCAACGGCTGCGAATAAGCACGGATTTCTCAGGTCTGGGGGAGAGCCGTTACTCTAAGGACCTTAGTTCGAGCAGTTTTCAACTTCTTGGTTCACCTTGAAAGAGGACCCAAGCTGATCAGAGGAAAAATAATGAAGCCAGAGATTCACCCAGAGTACAAAGAGACCCAAGTAACTTGTGGTTGCGGCGAGAAGTTTCTTACCCGCTCAACAGTTGCCAGCGGATCTATCTACGTTGAAGTTTGTTCAGTCTGTCATCCGTTCTACACCGGTAAGCAGCGCATCCTCGATACTGGTGGACGCGTAGCTAAGTTCGAAGAGCGTTTCGGTAAAAAGAGCGCCAACTAGCTTTTTAAAGAGACCGCATCGCAGCCATATAGGTTGCGAGGCGGTCTTTTTATTTCTCAAGGCAATTCAGTAAATCAAGTTCGATAGAAAAGTAGATCAAGTAGATCAAGTAGATCAAGTAGAGAGGAGTCGACATGAGTAACGATCGCTTTGCATCAGCACATGAAATGGTGCGTGAATATCAAGAGCTTGAAAAACTCATGGCCGATCCTTCAATTCACGAAGACCAAGGTCGGGCTCGCCAACTTGGACGTCGCTATGCCCAACTTGGTCCAGTAGTGGCAGGCTTTAATGAATGGAAATCTGCCGCCGATGATCTCGAAGCTGCACGTGAGATGGCCGCTGAAGATCCAGACTTCGCTTCAGAAATTCCAGCGCTCGAGGCAACAGTTGAAAGCACTGGTATTCGTCTAGAAGAACTTCTTCTGCCACGTGATCCCAATGATGATCGCGATGTAATTATTGAAGTAAAGGCAGGTGCAGGTGGCGATGAGTCAGCACTCTTTGCTGGCGATTTAGTTCGTATGTACCAACGCTATGCTGAAAAGCGTGGCTGGAAAATCGAGATTATCGATCTCAATGAATCTGATCTCGGTGGCTATAAAGATATTTCGATGGCAGTTAAATCAAAGGGAACACCTGAACCAGGTACGACACCTTATGCACGTTTGAAATTTGAAGGTGGCGTACATCGAGTCCAGCGGGTTCCAGAGACTGAAAGTCAGGGACGAATTCACACATCGGCAGCCGGCGTACTTGTTCTGCCAGAAGCCGAAGAGGTAGATGTTGAACTCAATATGAATGATGTTCGTGTTGATGTGTATCGATCATCAGGACCTGGTGGTCAATCTGTAAACACCACTGATTCAGCGGTTCGTCTTACCCACGTACCAACGGGAATCGTTGTTTCCTGCCAGAATGAAAAATCACAACTCCAAAACAAGGAGTCTGCCCTTCGAATTCTCCGCGCCCGGCTTTTAGCTGATGCCCAGGAAAAGGCAGAGGCAATTGCAATGGCCGAACGAAAGAGCCAAGTACGTACCGTGGATAGATCCGAGCGAATTCGTACCTATAACTACCCAGAAAATCGCCTCAGTGATCACCGCGTGAATTACAAATCAAATAATCTTGATGCAGTTCTTAACGGTGAGCTCGATGATGTTATTCAAGCCCTGCTTGATGCAGATAAAGCTGCGAAGCTTTCATCGACGGAGTGACTGTAGCAAATATGGATTTCAAGGAATTCTTAGGCGCAGGTAAAGATCAATTGCTTAAGGCTGGGATTCAAGAAATTGATGCCGAGCATCTCATCGCATACGCTCTTGGAATCTCTCGGATGGATCTACACAACCCAGTAACACTTGATAACGCACTTGCTGCAATCGGTGACCTGACAATTTTGGAAGAGACATTCTGGAAATTACTTGACCAACGTGTAGCGCAGATACCGCTTCAATACTTAACAGGGACCGCTTATTTTCGATATCTTGAAATTCAAGTCGGACCAGGAGTGTTGGTTCCGCGCCCCGAATCAGAGTTACTCGTACAAGCAGTGTTAGATCGTGCCAATCTATTAAGTCAGAGTGGTCTACTCATTGAAAGTGGTGCGATTAGCGTGATTGATCTTGGCGCTGGTTCTGGCGCACTTGCCCTCTCAATCTCCACTGAAAATGAGCGCACCAGAGTGATTGCAGTCGAAAAAGATGCAGCAGCGATTGAGTGGCTTAAGAAAAATGTCTCGCGCATTAATGAACAAGTTCGAATTGTGAAAGGTGATGTTGCGGATGTACTTGAAGGTGTGAAGGCAGATATTGTGATTGCCAATCCTCCTTACATCCCTAATGGCCAACAACTTCCGCGCGATGTAGTTGAGAATGAACCGGCGATAGCTCTCTTTGGTGGAGTAACTGGAGTTGAGATTCCGGCACGCTTTATCGATGCCGCCGCCCGTCTTTTAAAAAGTGGTGGTTATTTTGCAATTGAACATTCTGAGGATCAAAGTACGGCAATACAAGACTTACTTGCGCTCGAATTTAACGATATTGTCTTACATCACGATTTAACACAGCGCCCTCGTTTTACGACGGCGACGAGAAAGTAGTCCAGGATGGCCCAACGCATCACACTTGACGAGCAGAGTATTGAGAGCAGCGTGCAGATTGCTGCCAAATGTATTCGTGATGGTTATGTTGTAGTTGCCCCGCACGACAATGGATATGTGCTCTTATCCGATGCATTTAGCCATGACGCGGTGCGATCACTACATGCCGCGCGCGAATCAGAACTCGGCGTGGCAGCACAAGTTCTACTTCATGATCAAATTCAGATTGATGGGATTGCCCGCGGAATCGGGGATGATGCCAAATTGCTAATGAGTACGTTTTGGCCAGGACCACTGTCACTTTCGCTTCGTCCACAGCCGGGGCTTTCTTGGAATCTTGGCGATGGTGGCAAATTAGATTTAGTAAATATTCGAATTCCAAAAAATACTTTCCTACAAAGTCTGCTCAAAGAAAGTGGACCACTTGCAGTTGCCAGCGCTTCAACTCCTGGAACAGCCCCCTTGCTTGATCTAGCGAATCTGCAAGCCCAAGATTATGAAGTCGCTCTGATTGTGAATTCAGGGGTGTTACTAACCACCCAACCATCGACGGTGCTAGAGATCACGGAGGAGGGGATGAAACTTGTGCGCGAAGGTGCCATCTCAAGGGATGAAATCGAGAAGGTCATACCCTCAGTAATTATCGGCTAGCGGTAGTATCTCGGTTATGACGCAGAATAACGAGACTTTTTACGGCCCTGACTTCGAGCTTCTTTCATCCGAGGATCCAGCCATCGCTGCCGTCTTACTTGCAGAGCTTCATCGCCAGCAGACCAATCTCCAACTTATCGCATCTGAGAATTTCACATCACGCGCGGTCTTGGCCACACTCGGCTCAACTCTTTCGAATAAGTACGCGGAAGGCTATCCAGGTAAGCGCTATTACGGCGGTTGTGAAGAAGTTGATGTGGCTGAGAATATTGCAATTGAGCGCGCTAAATCTCTCTTCGGTGCAGAGCATGCAAATGTGCAACCACACTCTGGCGCAAGTGCAAACGTTGCCATCTATCAAGCATTTACAAAACCTGGTGACACCATCCTGGCAATGTCACTTCCGCATGGCGGGCATTTAACGCACGGATCGAAGGTGAACTTCTCCGGTAAATGGTTTAACGCAGTTTCCTATGGAGTGCGCCAAGATAATGAGCTCATCGATTACGACCAACTTCGCGATAGCGCCCTTGAGCATAAGCCAAAGATGATCTGTTCTGGTGCGACTGCATACCCTTCGCTCATTGACTTTGAAAAAGTGCGAGCAATCTGTGATGAAGTTGGCGCAATCATGTGGGTGGATGCGGCCCACTTCATTGGACTTGTTGCTGGAAAAGCAATCCCATCACCAGTTCCTTATGCCGATGTTGTCTCATTTACAACACATAAAGTTTTGCGTGGACCTCGCGGTGGAATGATTTTGACCAAGGCGGAGCATGCTGCAGCCATTGATAAATCAATTTTCCCTGGCATGCAAGGTGGCCCAATCATGTCGGCAGTTGCTGGAAAAGCAGTTGCGCTAGCTGAATGTGCAACCCCGGCTTACCAAAAATATGCCAAGGATGTAATTATTAATGCGCAAGCGCTAGCCAAGGCACTTGAAGGCGAAGGAATGCGCGCTGTCTCTGGTGGAACTCAAACACACCTTGCACTCATGGATATTCGGGCAACAGGTGTAAATGGCAAGGTTGCTGATGAGCGCTGTGGTGCTGCTGGAATTGTGCTTAATAAAAATAACATTCCATTTGACCCAGAAGCTCCTTCAGTGACAAGTGGTATTCGAGTCGGAACTCCTGCGACCACCACACAAGGAATGGGCGTCCCAGAGATGGGAATAATCGCATCTCTGATTGCACGTGCAATTAAGACCGATGATGCCGCAGCGCATGCCGCAATTAAGTCAGAAGTCCACGCGCTGACTGCTAAGTTCCCAATTTACCAAGCTTAAAAGTCTGGTACATCTGTGCGCGAATATTTGCTGACACTTTTACTCGCCGCCACTCTCTGTTATCTCGTTACGCCTTTTGTGCGAATAATCGCGATCCGTTTTGGTGCTGTTGCACAAATTCGTACTCGTGATGTGCACACAACGCCAACGCCTCGATGGGGTGGCTTAGCAATGTGGATTTCAATGAGTCTGACATTTGCAATTGCCCACAATCTTGAATTAGTTGGAAAATCATTTGGTCGAGAAACCCAAGGAATATTTCTAGCAGGCACATTTTTGGTAGCACTGGGCATGATTGACGATCGCTTTGAACTCGATGCGCTTACTAAGTTAGCTGGTCAAGCCTTGGCTGCTGGCATCCTTTTACTCTTTGGAATTCAGATCTTGTGGCTGCCAATCAATGGCGTGGTGACTTTGCCACCGAGTATCGGCCAGTTAGTCACTGTCCTGATCGTACTAGTGACGATCAATGCCGTTAATTTTATCGACGGACTCGATGGATTAGCTGCTGGAATTGTTGCTATCGCAGGAGCTGCCTTCTTCTCATTCGCATATTTATTAGCGGTTATTTATGGCTTTAGTCGCGCCGGTGCGCCTTCCTTAATTACTGCAGTTTTAGTCGGTGTCTGCATCGGATTCTTGGCACACAATTCACATCCAGCAAGAATATTTATGGGCGATTCAGGGTCGATGTTCTTAGGGCTGATGTTGGCTGCCTCTGCAATTACCTTGACCGGCCAAGTTGATCCAAATGCTATTTCAGCAGAGAAATTGGGGCCAGCCACACTCCCACTACTTCTACCGTTGGCAGTACTTGCGATCCCGCTAGTTGATTTGATCTGGGCGATCGTTCGAAGAATTAGTGCGGGCCAATCACCTTTCGCATCCGATAAAGAACATCTCCATCATCGAATTATGCGCGCTGGAAATACTCAGCAACGAACCGCATTCATCATGTATCTCTGGACCGCAACAATTGCATTCCCAGTTACGGTTTTAGCTTTCGCCCCACTCTGGGTTGGCGGAGTAGTGGCGATGATGCTGTTAGGTTTTACAATCTTTTTCTCACTAGGAAAATCTAAAATGTATCCCGAAGGAAAACCCGTTTTAGAAGGTTCGATAAATGGCTAATTCGAGAAAGAACGGCGCAACCGAGAAGAGTAATGAAAGTGCCATGCTGCAAGGTGCGCTATTGCCAACAATGATTGTCGGCTTAATCTGCATCATCATCTTCTCAATCCTCAAAGGTAAGCACGGACTTTATGGCGCACTTGTTGCCCAATTTGTAGTAATCATCTTCTTTCTTGTGCACCTGCTTGTTTCAAAACTTTCTCGGGGACTAGATCCAATGTCGACGATGGCGTTGGCGATGTTTTCTTATGTCACAAAATTGACTGCTATCGGAAGTTTTCTGATTATCTTGACCAAGCTCACCCCTCGCGAAGTTATCGACCGAAACTCATTTGGAATTAGCGCGATTGCCCTCACCGGCGCATGGCTCGGGGGAGAGATAAAGAGTTATCTCGGCCTGAAAACTCATCTACCATTGCCACCTAAGTCAGAGATCGACAAGGTTACGGACTAGAGTGGTCGTTGAGCCAAACGAGGGAGCAGCAGTGAGCAAAAAATCAGATGAGGGTGCAATTTGGACAATCTTCGGATACCTCTTATCTGGGCTGCTCTTCTGGGGCGGTGTCGGCTATTTTGCTGATCGATTCTTTAACACCTCGTATCTGACCCTGATCGGAATCCTCACCGGCATGGGTGGCGGCCTCTATCTCGTCTGGCTTCGATTCGGCCGCTGAGCCCGCGCTTAAAAGGTGATGCGTCCCACTGACGTAAGGGTGCGTGGGAGGCGCTCAAAATTTCGCACTTAGGGGTTTGGTGTCCTAAAGTTTGCCGCGGAGAGCTCCATACTCTCGTCAGTCTTAATCTTCACGCCATTCCTATGAAGGAGAGCTAGTGCGCGCGTTAACTGCTTTCAGCGCCAAAGGTGACGAATTCGTCCCGCCTAGTAGCAAGGACTTTGAATTACCCCCGATTTTTGAAAGTTTTGCATTCACGACTAAACCAAATTTTCTGATTATTCTTTCAGTTATTTTAATTTCAACTTTATTCATACTTTCAGCGCGTAAAGCGGCAGTTGTTCCATCGAAACTTCAATTTGCCGGTGAACTTGTTTACGGATTTGTTCGCAAAGATTTAGGCGAAGAAATTCTAGGACACGAATTTAAGCGCTTTATGCCTTATCTCTTCTCACTCTTTACTTTTATTCTGACAAACAACATTTTTGGAATTGTTCCATTCCTGCAGTTCCCATCATTTTCTCGAATTTCTTTTGCATATGTTCTCGGAATTATTACCTTCGGCGTCTTCCACTATGTTGGAATTCGTAAGCAAGGTCTTTATAAGTACGTGAAAGACATCATGTTTATGCCAGGTGTGCCAAAGCCGGTTTATATTCTCTTGACGCCTATTGAAATTGCAACATTTTTAATCGTCCGTCCATTGACTCTTTCACTTCGTCTCTTTGCAAATATGTTTGCTGGCCACTTGCTCTTGCTGATCTTCATGCTTGGTGGCGAGCACCTTCTCCAAGGTGCGATCGCAATGAAATTCGTTGGAATCTTATCGTTCGGTATGGGTATCGCTCTTACCTTCTTCGAGTTCCTGGTCCAATGTCTACAGGCTTACATCTTCACTCTTCTCACAGCGCTCTACATCGCCGGCGGCCTCGCCGACGAGCACTAACAAATATTCCGTTAGAACATTTCTAACGCGAAGATAGGAAAGGTAACAAAATGACAGGCACACTCAACCTCGTCGGATATGGACTCGCTGCAATCGGCCCAGGCCTCGCAGTGGGAATGATCTTTGCTGCATACATCAATGGTGTAGCTCGTCAGCCAGAGGCACGTAGCGTCCTACAGCCAATTGCATTCCTTGGTTTTGCAATGGCTGAAGCGCTTGCGCTCTTTGGTCTCGTACTCGCGTTCGTTCTCTAATTAGGAAGTTGTCTTTCTAACCATGAGAACTTTTATCGAATTAGCAGCACCTGGCGCAGCGCCCAACCCTCTCTTGCCTCACACGGCTGAGATCATCGTTGGGTCTATCGCCTTCCTACTTCTCTTCTTAGTTATGCGTTCAAAAGTTGTGCCAATGTTTGAAAAGGCATACGCAGAGCGAACCGCCGCAATTGAGGGTGGAATTGCACAGGCAGAAGATGCCCAGGCGCAAGCAAAGGTTGCTTTGGATAAATACACAAAGCAACTCGCATCTGCTCAAGAAGAGGCACAGAATCTACGTGAAGAAGCTCGGGTAGCCGGCGCTGCGATCGTTGAAGAATTTCGTGCGAAGGCACAGGAAGAAGCGGCACGAATTACCGCTGCCGCAACAGCCTCAATTGAAGTTGAACGTCAACAGGCGATCACTTCACTTCGCAACGAAGTCGGTTCACTTGCAGTTGAACTCGCATCAAAGATCGTGGGAGAAGCACTTGATGATCAAGCGCGTCAATCACGAATTGTTGATCGTTTTCTAGATGACTTGGAGAAGAGTAAGTAGTGAGAATCCATCTCGGAGGAAGCAGCCGCCAATCACTCGTGATTGCACGTGGCGCACTCGATGCTGCCGTAAAAGGCACAAGTGCAGCTACCGCTTCTGAGATTTCCTTACACCTATTTTTTGCAGCCGAAGTCTTCGCTGCAAATACCTCGCTACGACGTGCGATCACTGATCCATCACGCGAGATCTCTGCCAAGAAATCTCTGATCAACGATCTCTTTGGTAAGAAGATTGGGAAAGAGGCAATTGCTCTGATCACCGATCTGGCTGCCTTGCGTTGGTCACTGACGAAAGATTTGATCTACGTTCTTGAACAACTCGCAATCGAGGCTGAGGCTTCTGCTGCGAATATTAATAATGAACTCGATCGCGTTGAGGAAGAACTCTTTATCGCATCTCGAACCTTTACTTCCTCAACTGATCTTCGTAGCGCACTTGTTGGTGGCGCCAGTAGTCAGGTTAAGGTGGCACTTGTTCACGAGTTACTTTCAAAGAACGCTGCATCATCGACTGTAAAACTTGTAGGTGCACTCGTTGCACAACGCCGCGGACGCAGCATTGAGGCAGCATTTGCTGATTACCTCTTTGGTCTTGCAAACCGTCGCAATCGACTTATCGCAGTTGTACGTACAGCTGCCCCAATCTCAGCAGCACAGCAGACTCGTTTAGCTCGAGCTCTTGAGAAGCAAGTAGGACAACCAATCCGCGTTAATATCCAAGTAGATCCATCCATTGTTGGCGGAGTCTCCGTCAAATTTGCAGATGAACTCATTGACGCAAGCATCTCTAATCGTCTTGCACAAGCTGGTCGTGCATTGGCCGGAAAAAACTAAAGGGAGAAACACATGGCAGAGCTAAAGATCCAACCCGATGAAATTCGGGATGCCTTAGCGAATTTCGTTAAGTCATATGATCCAGGCGCGGCAGCTCGCGACGAAGTCGGAACAGTTACCCAGGCAGGCGATGGAATCGCTCGCGTTGAAGGTCTTCCTTCAACAATGGCTAACGAACTCCTGACCTTCGAAAACGGAACGCTGGGACTCGCACTCAACCTTGACGTTCGCGAAATCGGCGTCGTTATCTTGGGTGGAACTGAAGGAATTGAAGAAGGAACATCAGTAAGTCGTACAGGCGAGATTCTCTCTGTACCAGTTGGTGATGGATTCCTTGGTCGCGTCGTAGATGCACTCGGTCGACCAATTGATGGCAAGGGTGAAATTGTTGCCGAAGCTCGTCGTGCACTTGAATTGCAGGCTCCCTCTGTAGTTCAGCGCCAACCTGTGAAAGAGCCACTTGCTACCGGAATTAAAGCAATCGATGCGATGACAGCGATTGGTCGCGGACAGCGCCAGTTGATCATCGGTGATCGTCAGACTGGTAAGACTGCAGTTGCGATCGACACAATTATCAACCAGCGCGAAAACTGGTTGACCGGAGATCCAAAGAAGCAAGTTAAATGTATCTACGTTGCTATTGGACAAAAAGGTTCAACGATTGCAGCTGTTAAGGGTGCACTCGAAGAAGCTGGCGCAATGGAGTACACAACAATCGTTGCATCTCCTGCATCAGATCCTGCGGGCTTTAAGTATCTCTCTCCTTACACCGGCTCATCAATTGGTCAGCATTGGATGTACAAGGGCGAGCACGTTCTTATTGTTTTTGATGATCTTTCAAAGCAAGCTGAGGCTTATCGTTCAGTCTCACTTCTTCTTCGTCGCCCACCAGGCCGCGAAGCGTACCCAGGCGATGTTTTCTACTTACACTCACGCCTACTCGAGCGTTGTGCAAAACTCTCCGATGAACTCGGTGGCGGTTCAATGACAGGTCTGCCAATCATTGAAACAAAGGGAAATGACGTTTCAGCGTTTATTCCGACCAACGTAATTTCGATTACTGACGGTCAGTGCTTCCTTGAAACAGATCTCTTTAACGCCGGCGTTCGTCCAGCGATTAACGTAGGTATTTCAGTTTCTCGTGTGGGTGGATCTGCACAGACAAAGGCGATGAAGAAGATTGCCGGACGTTTGCGTCTTGACCTCGCACAGTTCCGTGAGCTCGAAGCATTCGCTGCTTTCGGTTCAGATCTCGATGCGGTTTCAAAATCACAACTCGAGCGCGGTGCACGTATGGTTGAACTTCTTAAGCAGGGTCAGTACTCACCGTACTCACTCGAGCGTCAGATTGTTTCAATCTGGGCCGGTACTGCCGGAAAGCTTGACGATATTGTCGTTGCAGACATTCGTCGCTTCGAATCAGAACTTCTCGACTTTATTGGTCGCGAACGTAAAGATATCTTCACAGTGATCTCTGAGACCAAACAACTCGAAGATGACACTGTTGCGAAGATGGATGAAGCGATCACAGCCTTTAAAAAGCAGTTCAAGCCATCAGTGTCAGTTGCTCTTAACGAAGCTGCAGCGGATGCACTTGAGGGTGAAAGCGCTGAACAAGTGACCAAGTACGTTCCACCGGCGGCGAAGAAGTAAAAAATGGGTGCCCAACTTCGCGTATACCGCCGACGGATGCGATCCGTTAAAGCGACTAAAAAGATTACGAAAGCAATGGAGTTAATCTCTGCTTCTCGTATCGTTAAGGCGCAGCAACGAGTCACAGCTTCAACTCCATATTCAAATGAGTTGACCCGTGCTGTATCTGCAGTTGCCTCGTTCTCTTCTACAAAGCATCCTTTGACAACTCCTAGCGAGAATCCAAAGCGTGCCGCGGTACTGATCATCTCTGCCGATCGCGGAATGGCTGGAGCTTATTCAAATAACGCAATCAAGGAGGGCGAACAACTCGCCGCCCTATTGCGCCAGCGTGGGCTTCAGACAACTAACTATCTTGTTGGTCGGAAAGCGGTCAGTTACTACAAATTCCGTAACCGCGATATCGCAGGTTCATGGACCGGGTTTTCAGATAATCCAACGTATGAAGATGCCCGTCTTGTTGCCGATGCGTTAATCGAAGCGTTCATTGCAGATTCTTCCAAGGATCTTGCAGGTGTAGATGAGATTCACGTTGTCTACACAGAGTTCAAATCAATGTTGACTCAAAATGCACTAGCTAAGCGCATGCTTCCGCTAGAAGTTGTTGAGTCCTCAACTCCAGCTCCTGCAGGGCTCTTGCCAATGTATGAGTTTGAACCAAATGCGGCGCAGGTGCTCAATGCACTTCTACCTCGTTATATCCAAGCCCGAATCTTCAACGCGATGTTGCAATCAGCTGCCTCTGAGCATGCTGCACGACGTCGCGCCATGAAGTCAGCAACTGACAACGCTGATGAGTTAATTAAGTCGCTCACGCGACGTGCAAATGCGGCTCGTCAAGCCGAAATTACCCAGGAAATCAGTGAAATTGTTGGCGGCGCAGACGCGTTGTCATCAGCTAGTGCAGGGAGCGAATAATGTCAGCAACAGGTAAAGGCCGCGTAGCCCGAGTTATTGGACCGGTGGTGGATATTGAATTCCCCGCGGATTCAATGCCCTCAATCTTTAACGCGCTTCACGTCGAAACGACCATGAGCGGAGTAACTCGTACTCTGACGCTAGAAGTAGCGCAGCACATTGGTGACAACCTCGTGCGTGCGATCTCTATGCAACCAACCGATGGAATGGTGCGTGGTTCTGAAGTAACAGATACCGGTTCGGCAATTTCAGTTCCAGTTGGTGATGTCACAAAGGGTCACGTATTCAACACTCTTGGCGAGTCACTCGATGTGCCAACATCTTCCCTAGATATTAAAGAGCGTTGGCCAATTCACCGTAATGCACCAGCATTTGATCAACTTGAGTCAAAGACAGAGATGTTTGAGACAGGTATCAAGGTTATCGATCTTCTTACACCTTACGTAAAGGGTGGAAAGATCGGACTCTTCGGTGGTGCCGGTGTAGGAAAGACCGTTCTTATCCAGGAGATGATTTATCGCGTAGCTGAAAACTTCGGTGGTGTATCTGTATTCGCCGGTGTTGGTGAGCGTACTCGTGAAGGTAACGACTTGTTCCTGGAAATGACAGAGACTGGCGTTATCAACAAGACTGCATTGGTCTTTGGTCAGATGGATGAGCCACCTGGCACGCGTCTTCGCGTTGCACTTTCAGCGCTCACAATGGCTGAGTACTTCCGCGATGTTCAAAAGCAAGATGTGCTTCTCTTTATCGATAACATCTTCCGCTTTACTCAAGCAGGTTCAGAAGTTTCAACACTTCTTGGTCGTATGCCATCAGCTGTGGGATACCAGCCAACACTTGCTGATGAAATGGGTCAACTACAGGAGCGCATCACATCAACTCGTGGTCACTCGATTACATCGATGCAGGCAATTTATGTTCCTGCAGATGACATCACCGATCCAGCTCCACACACAACATTCGCTCACCTTGATGCAACAACAGTGTTGTCTCGTCCGATCTCAGAGCTTGGTATCTACCCCGCTGTGGATCCACTCGATTCAACATCACGCATTTTGGATCCGCGTTATATTGGCGAGCAGCACTTCCGTGTTGCAAACCGAATCAAGGCGATCTTGCAGCGCTACAAGGATCTACAAGACATTATCGCTATCTTGGGTATCGATGAATTGTCAGAAGAAGACCGAATTCTTGTTGGACGCGCTCGTCGTATCCAGCGCTTCTTGTCACAGAACACATTTGTGGCAAAAGTCTTCACCGGCCTTGACGGCTCATTCGTTCCATTGAGTGAAACAATCGAAGCGTTCGAAGCACTCGCTGATGGAAAGTATGATCACATTCCAGAGCAGGCATTCTTTATGTGCGGTGGTCTTGATGACGTCGAGCGCAAAGCTGCTGAATTAACTAAGGGTCTATAAGGGGCAGAGATGGCACTCACAGTCGCACTAGTTTCGCCAACAGCAAAGGTGTGGAGCGGGGAAGCAACATTTATCTCCGCCCGCACAACAGAGGGTGACCTTGGAGTTCTTCCAGGGCACGCTCCTTTATTTGGCGTTCTAGTGGACGGTGCTGTTCACATCACTGGCATTGATGGAAAAATTACCGAGTTCAATGTCAGCGGTGGCTTTCTCTCTGTTTCAAATAATCGTGTCTCGATTTTGACAGAGAGCCTTAATTAGTCGTTGATGTAATGCTCTGTGCGAATTACTCGTACCGTTTTTGATTTACCACGCATAACAATAGATTCACTAATTGCCCCAAATGGCGTATATCTGATGCCATGAACAAGTTCACCATCTGTTATTCCAGTAGCCGCTAAGAAAACATCATCTGAGTTACAAAGATCAGAGGTAGTTAAAATTCTTTTTTGATTGACTCCATCTATATTTAGTTGGCCTTGAATTGAGCCACCGAGACAGATCATTGCCGCTGCAGTGATAACACCTTCAGGTGTACCGCCAATTCCCATCAGTAGATCAACGCCAGTATTTGGTCTTGCGGTTTCAATTGCAGCGGCAACATCACCATCTTGAATCAAACGAATTCGAGCACCGCAATCTCGAATTTCTTGAATTAATTGGCTATGGCGGGGTCGATTGAGTACCACCACGGTGATATCACCAATCGATAAATTCTTTGCTTTTGCTACGGCGGCGATATTGTGTGCGACCGGTGCGCTGATATCAATGACTGAGGCAGACTCTGGCCCAGTAACAATTTTATTCATGTAGAAACTATTCTCTGGATCAAACATCGCACCGCGCGGTGCCAGTGCAATAACGCTGATTGCACCATTCATTCCATTTGCAGTGAGCGAAGTTCCATCTATCGGGTCTACTGCAACATCACAATGAGGACCATGACCATTTCCCACTTGCTCGCCATTGTGCAACATCGGTGCGTTATCTTTTTCACCCTCACCAATAACGACAACTCCAGACATATCGACTGTGTTAATCATTGCTCGCATTGCTGCAACTGCTGCGCCGTCTGCTAGATCCTTCTCACCACGTCCTACCCATGGCGCTGCTGCTAGCGCTGCAGTCTCAGTGACGCGAATAAGTTCAAGGGCGAGGTTTCGATCAGGAATCGGCATAGATCTATTCTCTCCTTACTTTTGCACCTAGTGCTTGCAATTGTTCAGCAAATTTAGGGTAACCCCGATCAATGTGGAAGGCGCCATCAACTGTGGTCACACCTTCTGCAACTAGGGCGGCTAAAACAAGGCCAGCACCAGCACGAATATCAGTTGCTTCTACCGGTGCGCCAGAGAGCTGAGGAATTCCATGAATGGATGCATGATGGCCATCAACATGTATTTGTGCGCCAAGCCTGGTTAATTCATTAACAAACATAAATCGAGATTCAAAGACATTTTCTGTCACGAGGGAGTCCCCATCAGCAACAGAGTTCATTGCGATAATAAATGGTAGAAGATCAGTCGCAAATCCAGGATAGGGAAGTGTTGCAACATCGATTGCAACTGGACGTTGCTCCATTTTTACCCGGACTCCATCTGAAGTAGATGTAATTATTGCGCCAGCGCTAGCAAGTTTTTCAACCATGACTTCCATATGATCTACACGCGCGCCATGAATTGTGATATCTCCTTGCGTCATAGCTGCTGCAAACGCCCAGGTGCCTGCAATTATTCGGTCAGAGACTGTGACGTAATCAGTTGGGTGTAATTTTTTGACTCCGGTGATCTCAATAACCGGCGAACCAAGTCCTTCAATTTTTGCACCCATAGAAATAAGAAACTCTCCGAGGTCAATAAGATCTGGTTCGCGGGCTGCGTTCTCGATTGTTGTAACACCCTCTGCAAGGACCGCTGCTGTCATCAAATTTTCAGTAGCCCCCACACTCGGAAAATCTAATGAAATATCAGCACCCATAAGTCCATGTGGTGCGGTGGCAATTACGTATCCATGTTCGACTCGAGCAGTTGCACCTAGGGATTCGAGTCCCTTGATATGAAAATCGAGACCACGAGAGCCAATTGCATCGCCACCGGGGAGTGCGACTTCAGCCTCACCGATACGCGCAACAAGTGGACCAAGTACATTGATTGAGGCCCGCATTTTTCGCACCAGATCATAATCTGCACGATGTAGCGGTACTTCAGGAACATCAATCGTGAGTACAGATCCCTCAAACAAAACTGAGCAGCCAAGGCGCCTAAGTAGATCTGACATGATTTCAACATCGGCAATATCAGGGACATTGCGAAGGGTGGTTTTGCCTGACGCCAGCAAGGAGGCTGCCATTAATTTCAATACTGAGTTTTTTGCCCCACCCACGTGGACTTCACCAACCAGTCTGACGCCACCTTCGATATGAAAGCGATCGTGAACCAGATCGGGTTGTAGTGCCATGTCGCCATTCTACTTATAGAGTAGAGCCATGGTTAATCTCACGCGCATTTATACAAAGACAGGTGATGATGGCACGACTTCTCTTGGAGACATGAGCCGTACATCCAAGAATGATCCTCGATTAGAGGCATATGCAACTGTCGACGAGGCGAATTCAACGATTGGTGTAGTTCTTTCATCAGATACCGTGGAAGACGATATTCGTGCGCTATTGGTCCGAATCCAAAATGATCTCTTTGATGTTGGCGCTGATCTCTGCACACCTGTCGTTGATGCACCTGCCTTTGAGCCACTTCGCGTGCTTGAATCTCAAATTGTTTATTTAGAAGAAGCAATCGATAAGTACAATGAAAATCTTGCGCCACTTCGCTCATTTGTCTTGCCTTCAGGCACATCAGCTGCTGCGCATCTACACGTGGCACGAACCGTTGTACGTCGCGCTGAACGTTGCACATGGGCAGCAATTCATGCATTCGGTGGAGGGGTCAATCCATTGACCGCTAAGTACCTTAATCGATGTTCAGATTTACTCTTTGTGCTTGCACGATATGCAAATAAAGATATCGGTGATCAACTCTGGGTTCCTGGAGCAAATCGTTAATTAAGGTGTAGCAACAACCACCGGCAGATAGATCGAACTAGGTATTGGTTGCGTCGGTGGATCTTGATGACAGGTAATAGTGGTGGGCACAACCGCAATAAATCCTGAGTACTTCTCTGCGGATTTTAAGACCAAGGTTGAGATTGTCTTTTCGGTAGTTCGCTTGGCGAGCGTACGCAAGGTTCCTAAAGTCTGAAAAGTTTTTGGAACGTTGGGAACTGGTGAAACCACCTTCGAAGTAACTTCCCAATAGCGACAGCTAATTAAAGCCGCCACTTGAATGCGACCACAAGCAAATTCTTTACAAGTAACAATTTCCTTCGAGAGAGCTGGATTATTGGCTGCAACATTCATCATCACTTCAGTCGATGGTGTTCGGTAATAAACATCTCCCATTGCCTTAAAGCCAACCGGCGGCCACTTTGGTGATGGCGAAGGCTTAATCAATTGCACCTTCTTCTTTGGAGAAGGCTTAGGTTTCGCTTTAGCAGTCGGCGTTGGAGTGGTTTTATTCGTTGGCGAAGGTGATGCAGTAACCGAAGAAGTCTCTGCTGCAGGAGTCTGCGCAACGGCAACAGGGTGAGTCAAGCTGATGAAAATCACGAGTGTGAGTGGAGTTATAAAGGTAGATAATTTCATCGATCGCTCCATTTAAAAGTTCGTAGTGACCAGAAAAGCCCAACTACTAACCAGATACTGATGATTAAAAAAGATTTGCCGAGCTCCCATTGGCCCGCAACTTCTTGCGTCGCAAAGGAGTCGGGCAGAAAGACAGATCTCATCGCTTGTGTCATCCATTTGAGTGGAAAGATTGCCCCTATTTGCTGCATCCAGGCAGGAAGCAGAGTAAAGATAAAGAAAACACCGCTAATGAATTGCAAGACGATGACAACTGGGGAGACGATGGCGGATGCACCTCGTCCACTTTTAGGAATTGCTGAAAAGGCTATGCCAAGTGTTGTAGAAGCAGCGCTACCCCAAATAATCAGCCATGTGAATGTGAACCACTTAAATGGATCTGTTGGCAGCTCTACTCCAAAGAAGGCGACACCAGCGATTAATAGTAAGAGAACCTGGATCAACATTGTGACAAAGACGAGTATGGATTTACCGATGAAGTAGCTCGTTGCTGCCATTGGAGTTCCACGCAGCCGTTTAAGTGAACCAAATTCGCGTTCGATCGGAATCATAATTGCCAGGTTCTGGAAGCCTGAATTCACCAGGCCTGATGCAATCATGCCAGCCACAAAATATTGGCTAAAAGTTACACCCGGTGCGATGGTTTCAGAAAAAACTGAACCAAATATTCCAAGCAGGATAAGTGGGAAGGCGATTGTGAATACAACGGATTCACGCTGTCTCATAAATGAGCGTAACTCGATATTTCCTCGGAGAACTCCGAGAGTCAGAGTTGAAGGGGTTTTGACTTGAGTTGCACTCTTACGCATCTTCGCCCCCAATCATCTCTAGGTAGATATCTTCGAGCGTCGAACGCTTGACGACGAGTTCGGGAATCTCGCCACCGAAACGAGCCGATAATTCTAAAATTAGCGCTGTCGGCTCAGGGGCACGCTCGGTCTTAACTACTCCGTCTTCGCGCCATGAAATATGTGCAAGTGATGTCGCACGTCCACCTAAGGTCGAAGGAGTGGCGACTTCAATAATTTTTCCTTTATTGATAACTGCCAGCCGATCAGCCAACGCCTCTGCCTCGTCCAGATAATGGGTCGTCAGTAAAATTGTTCGACCCTCATCTTTAAGTTGGCGAATGAGCGCCCAAAAATCTCGACGAGCCTTCGGATCAAACCCAGTTGTCGGCTCATCGAGAAAGAGCAGCTCTGGATTTCCAATAATGCCCAGCGCCACATCCACCCGTCGACGTTGTCCGCCCGAGAGAGTTCGGATGAGTGAATCGACTTTTTCGCGCAGACCCACTGCATCAATAACTTCTTCTGGATCGCGCGCATCTGAGTAATAGCGTGCAAAATGTCGGATACTTTCCCCGACCGTGAGGTCGCCAGCATCATTGCTGCTCTGTAAAACAATCCCGATTCGATCTCGCCAGATTCGCGCTTGCTCACCGCGCACTGATGGATCAACCCCAAGTACCTGTACCTGGCCGCTATCTCGGCTTCGAAAACCTTCAAGAATCTCAACTGCGGTGGATTTTCCAGCGCCATTGGGGCCAAGGAGAGCAAAGACTTCGCCGGCAGAAATTGAGAGGTCAATACCATCAAGGGCGATCAGATCTCCGTAGCTCTTACGAAGCCCATTGACCTCAATCACAGTGCTCATATGCTCCACTTTGCCACATTGAGGGCAAAAGTGCGAGAAAATAGAATATGAGCCCGCGCCGTAACTATCCTAAAAAAGGAAGATCAGGCGGCAATGATGAGCATCGTGAGATAAATCCCTCAAATCAAAGTTTTGTAGAAGATGCTGATGGTCTCTGGGTCGTAAGACAACTCACAGGATCAGCGGCATCAAAACCTTATCGCTGCCCCGGATGTGATCAGATGATTCCGATGGCAACGCCACACACTGTTGCGTGGCGAGATGGTGAAGAAGATTTACGCCGACACTGGCACAACATTTGTTGGAGTAAGCGACATCATCGTCGCCCAAAAAATTTCTAGCCGAGTCTTCCTTTTAGAATTTTATTTAGCCTAACAATTAACTTGTCGTTTCCCGCAGTTCTTTTAAATGATGTAAATGCAATGGGAATTTGGAAGCGAGCACGCACAACGCTACGCGGATATGTAAATTCTAGAATTCCCTCAGGGCCATGGATACGCCCATATCCACTATCTTTCACGCCACCGAATGGAACAGATGCGATAGCGGCGAATGAAATAACTGAGTTAATGGCAACCATGCCACACTCTAGATGTGCAGCAATTTTCTTTCCATGACGCTTGGACCAAATCGATGCACCAAGTCCATAGCGTGAGGCATTTGAAAGGGCGATCGCCTCTTCCATATTATCTACTCGATTAATCACAAGTGTTGGACCGAAGGTTTCATCAGTAATCGCTGTCGAATCTTCTGGGACATCCGTGATAATTACTGGATCTACAAATGGTGTACGCACTGAGTTAACGCCGCCCAAAACTACTGTGCCACCTTTACTTATCGCATCCTTAATATGAGCCTCAATGATTGCGATCTGCTTTGGCATGGTGGCGGGGCCATAATTTGCTTCATCCGGTGACCCAGCTTTGAGCGAACTCGCAATCTCGACACATTGCCGAATAAATTCATCTGCGACATCGCGATGTACGTAGACTCTTTCAGCGCCAATACATGTTTGCCCAGCATTCGACATTGCAGACCAGACTGTTGCATCGGCGGCGCGCTTGAGGTCGCCATCTCGGTCAACAATCACTGGATCTTTACCTCCACACTCGAGCACCACTGGCGTCATGGTCTGTGCGCAACTTGCCGCCACCAATTTTGCCGTTGCGGTCGATCCGGTGAATGCCAATTTATTGACTCCACTTTCGCAGAGAAATTTCCCAGTCTCGCCCAATCCGGTAATGCAGGTAAAGACATCTACCAGGCCGGTGGCTTCCAGGAATGATTCGGCGAGATATTGGCCAACCGCCGGCGTGTACTCACTTGGTTTAAAGACAACTGTATTTCCAGCTGCAAGTGCATATGAAATGGAGCCCATTGGCGTAAAGACCGGATAATTCCAAGGACCGATGACTCCGACGACTCCGAGTGGAGAGCGTTGCACAGTTGCAACCATGTTGGCCATCAGTAAACCTGATGCACGGTGAGAAGTACGCATTATTTCTTCGGCATTGCGCGCTGCCCAGCCGAGGTGGCCAAGTGCAAGTGAAATCTCTAAAGTCGCATCACTTTTTGGTTTTCCAGTTTCCAGTGAAACCACAGTGACTAGTTCTTCAATATTTTCCATCAGAAAACTATTCCATTGCAGCAACGCTTTCTTTCGCCCCTTGAATCCGATTAATTGCCAAGCGCTCATGACGGCACGTGCGCTAGCAACGGCCTCATCAACATCGCTGCGTGAAAAGATTTGATGCTCGGCAATTACTTGACCAGTGACTGGGTTATGAGAAGGAAAAGTATTCATGTCTCAAGACTAGACTGAGGCCCATGATGGATCCAGTTCAGCGCAGCCCGATTCGCCCAAGTACTGTGCTGCCGGCTCATCACATACCTTTTACGGTCACCACATCAGATGGCGTGATATTGGTGGGAGAAGTTGCATCACCGATTGTTCAGGGCGGACCATCTCGCGGTCTCTTGGCGCTGCATCCGAATCCAACTGGTGGCGGAATGATGGATTCACACATCTTTAAAAAAGCTGCAAACAGATTGCCTGAAATGGCAGGAATTACTGTGATTCGATTCAATACACGTGGGACAACAAGTGATGCCGGCACAAGTACTGGAAGTTATGACAACGGGGATAGCGAAAAATACGATGTCGAAGCGATGATTAAGTATTGCTATGACGATTTAAAGATCAAAGAACTGTGGGTCTGTGGATGGTCCTTTGGTACGGATTTAGCCTTGCGTCATGCGCACGATTCACATGTGCGAGGACTAATTCTATTGAGCCCGCCATTAAAATATTCACAAGTGAGCGATCTCGATTATTGGATTACTGATCCACGCCCAATAACAGCGCTTATTCCTGAGTTTGATGATTATTTACGTCCCGAACAGGCATGTGAGCGATTTTCTAAAATCGCGCATATGAAACTCATCGCCATCGATGGCGCAAAACATCTGTGGGTTGGTGAGCCATTTGTACATTTAGTACTCACCGAGATAACTAGAGTCATCGCCCCAGAGCGCTTGCCGCTTCCTACCGAATTAGCGGATTAAATTTTCTCTGCTTGCGGAAGTACAACTTCATCTAAAATCAAAATAATAGATGCCGCAATCGGCACCGCAAGTAGTGCTCCGATGAGTCCAAAGAGTGACGTTCCCAGTAGCGCGGCAATAATTGTGACAGCACCTGGGACGTTGAGAGAGCGCCTCATAATTTTAGGGGTAACAACATAGTTCTCAATCTGAACATAAATAATGTAAGTAACAAGTGCGACTATTCCTACGGTGAGCGACTGGGTAAGTGCAATCATCGTCACGATTGAGCTTCCGATGTAGTGACCGATAAGTGGAATAAATCCGCAGAACAAGACGATAATTGCGATCGCAAATGGCGATGGTAATCCGAGCGCAAGGCTGAGTAAGAAGACAAAGATTGATGCCATAGACGCGATCAGTATTTGGCTACCGACGAATGACCCCACTCTAGAAATAATGGCGTTAGTTAATCTGGCAACTCGATCACGTCGAGACGCAGGCACAAAGCGCAGCCCAAAGGAAGTGGCTTGCGGCAGACCAACGATGAAGTAGAGGGTCAAAATAATTATCGTCAGACCGGTAAATGCACCAGAGAGCACTGTCTTGCCAACCCCGACAACTCCACCAAATGCTGAGAAAATCAGAGTTCCATTAGAGGTGATATCAGAGAGGTTTTTCTGAAGCGTATCGATGATTCCAAATTGAGTATTAATATCTGCGATCACTGGGTGTGATTTTAAATCTCCAAGTAGTGACGGCGCTGATTCAATTAGTGATGTCCCTTGTGAGACTACTGGCGGAATTACTACTGCAATAAAGAAGATTAAGAAGAGCAGCACCAGCCCTGAAATCGTTGTTGCAGCCGCGGCACGTGATAATCCACGCCGACGCAAAAGCTCAACAAGTGGATTTACACCTATAGCTAAATAGAGTGCAAAGATAATAATAATAAAAATTTGACTGGCACTGGCTAGCGCCCGCAATAAGACGATGGCGGTGAGTGCACCAAGAGCTGCGGTAAATCCGAAGTAAAAAGGATGTGCGCGGTTGATTGGTAAGCCGGCAATGCCGAATTCTTCGTTCTTTTGGTGTGACATATCTCCATTCTAAGTGACGGAGTCGTAAAGACCGAGGTATCACCTCAATAGAGTGAGAGAATTCCACTATGGCGCTGCACATAACGGGACTGGGTGAGGAGATCGCATCCGTAGCCGGTTTGCCGTGGCAGGTCAGCCTAGAAGAGTGGCCAGAAGATCCAGCCCTGACTGAGAAACGCGGTATTTCCCGCCACGTAGTTCGACTAGTTCGATCTACTGATGACCCGGATTCTGAAGTTTATGCAATCAAAGAGACTGTCTCAGAATTCGCAAATCGAGAATATAAGGCGCTGCGCGAATTAGCCCACCTTGGTGCGCCAAGTGTTGAACCAATTGCAGTTATTGAAGGTCGCACTGATGCTGCAGGTGAAGAGTTACCTTGTGCGCTGGCAACTCGATTTTTACCGTATTCACTTCCGTACCGCGTGCTACTTAGCGGCAAGGATGTTACTGCTCATGAAATTACTTTGATGGCCAGCGCGCTAGCACTCTTACTTGTGCGATTACATTTATTAGGATTTTGGTGGGGAGATTGCTCTCTCTCGAATACTTTATTTCGCCGTGACGCAGAAGGATTTGCTGCCTATTTAGTCGATGCTGAAACCGGAGAGTTTCAAAAAAGTTTAAGTAATGGTCAACGTGAACATGATTTAGAGATTGCACATTTTAATGTGGCAGCTGAGCTGGAAGATCTTGCGCTATCAGGAGTTCTTTTTCCGGGCATGGATCCCATTCGTGCAAGTGATACCGTGATAAATCGATACCGAAGAATTTGGGCCGCCCTTAAAGATCGACAGATACTTGATCCAAAAGACCGCCATGCTGTCGAACGCGCCATGCGCCAACTCCACGATTTAGGTTTTGCAGTCGAAGAGGTTTCGGTCACGCTCGATGGAGATAGCCAGAAATTATTCTTCCAACCAAAACTTGTGGAATCTGGATATCACCAGCAACGCCTTCGTGATCTCGTGGGTCTTGAAACCGAAGAGCTGCAGGCTAAAAGGTTGCTTGCATCATTTGATCGTTTTCGAGGACGAGAGCCATTGCCGCACCCACCAATCCATGAATCTGCAAAATCATGGCTTCATCAGGTTTTCGATCCAACCGTTGAACTCATTCCAGCGGACCTTCGCGGGCGAATCGAATCTGCTCAGTTCTTCCACGAGGCACTTGAACATCGCTGGTATCTCAGCGAGAAGGCTGGCCACGATGTGGGACTAGACTTTGCGGCACGCAGTTATATCGAAGACGTGCTTCCATTTAGAAGAGATTCAGGAGTTGATCGCAATGTCACTGCCTCCTAATTTTGGACAGGCATTTGATTTGAGTTCGCTCGGAAAACCCGCACCAACTGCGGCAAAGATTGAAGTTGGTAGAGCAGTCACTGTTGAAAACCTTGCTACAGATTTCGTTGAGTTATCGATGACTAAAGCTGTGATCTTGCTTTGTTGGACAAGTCGCTCACCACAATCTCTCGATACGCTCGCGATCCTTGGCGCACTCAATGCGCAAGATCCTTCCCTTTGGGAACTTGGAAGCGTGGATGTGGATGCGCAGCCTGATGTGGCACAAGCGCTGCAAGCTCGCTCGGTTCCTTACGCCGTAGCACTCATATCTGGACAACCTATTCCACTCTTTGAAGAAGCTATCGGAGAAGAGAGTATTAAAAGTGTGATCACCAAACTTCTCACAGTTGCTGCCGAACAGGGAATTGGGGAAGTTCCAGAAGAGACGATAGAACCAGAAGAGGCAGAGGCACTGGCTGCTCTTGAAGTTGGCGATTTAACTACCGCCGAGGATGCTTATAAGAGATTTCTTGCTCGCAAACCTACAGATCCCTATGCAAAGCTAGGTTTAGCCCACACTCAATTACAAATTCGAATTGTGGGGCTGGATCCTGAGAAGACGATTGCCTCAGCAAATTCAGATCTCAAAAATATTTTACTGGCGATGCAATCTGCTGATATTGAAGTTGCTACCGGCAGTGTAGAGCCTGCATTTATTCGATTACTTGCGCTGATCAAAGCTACATCCGGAGATGAGCAAAAAGTTGTGAAAAATCGCCTGTTAGAACTATTTTCACTTGTCGATCCCACAGATCCTCGGGTAATTAAAGCCAGGGCTGAGTTGGCTAATGCTCTCTTCTAAAATTGGGCTCTCAATAGCCGATGAGAAGAAATATGTAGCAGTACTTTTCTTCCTCTTTGCTGCTCAAATCATGAGTTGGGTTCCGCGCTTTCCTGAGGTAAAGGCAAATCTAGGGATTTCAAATGGAGAATTTGGAACCTATGTAAGTTTTGGCAGCATCGGTTCAATTGTGGCGCTGATCATCACGGGCCACTTGGTTCATAAGTATGGCGCCAAGGTTGTATTGATTTTTGCCGCAACTGGCATGTGTCTGACTGCAAGCATTATCGTCCATTTGAATTCGGCCTCCATTTTTATAATTCTGCAAATATTTAATGGTGCGGTAATTTCAGCCTTCAACGTCGCAGTTAACGCGCAGGCTTTTCATGCTCAGGATAGGGCCGGAGTAATGATTATGAGCCGCCAGCATGGCTTCTGGACCGCCGGTGCTGTCTCAACTGCTGTACTTTCTGGAATCCTCGTGAGCTTTGTAGGGATATCTCTTCATATCAATGTACTGAGTGCAATTTTATTGATCGCAATTCTCATTTATATCAAAAAACTTGACCCAGAGATTATTAAGCCGAGCAGAACCAAAGAAGATAATTTTCGGTTTACAGAACTCTTTACTTCGTTTCGAATCGACGGTTTAGTCTCACTCGCGTTCATCTGTGCGATCCTTGTTGAATTTGCAACCGCCGATTGGTCTGCAATCTATGCCAAAGAAACTATTGGCGTGAGTGGATCTCTTGCCACGGTTCCCTACATTGTCGCCTTTATTGCCATGATTGTTGGCCGTCTGGGAATCCATAAAGTGACCCCATATATACCGCTACAAAAGATGGTCAAGATTGGAAGCCTCGTTGGAGGTTTTGGTTTTATTGGATTTATTCTCGCTTCATCCATGTTGGTCGATTACTCAAAAAACTTGGCATTTCTTTCTGCGATTCTTGGATTCGCAATTGGTGGTCTTGGGTCATCTTTTCTCTCTCCAACGCTATTTACCGCAGCAAATCTGCGCTCTACCCAAAATAGTGCGGTGATTGTTGGACAAATGGGCGTCGTCAATGCATTCCTCGTTCTGA
>JBDNJI010000028.1:0-74397 GCA_041687825.1 Candidatus Planktophila sp.
TTATTCATTACTGATTTTGTGACAACTGCCCCAATATCTTTTAGGTCGAAGAACTGCGAAAGTTCCTTACCTGAACTGGCACATCCACTTGCGGTAAATATTGGATAGTCAAAGAGAGCGTCTCCGAGGTTTGTTGAAAAATTCAAAGTGCTCATACGACCACCGGAGGAACTTTGCCGACAACATCCCATGCAACTAGCGATCCATCCATTACTGGTCCATCGATACACGATCTAAGCATTTTCACGGTGCCATCACTTTGCTGAACAGGAAGAACGCACGTCATGCAAATACCGATACCACAAGCCATCGCTTCCTCTACTGCGCATTGATGCACAACTTCAGTACCGTTTGTAATATCAGAGATTGCGCGCAGCATAGACATGGGTCCGCAAGAATAAATAACATCAATGCTTCCCTCAGTTACGAGTTTTGCAATCGGGGCCGTGACCCGGCCCTGCTCCCCCATCGTGCCATCTTCGGTAAAGATCTTGAGCGTAGAGGTGCTGCGCTTCCCTTCGAGTGGTGCATAAATTTTTGACCCGGTACTAGCGCCGAGAATCATGTCGACGCGACATCCGCGGGCTTTAAGAACTTCTGCTAATCCAAAAAGTGGCGCAGAGCCATACCCTCCGCCCACTAAGAGTGCATTGACTGGTGTCGTTGGAATGCCAAATGCAGTTCCAAGCGGTGCCACAATATCAATCTCAACACCTTCACTCTGTTCGCAGAGCCACTTCGAGCCACTTCCGTGGGGTGCGACGATGAGTTCCATCGCTCCGCCAGAGGCACTTCCGTGCGTAATTCGTGAGATCGCAAACGCTCTTCGCAACACCATTCGAGATGAATCACCACCGACAGCTAGCGCCACAAAATTTCCGGGCCGGCATGCGGAAGCGAGGTCACCGATTGCGAGAATGATTTGGTAGTAAGCGCCCACTCGTTTATTACTGAGAATAGTTGCACTTATCTGCGCTGCGTTCTTATTGATCGTATTCATACTATCGACCACTCAACCAATCTTGAATCGGCTTCACATCCAGAACATTTGATTGCAGCGCAACAATACCCTGTACTGCAGCGCTAAAGCCGGCCGTTGTTGTGATGCAAGGTATACCACGTTGGATTGCAGCAGTTCTAATGGCCCAACCATCGATGCGAGTTCCGCGTCCAACTGGAGTATTAATCACGAGATCAATGTCTCCCGCGTTGAGCAGATCAACGATTGTCTTCTCACCGTAAGGGCCTACGCCTTGAGAATTTTTACGCACCTGGACACAAGAAATTCCATGCTCAAGTAAATAAGAAGCTGTTCCTTCGGTGGCAAAGAGTCTAAAGCCCATAGCCGAAAGATCCCTGGCTGGGTTAATACCCGACTCTTTATCTTTATCGGCTAATGAAATAAATATCGCACCACTTTTTGGAAGTGATCCGAAAGCACTGATCTGACTCTTGGCATAGCTTGCACCAAAAGAATCTGAAATTCCCATTACTTCACCAGTTGAACGCATCTCTGGACCAAGGACTGCGTCAACACCACGCCCATCGGTTCTGCGAAAACGATTCCACGGAAGCACGGCTTCCTTGACTGAGATTCCTTTTGCGACGCCATCGCCAGTTGCCGGCAAGAATCCTTCCTCACGTAACGTGGCAATTGAAACCCCCATTGAGATTCGGGCGGCCGCCTTAGCAAGTGCAATGCCAGTTGCCTTTGAGACAAATGGGACGGTTCGCGAAGCTCGCGGGTTGGCTTCTAAAACATAAAGAATTGAATCTGCGATTGCGAATTGGATATTTATCAATCCGCGAACACCAACACCTTGGGCAATCTTGAGCGTTGCCAAACGAATTGACTCTAATTGCGAATCAGAGATAGTCATTGCGGGAAGAACGCAAGCACTGTCACCGGAGTGAATTCCGGCTTCTTCAATGTGTTCCATAACGCCACCTAAGAAGAGTTCATCACCATCGTAGAGAGCATCGACATCGATCTCAATCGCACTATCCAAGAAGCGATCAACCAATACCGGATGATCGGGAGTGATATCGGTCGCTCTAGCGATGAAGGAAGATAGAGCCGCGTCGTCATAGACAATTTCCATACCGCGCCCGCCTAGTACAAAAGATGGGCGTACCAAGACTGGATAACCAATACGAGTAGCAATTTCCAGTGCCTGCATCTGAGTAGATGCCATACCAAACTCGGGCGCAATCAAAGCTTGTGCATGCAAAACATCGCCAAAAGCTCCGCGATCTTCCGCCAAATTAATCGCCTCAGGACTTGTCCCAAGGATTGTGACGCCGGCTGCTTTAAGTCCGGCTGCTAATCCAAGCGGAGTTTGACCACCAAGTTGAGTGATCACACCAAGTACCGGCCCAGCCAGCGTTTCAGCATGAATGACCTCTAGTACATCTTCTAAGGTGAGAGGTTCGAAATAGAGACGATCACTTGTGTCATAGTCGGTCGAAACTGTCTCAGGATTGCAATTGATCATAATTGTTTCATAACCAGCCTCACGAAGAGTGAAGGATGCATGAACACATGAGTAATCGAATTCGATTCCTTGCCCGATGCGATTAGGACCGCTACCTAAAATAATCACTGCCGGCTTAGTTCGCGCCTTGACTTCACTTTCTTCTTCATAAGATGAGTAGTAATAAGGAGTGAATGCTTCAAACTCACCAGCACAGGTGTCCACCGTTTTGTACACTGGACGTACCTCTAGATGAATCCTTGCCTTACGTACTTCGTCTTCGGAGGAGCCTCGTAGCTGTGCGATCTGTGCATCCGAAAACCCATTCTCTTTTGCAAAGCGAAGAATCTCAGTTGTGAGTTCACCCAATTGGGAAATCTCACGCGCTGCGCTATTTATCATTTCAATTTGGGTGAGAAACCATCGGTCGATCTTTGTAATCTGAAAAACCTGTTCGATAGATCGCCCCGCCCACAGCACTTGTTGAACTTGCTGCAACCGATATTCAGTAGGAATTGCAATTGAATCCATTAGCGTCGTGACAGAGACCTGATTGATCTCCTTTGGAAAGGTAAAGATTGCTTCCCTTCGCTCCAGCGAACGCAACGCCTTCATAAGCGCTTGCGTAAATGATCGACCAATCGCCATCGCTTCGCCAACACTCTTCATAGTGGTGGTCAGGCGTGGATCTGCATCCTGGAATTTCTCGAATGCAAAACGTGGTGCCTTTACGACAACATAATCAAGACTCGGCTCAAAGGAAGCCGGAGTGACCTTGGTGATGTCGTTCTGAATCTCATCTAACGTGTAACCGATCGCAAGTTTGGTTGCGATCTTGGCGATCGGAAAACCAGTTGCTTTTGATGCCAACGCGCTGGAGCGTGAGACGCGTGGGTTCATCTCAATCACAATGATTCGGCCATCTTCTGGATTTACTGCGAATTGAATGTTGCAACCACCGGTTGCAACACCAACCTCTCGAATAATTTTAATAGAGAGATCTCGTAACTTCTGATACTCGACATCTGTGAGCGTAAGAGCTGGCGCGACTGTGATTGAGTCCCCTGTGTGAACACCCATTGGATCAATATTCTCAATCGAGCAAACGATTACCACGTTATCGCGCGAATCACGCATTACCTCGAGTTCGTACTCTTTCCAACCAATAATCGACTCTTCTAAGAGCACCTCGGATGTTGGACTATGTCGCAGTCCGGCTCCAGCGATTTGATTGAGCGCGGCTTCATCAAATGCAATTCCTGATCCAAGTCCACCCATAGTAAATGAAGGTCGAACGACAACTGGATAACCTAAAATCTTGGTTCCCTCGAGGACTTCATCCATTGTGTGACAAATTACTGAACGAGCAGACTCGCCTCCTACCTTTGCAACGATGGTGCGGAAAATCTCTCGATTTTCACCGCGTTCGATAGCTTCGACATCAGCACCTATAAGTTTTACTCCGTAGCGTTCGAGAGTTCCTGCTTGGAATAAACCGATTGCAGCGTTAAGTGCGGTTTGGCCTCCAAGTGTTGCCAGGACTGCATCTGGTCGCTCTTTTGCGATAATTTTTTCGATAAATTCAGGAGTAATTGGCTCGATATAGGTTGCATCCGCGAATTCAGGATCTGTCATGATAGTTGCCGGGTTAGAGTTCACCAGGATTACTCGGATTCCCTCGGCGCGGAGTACGCGACATGCTTGAGTGCCAGAATAATCAAACTCGCATGCCTGTCCGATCACAATGGGGCCGGAGCCAATAACTAGAACACTTTTTATCGATTGATCTAACGGCATTACTCCACCATCTCAGTTCGCTTAAATTTAACCATGACATCGACAAATTGGTCGAAGAGATATGAGGCATCGTGCGGACCAGCTGCTGCTTCTGGGTGGTACTGAACACTAAATGCGCCTAACTCGAGTAGTTCTAAACCTTCAACCACTCCGTCGTTCAGACAGACATGAGTAACCCGACCTGGGCCATAGACGGTTGTGAAGTTAGCATCGGTTGGAGCTTTGATTGCAAATCCATGATTGTGTGAAGTGATTTCAACTTTTCCATTTCGCTTGTCAATGACTGGTTGATTAATTCCTCGATGACCGAAGGCAAGCTTGTATGTCTCAAAGCCAAGTGCGCGTCCAAGAATCTGATGACCAAAACAGATTCCAAAAATTGGGACACCAAGGGCTAATAATTCGCGCACAACACCAACTATTACGGTCATGGTCGATGGATCACCCGGTCCATTAGAGAGAAAAACACCATCAGGGTTGATGGCAAGGATCTCTGTTACCGTTGAATTAAAGGGTAAAACGTGGGTCTCGATTCCACGAAGTGCCATCGCTCGTGGTGTTGCGGACTTGATCCCAAGATCAATCGCTACAACTACAAATTTTCGTTCACCGACTGACGACACGATGTAGGAAGTTGGTGTTGAGACCTCTTGACTGAGGAAAGATCCGCTCATCTGCGGGCTCTTTCGTACCTCGATCACCATCTCTTCTCTTGTTAGTCCGAGCGCAGAAAATATTCCTACTCGCATTGCGCCGCGATCGCGCAAGTGGCGGGTCAGCGCCCGAGTATCTATCCCTGAGATTCCAACAATATTTTGCGCCGCCATGACATCGGTCAATGACTCTTCACTACGCCAATTACTAGTGATAGGTGAAGGATTTCTTGCCACAAAGCCAGCGACCCAGATACGAGAACTCTCATTGTCTTGTGTATTCATTCCAGTATTTCCAATATGAGGCGCTGTCATCACGACGATCTGCTGGTGATAAGAAGGATCTGTCAGAGTCTCTTGATATCCCGTCATCCCCGTTTGAAAGACAGCTTCACCGAAAGTGCGACCAGTCGCACCCCAACTTTGACCCTCAAAAATACGACCATCGTCTAGCACCAGAAATGCTTTGCTCATGCGCATCTCCCATCATGGTAAACAACGTTTCCATTGAAGAAGGTAACAACAACTTTTGTCTTAAACTCCATGCCGTGAAAGGGAGTGTTCTTAGATTTTGATGCTAACTGATCTCGATCAACACGATAGGTGGAGTTTGTATCCGCAATCGTTAAATGGGCAGGTGATCCAACTTCGATTACACATCCATGGTTTTCATAACCGGCAATACGGGCAGGTGCAACGCTCATTCGATCCTGCACATCGACCCATGTCATCAGCCCCGTCTCAACCATCGTTGCCGAAATAATTGATAAAGCGTGTTCAAGTCCAAGCATTCCGAAGGCAGCTTCTTGCCATTCGCACTCTTTACTCTCTCCAGGGTGAGGAGCATGGTCGGTTGCAACAATATCGATAGTTCCATCTGCAAGTCCGCCACGTAGGGCCAAGACATCTGCTTGCGTGCGAAGTGGTGGATTCACCTTAAAGATTGGATCAAAGCCACGTGCTAATTCATCGGTGAGCAGTAGATGATGAGGAGTTACTTCAGCACTGACTTGAATTCCACGAGCCTTGGCTGCACGAATAATTTCTACACCACCAGCAGTTGTGAGATGGCAAATATGCAGTCTAGAACCCACATGCTGCGCCAGGAGGACATCTCTAGCAATGATCGCTTCCTCTGCAACTGCCGGCCAACCCTTAAGCCCTAAGAGTGCACTCACCACTCCCTCGTTCATCTGGGAATCAATTGTTAGCGAAGGCTCTTGTGCGTGCTGCGCAATTACTCCACCGAATTGCTTGACGTACTCAAGTGCTCGTCTCATTACGAGCGGATCACTGACGCAATTTCCATCGTCACTAAAGACGCGAACACGTGCAACAGAGTGAGCCATCGCTCCAATTTCGGCGAGAACTTTTCCTGCAATTCCTTGGGTGACTGCGCCAATCGGAAAGACATCCAATAGCCCAGTTGCTTGACCAAGTCGAAAGACCTGTTCGACTACTCCAGCAGTGTCGGCAACTGGAGATGTGTTGGCCATCGCTGAAAGTGCGACATAGCCGCCTTTCACACCGGCTTGCGCGCCACTAAGTACTGTTTCGGAATCTTCGCGGCCAGGCTCTCGCAAGTGAGTGTGAAGATCAACCAACCCCGAGAGAATCACACATCCGTTGGCATCAACAACGTGGCTCTCTCCGATAGCAAGATTTTCACCAACTTCTGTTATTACTCCATCACTGATTCGAATATCGCGGCCATCGCCATCGGCCAAGTGTCCACCTTTGATGAGGAAATTTCGCTGGTCGTTACTCATTATGCACCCACTTCAATCGATGTATCGCCAGCAAGAAGCAGATAGAGAATTGCCATCCGGACACTAACTCCATTTGTCACTTGTTCCAAAATTACTGATCGAGCGCTATCGGCGCTATCGGCGGTAATTTCTAGTCCACGATTCATCGGTCCTGGGTGCATTACCAACGCGTGTGGAGCCATTCTGGAGAGACGTTCTTTATTAAGTCCGAAGTAGCGCGAATATTCGCGAGCGTTTGGAAAGAAGAGTTCGCTCATTCGTTCTAATTGGACCCGCAGCATCATGATCACATCCGCGGTTTCAATTACTGAATCAAAATCGTATGCGACATCAACTGGCCAACTCTCAATTCCATATGGAATCAGTGTGGGGGGTGCGACGACGGTTACTCGGGCGCCAAGTTTGGTGAGCAGTAAAACATTAGAACGCGCAACCCGCGAATGAAGAATATCTCCGACTATTACTATTCGAAGTCCTGCCAGATCTTCCTTACCGTGAGAAAGATGTTTACGAATCGTGAAGGCATCAAGGAGTGCTTGGCTTGGATGTTCGTGGGTTCCATCGCCAGCGTTTATCACCGCGCCAGACATCCACTCGCACGCGGCCAGCCGAGCTGGAGCACCTGAGGCACCGTGTCGAATGATCACCGCATCTGCGCCCATAGCTTGCAACGTCTGCGCTGTATCTTTAAGTGATTCACCTTTGCTAACGCTCGAGCCTTTAGCGGAGAAATTAATAACATCTGCAGATAATCGTTTTGCCGCGGCTTCAAAGGAGATTCTGGTTCTAGTGGAGTCCTCTGCGAAGAGATTCACAATCGTTCTCCCACGAAGTGTCGGAAGCTTCTTCATTGGGGTGTCGCTGACCTTTGCCAATTCGTTGGCGGTATTTAAGATTGTGATCGCTTCTTCTCTGGAGATATCTGCGATAGAGAGTAGGTGTTTCATGACGTGGCCTCCCCCGAGATAGTTACTTCATCGACACCATCTAGTTCCGATAAATTAACCTTCACGCTCTGAGTCAACGATGTGGGAATATTCTTACCAACGAAGTCAGCCCTAATCGGTAATTCTCGATGGCCGCGATCTATCAGCACAGCCAATTGCACACGAGCTGGTCGACCAAGATCCCCGAGCGCATCGAGTGCGGCTCTGATAGTGCGGCCAGAGAAGAGGACATCATCTACCAATACGACAGTTCTTCCTTCAATGCCAAGGGATGGAATCGCCGTTGGCATTAAGGCACGAGGCGCTTTGAGTCGTAAGTCGTCTCGGAAAAGAGTAGTGTCTAGCGTGCCTACTTGGACGGGTGCACCCTCAATGGATTCAATTAACCGAGCCAGACGTTTAGCTAAATGCGCACCGCGTGTTGGTATGCCGAGCAAGGTAATCGTGGAGGCGCCATTATTGCGCTCACATATTTCGTGAGCGATGCGCGAAAGCGCACGTGCCATATCGGTGGCAAGCAAAACGGTATTCATTTAAATCTCCTTCCCCGACTCACTGGACGGGTCTTAAAGGATGCCGCGCAAGGTTACCACCGTCCTGGCTTGACCTGTGGATAGAAACGAGATCGCTCGGATCACCCGCAATAGTCTGCGCGTTATGAGAGTAAGCAGCAATGAGACTTTCCCAACCCAAACCGATATTGCCGACCGAATCAGGCAACTGCGACGCCAACGCGGATGGTCACTCAAAGAGGTAGCGAAACGAAGTGGCGGCAAAATTACCGCACTTGCCATGGGCGCCTACGAGCGAAGTGAGCGCTCAATTAGCCTGGCCAAACTGATCGAGATTGCCGAACTCTTCTCGCTTCCGCTCATCTGCCTGATTGCTACGCCTCTTGCTCGCGCAACCAAGAATTTAACCAATGGCAGAGTTATTTATGACCTTCGCACCCTAGCCAAGCTTCCCGAATCCGAATGGAAACGCCTGCTCACCACATATCTGCAGGAGATAGCCATGAGGCGAGGTGATTGGGGTGGAGAGGTGCTTTCGCTACGAGCAACTGATCTTGAAAATATCGCGCTCGCACTGCAAGTTCCATCGCAGACATTTATAAGCTGGGTGGAAGAGGTGAAAATTTCGCTCGTAAAAAATTACTAGATTAGAGCGAGAGTGAACTCTTAATTGAAGCAATTCGTCCAAGAACACCGTGGATATATCCAGCCGAATTGTCGGTGCTTAAATCTTTTGCAAGAGTCAGCGCCTCGTCAATCACAATCCCATCAGCGAGATCATCCACCCAAAGAATTTCATAAATGGCCAGCCTTAGAATATTGCGATCCACGGCCGGCAAACGATCCATATCCCAACCTTGGGCATAGGTGGCAATCAGTTCGTCAATCTTTCGACTGTGTTCGGAAATTCCCGCTACGAGCTTTCGGGTGTATTCGCGAATCGGCCTTGCATCTGGGCCTTCATCGGGAAGATCTCGAGAGGCCAAAGTTGCAACGAGATCTGTACTACGAATATCAGACTCATAGAGTAAATCAAGGGTCTGTTTGCGAGCTTTACTTCGAGCTGACACTAGTTGGCGCGGCCCAAATATGAACCATCTCGAGTATCCACCAAGATCTTCTCATCCTGTTTAATAAAGAGCGGAACTTGAACTTCAATCCCAGTTTCAACTGTCGCCGGTTTGGTTCCACCTGAAGAGCGATCGCCTTGAAGTCCAGGTTCTGTATATGTCACAACAAGTTCAACAGATGCCGCGAGTTCGATATAGAGCGGATTGTTCTCATGGATAGCAACAATTGCGACTGTGTTTTCAAGCATGTAATTAATTGCTTCGCCAACAACATCAGCTGAAATAGTCATCTGATCGAAGTTTTCATTATCCATAAAGACGAAATCGTCGCCTTCTTTGTAGAGGAAGTTCATCTCTCGTTTTTCAAGGATGGCAATTTCAACTTTAACGCCAGCGTTAAAAGTCTTATCAACAACTTTCCCGGTCATTACCTGCTTTAACTTGGTACGAACAAATGCTGGTCCCTTACCTGGCTTCACATGTTGGAATTCGACCACGGTCCAAAGTGAACCTTCAATATCTAAGGTCATACCGTTTTTAAGATCATTTGTTGTTGCCACGATAACGCTCCAGTTCACTTCGAAGATCAACGAACTTTTCGCATCTTCGCGGCCAGCTAGGGCCATTTACTCAGAGCGGCAGTTTACCTCAGGAAAAATTATGAAATGAGCGTCTTAAGCGCTGCCATAGCGAGAGAGTAAGAATTAGGGCCAAAACCCGAGATAGTCCCAGTTGCTACCCCAGAAATTACCGAGGTATGACGAAACTCTTCCCGCGCAAGAGGGTTAGAAAGGTGTACCTCAATCAGCGGACTTTTTAGCAACTCGGCCGCATCACGGATTGCGTAGGAGTAATGGGTAAATGCAGCCGGATTAATTATCACCGCCACCTTGGTATCTGCCGCTTCATGGAGCCATGAAATAATTGTTGCTTCGTCGTCACTCTGACGTACATCGGCTTCAAAACCGTTACTTTCAGCAGCACTTTCAATATGTGCAACAAGTTGCGGGTAAGTCATATCTCCATAAATCGAAGAATCTCTAATATCTAGTCGAGCCAAATTTGGTCCGTTAAGTACAAGAACTTTCATTGACATACCTTCTCATACGCTCGCAACATCGCTGGCTCAGATGGATTTTCTAACCGATGTGTCTTGCCTATCTCGCTGATCGTGACAAATCGAAGGGTCGAGCCACGGGACTTCTTATCGAGTTTCATGGCTGGTAACAGTTCAAGCCAACTCCCTCGAGAATAGGTAGTGGGAAGTTGAAATTGAGTAAGTAGCTTGAGATGCAGATCGCAAGTATCGCCCGAAATTAAGCCAAGTTCTAACTGCAAATGAGCAATGAATACCATACCGATTGCGACACATTCTCCATGGCGAAGTTTATAGAGTGAATGTTTTTCGACCGCATGCCCAAATGTGTGACCGTAATTAAGAATTTCACGATCGAAACTCTCCTTGAAATCAGTTGAAACTACCTTGGCTTTCACCTGCACAGCGCGATAAACAATTTCTTCCTGCATTGTTTTATTCTCGCGAAGTGAGGCAAGGGATTGCGTCGCTAATAGATCCAGAATTACGGGATCGCTGATAAACCCACACTTGATTACCTCGGCTAACCCGGCTGAAAAATCTCGATCTGAGAGAGTTTCAAACCAAGAAATATCGGTAATCACTTGGATAGGTGAATAAAAAGCTCCGATTAAGTTCTTCCCATAATCACTATTTATGCCCGTTTTCCCGCCAACAGCGGCATCTACGGCACCTGCAACTGTTGTCGGGATCGCAACCCATTCGACTCCGCGCAGGTAGGACGAAGCGGCAAATCCGGCAACATCGGTGACCGCTCCCCCACCAATTGCAACAATCAAGTCGCTGCGTGTAAATCCAGCGGCAGCAAGCCAGTCCCACAATTTTATAAGCGTTGTGAAACCCTTTCCATCCTCGCCCTCTGGAATAACGAAATAGAAAAATTCACAATCACCGCTGTCAAGATTGCCAATTCTATCTTTCAAAAATTGCGTGGTTACTACTGCGCAACGAGAGCGCAAAGCCGTAAGAGTCTGCAGTTCATCTCGCCAATGATCAGTCAAGTGAACGCTGTAAGAAATCTCGGCAGTGATATCGATCTTACGACTCATAAGGAAACCTCTTCCAATTCGAACAGTCTGCGCGAAATCTTCTGGGAAATCTGAGAAGGAGATCCTTCGTCGGTTGAAATCGTAAAGGTTGCTAATTTTTCATAGATTGGGCGGCGAATATTCATCAATTCCTGCCACTTACTTCGTGGATTGCCCACCAATAGTGGTCGATCGCGATTAAAGCCCACTCGGGGAGCGGCGCTGGATAATGAGACATCAAGAAAGACAATCGGTGAACTGCACTTCTCTAACTCATCTCGAGTAGTCGCATCCATGACTGAACCACCACCAAGAGAGAGCACACCAGCAAAGGTCTTCAACTCATCAGTGACAACTTCAGATTCTAAAGCGCGAAAAAACGGTTCGCCTTCTATCAAAAAAATCTCCGATACCGACATCTTGGCGCGTTCTTCGATAATCGCATCAGTGTCATGAAATGGCGTCTCTAACCGAGTTCCAAGTGAACGACCGATAGAAGATTTACCAGATCCTGGGGGTCCGATCAGAATAACCCGGGGGCCCACTTGGCCTGCTACTGATGCTTGCGACATGGTCACTTATAACGAAGATGAGCCATATAAGAGTCAAAATTTCGTTTCGTCTCGCCCACGCTATCTCCACCAAATTTTTCAAGAACGGCCTGCGCCAATACCAGCGCCGCCATCGCTTCCCCAACGATGCCAGCAGCTGGAACCGCACAGACATCAGATCGCTGATTAATAGCTTTTGCCGGTTCTCCAGTTGCAACATCAATTGTGTCAAGTGCCTTTGGAACCGTCGAGATTGGCTTCATTGCAATACTTACTCGCAAGACTTCACCGTTAGACATTCCGCCCTCAGTACCACCAGCTCGATCTGTGCGACGTACGATCTCTCCAGCGGAATTCCTCTCAATTTCATCGTGAGCAATAGACCCTTTTCGAGTTGCAGTAGTGAATCCGTCACCAACTTCAACACCTTTAATCGCTTGGATTCCCATTAACGCTCCTGCTAGTTGCGCATCGAGTCGTCGATCCCAATGAACGTGTGAACCTAAACCTGGTGGCATGTTAAATGCCAGAATCTCACAGACACCACCAAGAGTGTCTCCATCAGAATGTGCGGCTTCAATTTCAGCAACCATCTTGGCACTTGTCGCAGGATCCGCGCAGCGCACCGGATCACTATCGATGCGCTCAAGATCGCCACTCTTTGGAAGCGAGGTTCCCTCTGGAATTCTTACCGAACCAATTGAGACAACGTGGCTAAGAATCGTGATTCCTACGCTCTGTTCGAGAAATGCTCGGGCAACTGCACCAAGTGCGACTCGTGCCGCAGTCTCTCTTGCACTCGCTCGTTCTAGGATGGGACGAGCGTCATCAAAATCGTACTTCTGCATTCCGACTAAATCTGCATGGCCTGGACGAGGACGAGTTAAAGGTGCATTACGTGCCAAGTTTGCAATCTCACTTTCATCAAGTGGATCAGCAGACATCACCTTCTCCCACTTGGGCCATTCTGAATTGCCCACCTGGATTGATATTGGGCCACCTTGTGTTACTCCTAAGCGGATTCCACCAAGGATTGAAATTTTATCGGCCTCGAAATTTTGCCGCGCACCTCGACCAAAACCTAACCGTCGACGCGCTAAATGAAAATCAATGAATGAAGAATCAATCGTGACGTGAGCCGGTACTCCTTCAACAATTGCCGAAAGGGCCTGACCGTGAGATTCGCCTGCTGTTAACCAACGCATAGGCGTATTCTGGCAGAAATAGCGGGGTAATGTCGCACAATTTAAGTCAAAAGTGTCAGCAAGGCCGCGCTTGATATCGCAGGGGCTAACGGCAGAGACGACACCAGCATCCGAGTCCCAATAGCAACGATTGCTAGATGAAGCAGTAAAAATGCCGATAGTGCAAGTGTGAAAGATTCGATCGTCTCAAGATCTGGCAAAAGAACGAAAGCGAAGATAACGATAAGAAATTTCACATCGCCCATACCAAGACCTGCCCAACGCCATAGGAAGATCAACACAAGTAGCAGCGGCAAAAGTGCGATCGGAGAGTTGATTGACTTGAACTCGTTTAAGGTGCGAAAGATAGCGGTCGATCCAGCGAGAGTTACCAGCGCATAGTTCGGAATTCGGTGCTCCTTGAGATCAATTACTGAGATAAAAAGTGCAAATGGAAGAAATAGGTAAATCACAACCGAAGCCTAGGAGCTAGCTTTAGCTCAGAATTTATTTTTAAGTCAGGGTGTGGGTATCAACCTTGAGCAAGTAGCGGACGGAGGTACTGGGAAAGACCCTCACGATCGAGTTCTTTATCAAGTACCAGCGCAAATTGATCAATACCCTGCCAGAGAAGGAGTTCTTTTCCATTGATTACTTGGCCACCATGATCAGACCAACGTGAAGCCAGGATCGTGGGCCACGGTTTATAAATCACATCGAAGAGAACTGCGTCAATCACATCCGGAAGGTAATCGGCTAACAAATCTGCCGCCCCAGCAGGAGTAGTGTTAATGACGCAATCAAATGAAGCCAAATCAAAGTCATCTTCCCAACGAAGATACTCAAAATCTGAATCGACTACGCAGTGTTGCAACGCATCGCGGCGAGTCGAGGTCCGCCCCAGTACAGCAATCGAATCGGCAAAGCCATCGAGTGCACCAGCAACCGCGCGGGCAGTCCCGCCCGCCCCAAGAATGAGAGCGCGGGAGCAAGAAGCTACATTCGAATACTCAAGGGCCGCACGAAATCCAGATCCATCGGTGGATTCACCGCACCATCTGCCATCGCGCTTAAATAACGTATTAACAGATCCGATACGAAGCGCGAGATCGGAGAATTTAACATCGAGTGACAACGCCTCTTCCTTTAGTGGCATCGTTAATGAGAGATAGTCAAAATCATCTGACCTATCCGCGATGAAATCTTGCAACGTTCCGCTGGCCACCTCAATGGCTTGATACTCCGCCGGCAGATTAAGAAATGTGAATGCCGCATTATGAAGAGTTGGTGAGAGCGAATGAGAAATTGGAAATCCAAGAACTGCGCCACGTAACATCAATTATCTCCAAACTTGCCGGATCGAAGATTGGCCTTATAGATCAACTTCCATCCATTGAATTCATCAAAACTATCAGTAAAACGAGTGTCCCCCGGAGCGACCGTAATGAAATAGAGCCACTTGCCAGCAGCAGGATTGAGCGCCGCACTGAGGGCTAATTTTCCCGGATTACCGATTGGCGAAGGTGGTAAACCACGAGAACGATATGTGTTGTAAGGCGAATTGATCAGCGTCGATTTCGTACTCAGAAAAATCTGACCTCTTCGTTTTTCAATGTAATTAACAGTCGAATCCATCTGAAGCGGCATACCGATTCTAAGTCGATTATAAATAACCTGTGACACCTTATCGAAATCTTTCACATCACCCTCTGCTTGAATGATTGATGCGATTGTGAGCAGTTCAGGTGCTGAGTAATTGCGTACAGGCGTAAAGTAGCCAAGCGAGCTGAGTTCGGTAATTGCTCGAGCGAGAATTTGTTCTAGCGCGATCAAGGCCGGAGTTCCGTTTGCGAAACTATATTGTGCTGGGAATAAGAGCCCCTCAAGTGTGAGAAAAGGAGCGGGTATCTCAACTTTGGCAAATGCTTGCTTAACCTCGGCGATTGGATAGCCAGCCTCGACAAAAAGCTTCTCAATTTCAACCTCCCACGCACCTTCGATAATCGGAATCAGACCACCGATGCGTTCTGAGTCGAGCAACTGCGTCAGCGCTAACTCGGCACAGATTTTTTTATCAATTGAGTGCAGCCCCGGTGCGATCCCCTCAGAACTAGGATCACTCACCGCGACCCTAAAAAATGAATCGATCGACTTTGTCACGCCCTTCTCAAAGAGTTCTCTCGCAATTTGCGAACCGGACTCCCCTGCAGCTATATCTATTGACACTCTCGCAGCTCCATCAATTACATCGCAGGCATAGTCGGGTGGCGCCTTAGGGCCACGATCAATCACGCTGAGCGAAAAAATAATCAAAACCGTTGCAAGGAGAGCGGCGATCACTCTTGCAAGGGCGCCTTTATTGACGATCACGTTTGAGTCCGAATTCTAATATTGCAACTGCCGCCATTGAATCTATAAGGGTTTTTGCTCTCTTTGCATCGATGCCAACCTCTTTCAGCGTCTTAAGTGCATTGACAGTGCTGAGTCGTTCGTCGATCAGTTCGGTAGGAATGTTCGTAAGCGCATTCATTCGAACTTCAAACGCTCTCGCCTTAGTCGAGGACTCAGACTCTTGCCCGGAAAGGTTCAACGGCAATCCAATATAAATTTTTGTTGGCTCATATTCATCGATAAGTACTTTAATCTGTTGATTTAGCGATGGATCCTTTGCTAATAAGAAATCGAGCGGGGAAGAGAGAATCCCATCACTATCGCAGACCGCAACACCGATTCGAACGTCACCAAAATCGAAGGCTAAACGTCGACCGATTCGCACAATTAGTCGCCTGCGATGGATCGTTCAATAGCGCTAAGGGCCTCTGGAATCTTCGAGCCATCATTGCCGCCACCCTGGGCGAAATCATCTTTACCGCCACCGCCACCGCCAAGAATCGCACTACCAAGTTTAACGAGTCCACCAGATTTAATACCTTTAGCACGCGCACGATCGCTAGCGGCAACAACTAAGACAACTTTTCCATCTACGATGCTAGTAAGAGCTACTACGGAATCCGCATTTCTTGCACGCAGGTCTAGCGCGACTTGTCGCAGATCATCTGCTGCCAAACCATCACTAAGTGCGGAACCAATAAATGAAATTCCGTTTATCTCTTTTGCAGAGGCCAGCAACAAGGAAGCGCTAGCAAGGGCTTGCGCAGTTCTCAGCGTGGCGAGCTCTTTCTCAATATCTTTCATCTTGCTGACTAGCTCATTAATCCGGACCGGAAGTTCATCCACCCGGGCGCCTTTAATAATTTGGGTCAATGAGTTAAGCAACATATGTTCACGGGCCAAGAAATGATATGCATCGGCTCCAACGATCGCTTCGACTCGTCGCACTCCCGCACCGATCGAAGATTCCGAGAGCAACTTGATGATTCCGAGTTGCCCAGAGCGAAGCACGTGGGTACCACCGCAAAGTTCGCGCGCCCAATCCCCGACACTGACCACTCGGACACGATCACCATATTTCTCACCGAATAGCGCCATAGCGCCTAATTTCTTCGCCTCATCCTGAGACATAACCTCTGCACTGACCGCAAGATCATCAAGCAATAGCGTGTTCACTCGAGCTTCCACATCATTGAGGACGCTAACTGAGACGGCGCCGGTCGATGGAAAATCAAATCTGAATCGTCCTGGTGAATTTTCGGAGCCTGCCTGAGTTGCAGTCTCTCCTAGAATTTCGCGGAATGCTTTGTGAACCATATGTGTCGCTGTATGTGCACGAGAAATAGCGTTACGACGCTCGCTATCAATTTCTGCGAGTGAAAGTGAACCTATTGATATTTCACCTGATAGAACTCGGCCACGGTGGACAGAAAGTCCCGGTACTAGTGACTGCACGTCATCGATTTCAACCACGGTGCCATTTGCAAGAGTGATGCGCCCACCATCTGCTAACTGTCCGCCACCTTCTGCATAGAAAGGTGTTCGATCTAAAACTATTTCAACTTCGCTGCCAGCACTTGCCGCTTGCGACAAGAGGCCATCAACCAGGATGCCGGTAACGGTGGATTCAGATTGGGTTGCGGTGTAACCAACAAACTCTGAGAGTCCCTTTGCGTCGACGATCTTCTTATACTCACTGACATCGGTGTGACCGCTCTTCTTTGCCCGCGAATCAGCCTTGGCCCGATCACGCTGCTCTTCCATAAGTCGGGTGAATCCAACTTCATCGATCTCTAAACCTTCTTCGCGCGCCATCTCGAGTGTGAGGTCGAAGGGAAAACCATAAGTGTCGTGTAACTTGAAAACATCCTCACCGCTCATCAGCGTCGATTTCGTGCTCTTCAGTGATGATGCCGCAACATCAAAGATTGTGGTACCGCTCTTAAGAGTTTGCATGAAACTCTCTTCTTCAGAAGCACTCACGGAGAGAATACGAGTTGAATCTGTAATCAATTCCGGATACTGAGGCCCCATCGCCAAAATCGCGCTCTTGGTGAGCTCTGCCATGCTGGCATCATTTGTACCAAGAAGGCGCATATTGCGAATCGTTCGACGCATCATGCGACGTAGAACATAACCACGCCCCTCATTACCCGGGGTGACTCCATCACCAATTAACATCGCAGAGGTGCGTGCATGATCGGCGATTACTCGGAGCGAAATATCAGATTTCTCATTCTCCCCATAGCGAACTCCTGAAAGTTCGCTTGCACGAGTAAGAATTTGCATAGTGGTATCAATTTCATAAATATTTTCAACACCCTGCAACAGCGCTGCCATTCGTTCTAGACCTAAACCAGTATCAATACTCTTTGCTGGAAGCTCACCTAAGATCGGATAACTATCTTTGCCACCACCAGCACCACGTTCATTTTGCATGAAGACAAGGTTCCACACTTCAAGATAGCGATTCTCATCAGCAACTGGACCACCGTCGATGCCGTAAACAGGTCCGCGATCGTAATAAATTTCTGAGCAAGGCCCGCACGGTCCTGGCACTCCCATTGACCAGAAATTATCCGCCATGTCACGACGTTGGATGCGTTCCTTAGGAACACCAATCTTCTTATGCCAAATATCTGCTGCTTCGTCATCATCGAGATAGACAGTTACCCAGAGTTTCTCTTCTGGAAAACCATACCCACCCTGCGCGATTGGCTTAGTGAGCAGCTCCCACGCGAGAGTAATTGCACCTTCTTTGAAGTAGTCGCCAAATGAGAAGTTGCCACACATTTGGAAAAATGATGCATGGCGGGTTGTCTTACCTACTTCATCAATATCTAAAGTGCGAACACACTTTTGTACTGAGGTTGCCCGTTTGTAGGGAGGAGTCACTTCACCTAGAAAGAAAGGCTTAAACGGAACCATGCCGGCATTAACCAAAAGTAAGTTTGGATCGTCGGCAATCAAGGATGCTGAGGGTACGACTGTGTGGGTGAGGCCTAGCGAGTTGCCAGATTCAAAAAAGCGCAGCCAACGTGCGCGGATCTCTGCCGATTCCACGAATTAAATTCACTCAGCCTTCTTCTTCTTTTTTCCGCGACCTTTATTACTTGCGGTGGCAGAAATAATGGCGCTTGCGACTTTGAGCACCGGGCCACCTTTATCCATGAAATCGGTAGCCACTTCGCTTGCCTTAGTTGTTACTTCTTCTACATTCTTCGTAATTCGAGCAAATGACTCAAGCGGGCTATTAATCAATTCCAGAGTGCGAGTTGACTCGTTAATGAGGGGCGTTGTCTCGACTGTAAGAACTTTCAGCGAGGCACTTGCTTCATCAATAAAGCGACCGACACGAATTAACGCGTAGGCGAGTGCGATAGCGATAAAGAGCAAAGCAACGGCGCCCATGATTGTGGCAATTCCACCTGGTCCCATGCTCTTCTCCCTCGCTCTTATTCACACATTGTCGGTCTAATTCTAAGCCTACCTGATCACTTTACGTTGCGGGCGTATCTGGCTTGAAATCGATCGCACTCTCACGCCGCTGGGCCGCGGTGATCGGAGTAGGTGCACCCGTGAGTGGATCGCCACCACTTGCGGTCTTCGGAAATGCAATCACTTCTCGGATTGAGTCACTGCCAGTAAGCAGTGCACACACTCGGTCTAAGCCAAGCGCAATTCCGCCATGCGGAGGTGGACCGTAATTAAAAGCTTCAAGTAAGAAACCAAATTTACTATTTGTCTCTTCATCACTAAGTCCAATTACCCGGAAAACTTCGCGCTGAATATTCTTGTCATGGATTCGGATCGATCCTCCGCCTAATTCAGTTCCATTAAGAACGATGTCATAGGCGTAAGCCAACGCTGAAGCAGGATCAGTTGCAAAAGTTGAAACAAACTCTGGCTTAGGACCAGTAAATGGATGATGAACCGCAGTCCAACCACCGTTATCGGTTGGTTCAAACATAGGCGCATCCACTACCCAGACGAACTTCCATGCGCCTTCTTCTATGAGATTGCAGCGTTTTCCGATTTCGATTCGGACCGCACCTAGCAATTGTTGCGATGAAGATCGATCTCCTGCGGCAAAGAAAATAGCATCACCATTCTTTGCACCAACAGCGGCAGCAATGTTTTTCTGCTCATCCTCAGTAATGTTCTTTGACACCGGGCCACCCAGCGTTCCATCATCACCAACGAGAATGTAAGCCAGACCTTTTGCACCTCGTGCTTTGGCCCAGTCCTGCCAGGCATCTAGCTCGCGACGTGGGGAGTTAGCGCCCCCTGGCATCACCACTGCGCCAACGTACGGTGCTTGGAAAACACGGAATGGAGTCTCTTTAAAGAAATCTGTTACTTCTCTTAATTCATTATCAAAGCGAAGATCAGGCTTGTCAGATCCAAAGCGATTCATCGCATCGGCATAAGTCATGTGAGCGATCGGAGTTGGGATTGTGTATCCAACACTTTCACGCCAAATATCGACCAATATTTTCTCTGCCACGGCGATGATGTCGGCTTGATCTACGAAAGACATTTCCAGATCTAATTGCGTAAATTCTGGTTGACGGTCTGCCCGGAAATCCTCATCACGGAAACAGCGGGCAATTTGGTAGTAACGCTCCATTCCTGCCACCATCAATAACTGCTTAAACAATTGTGGCGACTGAGGAAGGGCATACCAACTACCTGGTTGCAATCGAACTGGAACTAGGAAATCTCGCGCACCTTCTGGTGTCGATCGAGTGAGATACGGAGTTTCAATCTCTAGAAAGTCCAAGTCATCCATCGCACGACGAATAGTTGAAGTTACCTTCGAACGAAGACGAAGGTTGGCTGCCGGACCCTCACGGCGTAAATCTAAATAGCGATAGCGCAGACGTACTTCTTCTGAAATATCTGCTTCAACTCCAGTATCAACCGGAAATGGCAATGGAGCGGATTCACTGAGGACTGTAACTTGATCAGCACGCACTTCGATCGCACCAGTGGGTATGCCAGAGTTTTCGTTTCCAGCAGGGCGCGCAATGACTTCGCCAGTGATGGCCAAGCACCATTCAGCACGAAGTGATCCGGCTAGCTCTTCATCCCCAATGACAACTTGAACCGCGCCAGTTGCATCTCGGAGATCGATAAATGCAACTCCCCCGTGATCGCGCCTTCTGGCAACCCAACCTGCGAGCGTGACAGTCTGACCAATATGGAAAGCACGCAGTGAGCCTGCATCATTGCTACGAATCATGAACGTCGCTACTTTCTATTCTCTGCAAAGCTCTCTCGCCATCATTTAATGGCTTCGAGTAACTCGCCAATCTTAACGGAGGAAACTTCACCATCCGACATTCGTTTAAGTTCAACGCTCCCACTGGCTATTTCACTGTCACCAATAACAAGGGCATAAGCACTGCCTGATTTATCGGCAGCCTTCATCGCACCCTTCAGAGCGCGATCTCCGAATGCGATCTCAATTCGCAGACCGTTTTGGCGAAGATGTTCGGCAACTTCAAGGGCCAATTGCTTGGCCCCACTTCCCAGCGGAATAATAAAGAGATCGCTAGCGAATTGATTTGCTTTCAATACACCTTCGGCCTCTGCCGCCAGCAAAACACGATCGACACCCAAGCCAAAGCCGATGCCAGAAAGATCCGAACCACCCAAAGTCTTCATGAGTGAGTCATATCGACCACCTCCGCCAATACCCGATTGTGCACCGAGATCATCGTGGATGAACTCGAAAGTTGTGCCGGTGTAGTAATCAAGGCCTCGAACCATGCGAGGGTTAATTGTGTATGTAATGCTGAGTGCGTCTAAATATTCTCTCACTTCTTGGAAATTCTCTTGTGAGGTCGGAGATAGATAATCCAGTAGCAATGGAGCGCTAGCCATCTTTGATTTAATCTCTTCTCGCTTATCATCGAAGAGACGCAAAGGATTGATAAAAGCACGGGCTGACGTCGCTTCATCGAGATTAAGTGTTTCGATAAATTTAACGAGATCTACTCGGTGCGCGGCGCGAGATTGGGCATCTCCGAGCGAGGTAATCTCAAGACGGTAACGCGATAATCCAATCGATTTAAATGCGCGATCAGCAAGTGCAATAACTTCTGCGTCAATTGCCGCATCATCGAGTCCAATTGATTCAATACCCACTTGATAGAACTGGCGATAGCGACCAGCCTGTGGACGCTCGGCACGAAAGAATGCACCCGAATAAAACACCTTCACTGGTAATTGACCTCGATCAAGTGAATGTTCAATCACTGCTCGCATCACGCCAGCTGTTCCTTCTGGGCGGAGCGTGAGCGATCTTCCACCTCGATCTTCGAAGGTGTACATCTCTTTACTGACTACATCAGTTGATTCACCAACACCACGGGAAAATAGATTGGTATCTTCAAAGACTGGCAACTCCATTAATTGATAACCAGCGCTCTTGGCCGGTGCGATCAATTGATCTCGTACCCACTCAAAAGCGGCAGAGCGTGGAGGAACATACTCACTGACACCCTTAGGTGCCTGAATTTTTTCGAGCTTAACCGCTTTTGCTTCTTTCTCGACACTCATGCACGCAATCCTTTCAGATAAGGATTGGTCTTGCGTTCAAAGGCCATTGTCGTGTCCGGTCCATGTCCTGGTAAGACTCGAAGATGATCGGGCAAAGGTAAAACTTTGTTGGTCAGCGTGCGAGTCATCGCTTCTGCACTTCCACTTGGTAAGTCCGTTCTACCAATTGCACCGGCAAAGAGAACATCTCCACTGATCAACAATTCATCATTAATGGTGAACATCAGTGACCCCGCTGTATGGCCAGGTGCGTGAATTGCGGTGATATTCATGCCAACGGCTTCAAAGGTGGCGTTGTTTTTAAATTCTTCAACCCGCTTAGGTTCACTCCACGTGATCCCTTTTAAAGTTTCAGTAAACTCGCGGCCGTGCATAGTTTCAGGATGTAATAACGCTTTGCGATCCTCGCGATGAATGTATGCCGGAATGTCATACCCATCGGCCAACGGAACTACTGAAAATATGTGATCTAAATGCCCATGTGTAAGCAGCATCGCTACTGGCTTGAGATTTTCTTCCTCGATAATCATCTCGATCTCAGCGCTAATGTCAGGCATTCCTGGATCGATGATGATGCACTCTGATCCGGCGCGCTCGGCGATCACCCAACAATTCGTGGCGTACATGGGTGCAGGGTGGACTCTGATCAGCATCACCCCTCCAATCTCACAGATTCATCTCATGATCTCTCACCGTGAGCACGTTTTTGCTTGGCTAGTGAGACAGGGTACCTTTGAGCCCTACACAAGAGTTGCATTAACGAAGGCACACCGCCGACGCGCTGAAAGGGCACCCATGAGCATCGACAATACCCAGAATCCACTTCCGAATCAGAGCCCAGTTCCGGCCCAGATTATTCCCGTTATGAGTGCTGCATCAGCGCTGATCGGTGATCCAACTAAATTCGGCCGGGTAGCAGAAGATGGAACAGTATTTGTTCGAACATCATCTGGTGAGAAGGCAGTCGGTTCATATCCTGGAAAAACTGCCGATGAAGCGCTCGCATACTTTGTAAGAAAATTTGAAGCTCTCGCCTCCGATGTCGCACTCACCGCAGCGCGCATCACATCTGGTGCCATGGTCCCCGATGATGCTTATGAAGCGGTGAAAAAACTGCGTCAGCAAGTTCGTGAACTTAATGGTGTTGGAGATCTTGATGCTCTTGCTGCCTCGGTCGAACAGATTGAGCCACTTATCGAGGGCCATCGTGAAAAGTTCGAAGCTAAGAAAGCTGCCGAAAGTGCAGCAAAGGTTGCTCGACTAGCGCAGGTTCTTGTTGAAAAAGAAAAAATTGTGGCAGAAGCCGAATCCCTCTCACTTTCCGAAAGTTGGAAGACAACGGGTGAGCGCCTTAAGACTCTGCTGGATGAGTGGAAGAGTGCGCCAAGACTAGATAAGAAGAGCGATGCCGATCTATGGAAGCGTTTCTCTGCCTCTCGAAACAAGTTCGACAAGCGCCGACGTACCCACTTCGCCTCCCTTGAGGCCTCGGCGTCCGTCGTGTCGACTGCCAAGATTGCAATCGTAGAAGAGGCCGAGAAGTTGGCGACATCGACTGATTGGGTTGCAACTGCACGTCGCTATAAAGCGTTGATGGACTCTTGGAAGGCTGCCGGTCGCGGAAAGCCAAAAGATGAAGCGAAGCTGTGGGCGCGATTTAAGACGGCGCAAGATTCTTTCTTCACTGCTAAAAATGCTGATCTGGAGCGGCGTGAAGTTTCTATGAGTGCAAATCTTGAAAAGCGTGAAGTCCTGATCGTTGCGATTGAAGCGCTTATTCCATTTACTGATGCCAAGAAGGCGAAGAATGATCTGCGTGATCTTATGCGCGACTGGGAAAAAATCGGTATCACTGCCAGAGATAAGCGCGCTGCCATGGATGCTCGTGTACATGCAGTAGAGAGTGCGATCAAGGAAGCTGAGGCTGAACTCTGGCGTAAGACTGATCCTGCCGCAAAAGCTCGTGCCCAAGAAGTTATAGATCAACTTTCAACTGCTATTGCTAACTATGAAAGCGCAGCTGCTAAGGCGAAAGTAGCTGGCAATGAAAAGAAAGCAAAAGATTCGCTTGAATCAGCAGAGGCTAGAAAAGTTTGGCTTGCTGAGGCGCAGAAGAATCACGCTGAATTCAGTTAATTTCGTTTTTTTAAATCAGTTGCGGTAAACGTCGTAGACGCCTTCAACGTTTCGTACGGCAGCTAGTACTGAATCTAGATGTGTGGCGTCGGCCATTTCAAAGGTAAATTTCGATATTGCCACTCGGTCTTTTGAAGTGGTTACCGATGCGCTCAAAATATTTACGTGCTGCTCCGAAAGAGCCCGAGTCACATCGGCGAGAAGTCTGGCACGATCCAGCGCCTCTACTTGAATATTAACTAGGAAGAGTGATCCTGCACCAGCCAACCATTTCACCTTTACGATCCGCTCTGATTGATGCTCACGCAAATCATCGCTGTTCACGCAATCACTTCTATGAACCGAGACGCCACTACCTTTGGTAATAAATCCTAAAATTTTATCTCCAGGTACTGGTGTGCAGCATCGAGCAAGTTTTACAAGGACATCGTCGACGCCTTCAACTTCAACTGCGGTACTTGTTCGGCGAATTGTCGCAACACCAGTTGGAATCTTTTCGATTGTCTCTTCCGGATGGGAATCATCTCCCCCAAGTGCATGTTGCAACTTTTCGATAATCGATGCTGGCGAGACGTGTCCGTCGCCGACCGCGCTGTAAAGTGCATCGATATCTGGGTAGTGCAGTTCATGGGCAAGTTCAAGCAGAGAATGGCCAGCGAAAATTTTCTGTAGCGGCAAGCCAGCTTTTCGCATCTGGCGGGCTATTGATTCACGACCAGCATCGATTGCCTCTTCGCGTCGTTCTTTTGAAAACCATGCTTTTATCTTTGATCGAGCCCGTGGACTCTTTACAAAATTCAACCAATCTCTGCTTGGGCTGGCAGTCAGTGATTTATTCGTGACTACTTCAACAACATCGCCATTAACCAGACGGGTCTCTAGCGGCACCAAACGACCATTTATCTTTGCGCCAGCGCATCGGTTTCCAACATCAGTGTGTACTGAGTAGGCGAAGTCCACCGGCGTTGAACCACCTGGCAGCGCAATCACACTTCCTTTTGGTGTAAAAACAAATACCTCAGGACTCCCAAGATCAAAACGTAACGCCTCCAAAAATTCAGAAGGATCCTCAGTCTCCTTCTGCCACTCGTGCAACTGTTTCAGCCACATCATCTCGGGTGATGTCGAAGCCACATCAGCACCCTCTTTGTACTTCCAATGTGCCGCAATTCCGTACTCTGCTCGAGAATGCATTTCATAGGTTCGTATCTGAATCTCGACCGCTTTCCCGCTTGGTCCAATCACGGTCGTGTGCAGTGATTGATAGAGATTAAATTTAGGCATTGCGATGTAATCCTTGAATCGCCCGGGCACTGGACTCCATCTTGCGTGGATCGAGCCAAGAACTGCGTAACAATCACGAACATCATTGACTAGCACTCGAATCCCAACAAGATCGTAGATATCGTTGAACTCACGTCCGCGAACTACCATCTTCTGATAAACGCTATAGAAATGCTTCTGCCGTCCAGTCACACTGGCTTCGATTGCATCGCTGGCTAAATCTGTCTTCACCACATCGATCACTTCATCGGTAAGGGCTGCTCTTGCCGGTGAGCGTTCGGCGACTAATCGTGAGATTTCAGCGAATTTCTTAGGCTCTAAGACTTCAAAACTTAGATCCTCGAGCTCCCACTTAAGAGCGTTCATACCTAGTCGGTGTGCAAGGGGTGCGTAAATATCTAACGTTTCGCGTGCTTTTCGCTCTGCATTCTCCCCCGAAACAAATTTCCAAGTACGAGCGTTATGCAACCTGTCGGCGAGCTTGATCACTAGTACTCGAATATCGCGTGACATCGCGATCACCATTTTGCGGACCGTCTCAGCCTCAGCGGTGGGACCGTAGGTAAGTTTGTCGAGCTTAGTTACACCGTCAACCAGCGACGCAATCTGAGTTCCAAAGTCAGTGCGCAGTTGATCTAAGGAGTACGGGGTATCTTCCACCGTGTCATGTAAAAGTGAGGCAATGATTGTTTCTTCATCTAGCCCAAGTTCGGCGAGGATAAGCGAAACCGCAACTGGGTGAGTGATGTAATCCTCACCTGATTTACGCAACTGACCGGTGTGAGCCCCAAAAGCAACTTGGTATGCCCGTTCGATTTCAGCAACGTTTGCAGAGGGGTGGTGGCCCAGCAACGCTGTAGTCAGCGGCGCTAGTAGATCATCCATAGAACGAAGGGTTACTTGCGCCCTTTGCGCTTTGGTTGATTACGTGGACCGCGACGATTCTGCGTCGATGTTGGGGCTGGAATTTCATTAGCGGTTACGCCAAGTCCCGGCGCTACAACTGACCCACGGGCATTGACGCGCTTTGCGAGTGCAATCATTGCCGGCTCTTTTTCGCGCAGTTGAGCAAGCAGAACTGGTGCAATAAAGATCGAAGAAAAAGTACCTACGATCATTCCGATAAAGAGTGCGAGTGCAATGTCTTTGAGTGTTCCAGCACCTAGTAAACCGCCGCCTACGAAGAGAATCGATGCCACTGGAAGTAGCGCAATAATCGAAGTATTTGCAGAACGTACAAGCGTCTGATTAACCGAAAGATTTGCGGCTTGAGTAAATGTCATCTTGCTGGTTGAAGTGATCGATCGAGTGTTTTCACGAACCTTGTCAAAAACAACAACTGTGTCATACAACGAATACCCGAGAATCGTTAAGAATCCAATTATCGTGGCCGGCGTGACATCAAAGCCAACGAGAGCATAAATTCCAACTGTAATAAATACGTCATGAAAGAGAGCAAAGATTGCGCTGATAGCCATCTTAGGTTCAAAGGTCATCGCCAAGAAGATCATAATCACAATCAAGAATGCGATAAGACCATAGATTGCCTTCTTGGTGATCTCAGCTCCCCACGATGGTCCAATAATCTGAGCATCAATCGAGTCAGCCGTCACACCAAATGTGGTAATAATTGTTGATTCAATCGCATTCGATTGCTCGGTAGAGACCGACCCTGTCTGTACTCGTAACTTATTACCGTCAATGCTCTGGACGATGATCTCACCAGTGATGCCAGTCTTTTCAACGGCGGTACGCGCTTCTTCTACTGTTGCACTAGAGGTAAATGTGTAGGAGGTTCCGCCCTTGAATTCAATTCCCAAATGCAATCCTTGGAACACAAGTGCCCCCATGGAGAGCATGAACAGCACTGCGGATACTGAGTACCACTTCTTCGCGTTGCCTACGATGTTAAATGACTTCTCTCCAGTGTAGAGACGTCCACCAAAACCTATAGCTGATTTCATCTTTAAGCCTCCACTGTTGAAGTTGAGCGAGATACACCAGAACTCTTATCGGAAAGACCAGAAAAACGATGTCCGGTGTTGAAGAATTTAACTCTAGCCAAGATAGTCATCAGTGGCTTTGTGAAAATATAAACGATGAGCAAATCGACCAACGTTGTGAGGCCAAGTGCGAATGCAAACCCACGTACTCCACCGACGGCAAAGTAGTAGAGCAGAACTGCAGCGATGATCGAGACAGCATCCGCAACGAGAATCGTGTGACGCGCCTTTACCCAACCGCTTTCTACCGCTGAACGTAGTGAACGGCCTTCGCGAATTTCATCACGAATACGTTCAAAGTAGACAATAAAGGAGTCGGCGGTGATGCCGATCGCTACAATAATTCCGGCGATACCAGCGAGGGTAAGAGTGAATCCAATGACCTCACCAAGCACAAGTGCTAGCAAGTAGATCACCAGAGCTGCCGCTGCCAAAGAACCTGCAACGACAATACCGAGTCCTCGGTAGTAGAGGAATGAGTAGATAACAACAAGAATCAAACCAATGGCACCAGCGAGCAGACCTGCATTAAGTTGATCACCACCAAGGGTTGCCGAGACTTGTTGTACTTCTCCACGATCAAATGCCAATGGCAATGCGCCGTACTTGAGTACGTTCGCTAAATCTTGCGCCTCTACTTGAGTAAATGAACCAGTGATCTGCGCAGTTCCTGATGGAATCGCCTCTGTAATTCGAGGGGATGATTGAACAATTCCATCGAGCACAATAGCGACTTGATTATTTGGTTCTGGCAGTGAAGTCACGCGAGCAGTGATTGCACCGAATGCTTTTGTACCTTCGTTATCAAATGTTAGCGAAACAGTCCATGCGCTACCGGCTTGGGTATCAAGCCCAGCTGAAGCTTCTGAAATTTGGCGACCAAGAACTTCAGCTGGTGCCAAAATGTATTTAGTCGACCCATCTTTCGAACACGCTGTAATTGGTGCATTTGGGTCATCACTTCCAGTTCCTTGCAAGCTGGCCGCGTTGCTGCAATCTAACTGCGCAAACGCTTGATTGAGCGCATCAGAGACGCCGCCCACTGGGGTCGCAGCCGTTGAGGTATCGGCAGAATTTGGAATGCCAAAACTTGTTGCTAAGACTTGTCGGAAACGTAATTCAGCCGTTTGTCCTACGAGTTCAACTACTCGTCGACCATTTTCGCCAGGTACAGAGATCACAATCTGGCGATTGGTACCACTACCTTGTGCGGAGACTTCGCTCTCAGCTACACCGAGTGAGTTCACGCGCTGTCGAATAATCTCTACCGCCTGATTTATCGCCTCCGCCGTAACTGCTTCACCCGCAGCAGATGCTCGGGGTTGCAAAGTAACGCTGGTTCCGCCGCGAAGATCTAGGCCGAGGCGAATCGAGGTCGCATCGGTGATAAACGCGGTCGCACCCAACGAGACCAAGATCAGCGCGAGGATCGAGAGTGATCGTCCGGGACGGGTTGTCGTCTTAACAGGTTTAATAGGAGTGGACATAAGAGCAGAGTCTAGGCCACCGCTTGCAGTGCTCCCACCTTTTCCATTGGGTGGCAAACCGTGCGAATTTACTCGGAATTCTCGTCAAACAAGGTGGCCATACCAGCCGGCGGTTTGATTCCGAGGTGGGCATATCCAAGATGGGTAGCAATTCGACCCCGGGGCGTTCTTGCAATAAAACCATTACGGACCAGAAATGGCTCGGCAACTGCTTCTACGGTCTCGGTCTCTTCCCCGACAGCGATAGCCAAGGTTGAGAGCCCAACCGGGCCGCCACCAAATCTCTCAATCAGAGCAAGTAGGACTCCACGATCAAGGCGATCAAGGCCCAGCGCATCAACCTCGTACATCTCGAGCGCATCGAGGGCGTGCGTGTGTGTCAAAGCTGATGAGCCACGTACTTGCGCGAAATCGCGGACCCGACGAAGAAGTCGGTTTGCTATTCGCGGTGTGCCACGAGATCGGCCAGCAATTTCAGTAACCGCTAATTTCTCGATCGTAAGTCCAAGCAGCGTTGCACTTCTAGCGATCACGCTTTCGAGTTCTGAGGCTTCGTAGAAATCGAGATGCGCAGTAAATCCAAAGCGATCACGGAGCGGACTTGGCAATAGTCCCGCACGTGTAGTCGCTCCTACCAATGTGAAGTGTGGAAGCTGCAATGGAATCGCAGTGGCCCCTGGGCCTTTACCGACAATGACATCGACTCGAAAATCTTCCATCGCTAAGTACAGCAATTCTTCCGCAGGTCTTGGCAGGCGATGTATCTCATCTAAAAACAAAATCTCACCTTCAACGAGTGAAGAGAGAATCGCTGCTAAGTCACCAGCATGTGTGATCGCTGGACCACTCGTAATTCGAATCGGTGTATTCATTTCAGCGGCCAAAATCATGGCAAGTGTGGTTTTGCCAAGACCAGGAGGTCCCGATAACAATATGTGGTCTGCGGCAGCACCACGATTACGGGCTGCTGTCAGCAGCACATCTATCTGTTCACGAACTCGATGTTGACCAATAAATTCATTGAGCGATTTTGGACGAAGCGCATTCTCAGATGTCGATTCCTCACCTATTGGGCGCGGGTTAACTACTCGGTCATCGCTCATGAAGTACGTCCTCCAGATAGCGCAGCCTTAAGTAATTCAGAGAGATCTGCCGCGGCCGGATCAATCCCACGCTCTGCATAATCTAAGGCAACTACAGAAAGTGTTGCATCTGCATCCTTTGCTGAATATCCAAGCGAAGTCAGTGCACCCAAAAGTTGTTCGCGCCACAGCGCAATATGTGATGTCGAGTGCGACGAAGATGATCCCGTCGAAGTGAGCCTGCCCTTAAGTTCTAGCAAAATTCGTTGGGCGCCTTTCTTACCGATGCCTGGAACACTTGAAATAATCTCAACGGATTCTGCCGCTATCGCTTGACCAAGTTGCTCTGGCGCGAGGTGTGCCAAGATAGAAAGCGCTACCCGAGGACCGATTCCAGATACTGTCTGAACTAATTCGAAGGTCTCACGTGAAAGTAGATCAATAAATCCATAGAGTGTCATCGAATCTTCACGGACCACTAACGAGGTGTGGATTGTGAGAGTCGAGCCTAAAAGAAGTGTTGCACTTGTCGCTGGCGTGACGTTGATTGAGTATCCAACTCCCCCAACATCAAGAATGATTTTCTCAGGTGTAATGCTACGTACATCTCCAGTGAGCATTGCAATCATCGTTTAACCAAGCCCGATATTCGGGCCTTTTCCTTTGCTAGGGCGACCGCAATATTATTCGAGGCACGGCCACGCCAAATGTTGCAGATCGCAAGTGCAAGTGCGTCAGTGCTATCAACTGGCTTCGGTGCTTCGGCAAGTTGCAGAATTCGAACAACCATTTGCGCGACCTGTGATTTATTTGCACGACCATTTCCAGTCACCGCAGCTTTGACCTCACTCGGAGTATGCATGATCACTGGAATCTGACGCTTGGCTGCAAGTAAGAGTGTAACGCCAGCTGCCTGACCTGTGCCCATAACAGTTCGCACATTGTGTTGCGAAAACACTCGCTCGACCGCGATTACATCAGGTTTATGTTTATCAATCCACTCAATCAATTCCCCTTCAAGTTCCAGCAATCGGATTTCAAGTGGTTGTGATGGCGCAGTCACGATGACTCCGACATCAATTAATCGCAGCGCAGACCCGGCAACTCCTTCAACGACACCGATACCACATCGGGTGAGTCCTGGGTCAACGCCAAGAACTCGAATTGAAGTCGCACTCATAATCGTCAAGGGTAGACCCTCAGAAAATTACTTAGGAAAGGCTCGCCATGACCTCATCAGAAACATCAAAATTACTATAGACATTCTGCACATCGTCGAGTTCCTCGATTGCATCGATGAGTAAGAAAACCTTCTGCGCACCTTCGACGTCAAGATCGATTTGCATGGATGGTAGAAATAATGAATCTGCTGAATCGTAATCAATCCCGGCACTCTGCAAAGCAGTACGCACCTTTACTAAATCGGAGGCTTCAGAGACAACTTCGAAAGATTCACCAAGATCATTTACTTCTTCTGCGCCAGCTTCTAAAACCGCCTCTAAAATCGACTCTTCGGTTGATCCATCTTTCTTCGCAACGAGAATTACACCCTTGCGATTGAAGAGATAAGAAACCGATCCTGGATCTGCCATCGAACCACCATTGCGCGTGACTGCTACCCGCACTTCAGAGGCAGCGCGATTTCGATTATCGGATAAACACTCAATCATCAACGCAACACCATTTGGTCCATAGCCTTCATACATAATGGTCTGCCAGTCAGCACCACCAGATTCCAAGCCAGCGCCACGCTTCACGGCGCGCTCAATATTGTCAGCTGGCATCGAGTTCTTCTTAGCTTTTGCGATTGCATCAAAAAGTGTTGGGTTGCCTTCTAGATCTGGACCACCATTTCGGGAAGCAACTTCAATGGCTTTAATAAGCTTGGCAAAATTCTTTGCACGACGACCATCAATTACAGCCTTCTTATGTTTGGTCGTTGCCCACTTGGAATGGCCTGACATGGTGAATCTCCTCAATCATTTCAATCAAATCTAGTGGCCCTACTTTAGCGCGCCTGGCAGACCTCATCAAAGAAGTATCGATGTACCTGTAAATCTGACGTTAATTCTGGGTGAAAGGACGTTGCCAGTAAGGCTCCTTGGCGAACGGCGACCGGATGCGACTGCCCATCTTTGCCAACAACCTCCGAGAGCGTGATCACTTCTGCCCCAGTCTGCTCCACCCAAGGCGCACGGATGAAGATCGCCGGAAGTGGAGTTCCTAAAAAGTTCAATTCACTTTCGAAGGAATCAACCTGTAGCCCAAATGCATTTCTGCGAACGCTCATATTAATCCCGCCGAAAGTCTCTTGCCCAGGCGCGCCATCAAGAATTCGATCAGCCAGCAAGATCATTCCTGCACAAGATCCATAAACCGGCATGCCGCCCGCAATTTCTTTCTGTATTGGCGCAAAGAGTTCAAATACTTTTGCTAATTTGGCAATCGTTGTTGATTCTCCGCCGGGCAAAATCAGCGCGTCGCAAGAAAGTAATTCAGAAGCGCGACGTACTTCAATCGGATCGTGACCGCACTGTGCAGCGGCCGCAAGGTGTTCTCTAAAATCACCTTGCAGTGCTAAAACTCCAACCTTCACAAGTCTTTAGCTCACTGGCAGAGAACCCACGAAAAAGTGAGTTACCAACCGCGATCTGCAAGACGATGAGGTGCTGGGATGTCGGCAACGTTAATGCCAACCATTGCTTCGCCCAGACCACGAGAAACATCGGCCAAGATTTTTGCATCTTGGTAGAAGGTTGTGGCCTTCACACAGGCAGCAGCGCGTTGCGCAGGATCGCCTGACTTGTAAATACCAGAACCGATAAAGACGCCATCGGCACCCATTTGCATCATCAAAGCAGCATCAGCTGGTGTTGCAATCCCGCCGGCAGTAAAAAGAACTACTGGAAGCTTTCCAGTCTGTGCAACTTCTTGAACGAGTGCAAAAGGTGCCTGCATCTCTTTCGCTGCTACGTAGAGTTCATCTTCGCGCATTGAGGTGAGGCGACGTATGTCACTGCCAATTTTTCTCATATGTGTCATTGCATTGGAAACATCACCGGTGCCGGCCTCGCCCTTTGAGCGAATCATGGCTGCACCCTCATTGATGCGACGGAGCGCCTCACCAAGATTTGTTGCACCGCAAACGAAAGGAATTTTAAATTTCCACTTATCAATATGGTTTTCAAAATCCGCTGGTGTGAGTACTTCGGATTCGTCGATGTAGTCAACACCAAGGCTCTCCAAAATCTGCGCCTCAACGAAATGACCAATACGTACCTTTGCCATCACCGGAATCGATACAACGGCACGAATGCCTTCGATCAAATCAGGATCAGACATGCGCGCAACACCACCTTGTGCGCGAATGTCAGCGGGAATGCGCTCGAGTGCCATCACCGCAACGGCGCCAGCATCTTGTGCGATTCTTGCTTGCTCTGCGTTGACGACATCCATGATGACGCCGCCCTTGAGCATTTCGGCCATTCCGCGCTTAACGCGTGCGGTTCCGGTCTCTTGTGACATTTCTAGGCTCCTTATTTAAACGAATCTCAGGGTATGAATTCTAGCGTTAATTGCGGATTCTTCTCGGTGAGAGCAATCCACACCTGTCCCCGCGCAAAAGTGATCTCTTCCCCCGATAGATCACTCCAACTCGTGCCGGAAAGTAAATCTGGCCGTGACCACCTGCCCTCAATATATTTGCCATCTCGCAGGATGTAGCCCACACCTGTTCCCACCGTCTCCGAAAGTGGGGTCACTCCACCAAATTTATCGCCATAAATAGACGGGACGATTTTTACCAACTGGATGACAAAGGTCGAAGCGCCATGCTGGATTCCGGATGCCGACATATTTGCTATTCCGTCATTAAAAATTAGCCAACGTCTCTGGGCCGAAGACCAACGAACTTCATACTCAGCTGCTGGCCATGAAACCTTCGCCGATGAAAGAGCGGTACCGGTTTCGATATCGTCGCTAAAGGTCCAACCGACCGATGTGGATGTCGCAATCTCGCGACCGTCGGCCACCACTTTTTCCATCAGAAGGTCTGCTCGCAAAACCATATCTGTCGGACCTCGTCGTAATGGATCTCGGGTGTAGATGGTTGGAGATTGTCGCTGGGCTCCATAATCATTTAGATTTGCGGCCGAGATAACTGGATACATTTTCGACTGCGCTCCGCTATACGCAAATACAACCCGTCCATATTGCACCAAAATATCGATATCAGAAATTCGCGCACTTCTCACTGGTCCGATCAGTGCAGGAATTTTTGTGGAAAAGATCGCGGCAAGTCTTGTAAGTCCACCTTCAACTTGTTCAATGTAAATGACATCGGCCTGGTCGAGTCCGATTTGCGGACGCGCTGATGTTGTATCGTCGATCTTCACCACTAATATCGGACCTTCTGTACCTTCCCGGCCTGAAAGTGAGTTGTAGATACGTTCATCCTCGATGACTTGCAAAATCACATCTTTGGAACCAGGTATAAATGCGATTACTACTACAGATAACGCAGCGATGGCGAAGAATGCTTTCCCAATTTTCTTCATTACTCGCCATCTCGAATCAGGAGCCAATCCCAGGCCCGGGATTCTGCCGTCACTCGCAGGGGCTCTCCAGTAGCGAGTGCCTTCAAATAAATGTCATAAATTTGATCAGCCACAATCGACCAATCAAAACGCTGAGAATAATCTCTGCCAGCGATCGCTAATGCTCGTCTCTTCTCATCATCTCTAAGCAGATCTATCACCACCATGGCCAATGATTGTGCATCTTCTGATTCAAAGAGCGCGCCATACTCTCCGTCACCTAATAGATCGCTGAAGGCCGGGATATCACTGGCAACAACAGCTGCTCCCCCTGCCATCGCTTCGGCGAGAATTATCCCAAAAGATTCACCACCAGTGTTAGGCGCAATATATAAAGCAATGGACTTTAAGAAATTTGCCTTTTCGTCTTCAGAGATTCGCCCTAGAAATTGAAAACGATTTCGTAACTCCGACTTTATATCTTCAGAAATCTCAGATGGATCACCGGGTCCGGCTATGAGAACTCGAACATCTGGAACGAAGCGAGAGATTATTGGAATGGCATCAATCAAAACTTCTAAACCTTTTCGAGGTTCTTCAAAGCGCCCAATAAATCCCAGTGTCGGACCCGACCATTTCTGCTCAATTTGCCCGTCACGATAACGATCTGCAAATACACCGTTTGGGATTACAAATGCAGTGGTATCCATATGTTCTTGGAGTGTGTCGTATGCCGCCTGGCTCACCGCAATTTTTTCGGAAAGACGGGCTATCGCTGGTTCAACAATTGATGCAATTACCCGAGTGGTTGCGCCTTTCTTTGCTTGCGCATGAAATGTTCCAACGATCGGACCCTCGCTTGCCCATAGCGCTAAGAGAGAAATCGACGGTACCGCTGGTTCGTGTAAATGCAGGATGTCGAAATTATTATCGGTAATCCAATTACGCACTCGAGCAAAGGCTGCCGGATTAAAAAGAAGTCGAGCGACGGCGCCATTAAATGGGATCGCAATCGGTTTACCAGCATTGACTAGATAATCAGGAGGATCAAACTCATCTGTAGTTGGTGCAAGAACTGAAACAAAGTGACCTTGAGCGATAAAGAACTCTGCTAGATCGCGCACATGGTTTTGGACCCCGCCAGGTGTATCCCAACTGTAAGGACAGACCAAACCAATTCTCAACTTTTTCATCTGCGCTCCACAAAATCTCGATCAACCCAGATGCGTTGCAACATATGCCAATCTTCTGGGTGTTCTCGTATTCCACGGGCAAAACTATCGGCACACAACTGCACCGATGCTCGGACTCGTGATTCTTCATCACCTTGCTTTGGAATCAGAATCTCTTCCAACTGAACGTGAATACCTTTTTCTGTATACGAGACAAAAGCGCTCACCAATGGTGACTGAGTACGAATCGCGACTATGGATGGGCCGGCCGGCATACGGGCAACACCATCAAAGAATGTAACTTCTATCCCACTACTCGAAAGATCTCGATCGGCAACCAGTGCAATCAACTTCCCCGCCCGCGCACGATTAATTAGAGTTGGAAAGGCGCGCGAGTCCAGTGGTAACACTTCCATTCCAATCGCCTCACGATATTTCAAGAAGCGTTCAAAGAGTTCGCGCGGCTTCAAGATCTCGGCGACAGTAACGAGTTGCGCGCCTTGAGTACAAAAATACGAACCAGCATGATCCCAATTCCCAGCATGAGGAAGGGTGACAACTACTGCTTCACCAGCTCTCACTCGATCCATGATCAAGTGTTCATTTTCAACTGTAACGCTCGATCTAATCCGAACCCGATCCCAATCTGGTGAGCGAAACGTCTCACGCCAATACCTCATATATGAGAGGACACCGAGATGAGTAAGTTGATCGAGCTCACTTGCACTCTTTTTTGGAAAGACTCGCCCCAGATTTGAACGAAGTCGTTGCACACTCTTTCCATTGCGGGCAAACATCCGCCCACCCATTGCCACGAATAGATTGGTTGCCATTGCCTCTGGCAATTTTCGAATCAACGACCACCCTAAGAAATAAACTCTTGCTGTGAAGAAATCTTTCACCAATCACACCCTCTTGAGCGCGGAATAAACGGTGAACATCCGCTGAAATACAGTGATGACTCCAAAAATTGAGAGTAATCCGAAGCCGACTATCAAAGCAAAATCGATACCAAGTCCATAGAGCCCGATTGCGGTGAGAGCGATCACAACACGCTCGGTTCGCTCTGCAATCCCCACGCTACATTCAATCGACAAGCTTTCAGCCTTTGCTCGGATGTAAGGAATTAAGGTTCCAGTGATTAAAGAGATGAGTATCAAGATCGCAGATAGATCATCGATATCAACAATATAAATCAACACCCCAACCAAGATTGCCGCATCCGTCGCACGATCTATCGTCGAATCCAAAAAGCCACCCCAGGTGGTTCCGATCCCATTGCTTCTCCGAGCAATCGCGCCATCAAAGAGATCACTCAGTGCAAAAAATGAGACCACTAGAGTTCCAAGAAAAAGATCGCCTCGTGGATAGAAAAAGAGCGCAGATGCGATAGTTCCAATTGCGCCAACAACGGTGACACCATTTGCGGTAATACCAAGTCGAATAGCGAGAGTGACCACCGGTGTAATTAAACGGGTGACCTGAGGCTTTAAACGTGCGCTAATCATCGTGCACATCGTAGGCTTTAACCCATGACAATCTCCACATCTGAGCCTGTGAAAATTGCACTATATGGGCATGTCAGCGCTACCCCCGTTTCGCTTGCGAAGGCGCTCGAATCTCGCGGTATCCACGTTGAAATAAATCCATCCGATCTCGCTCGGGTGGATTGTGCCATTTTTGCAGTCAATCCAGCAGCGGGAATTGATCAAGAGACAATTGCGCATTGGGAAAGTTTCAATGATTTTTTGACCCCAAGAATTTTCGTTGCACTGGCTCTACCCGGGAGCGATCTAGATTTTGACGATGCAGTACTCCTCGCAAATCGAGTTCTTGATCAGTTGGTTACACCATTCCTGGTACTGCACGGAGATGATGGTGCTCCGGTTGCTTTGATCAATCTCACTGATCTGACTGTGCGGAACTACCAAGGCGACGTAGTTGTGCTCAATGAAAGCGATCCGGAGCATAAGGAGTTAGTCGCTGAGTTCCGGGCTGAATATCTGGAGGCAGTTGATGCAATCGGTGAAGGAGCATTTAGCGCAGGCCTGCTCTTTCCAGCGATACCTATTAATTTAGATCTTGGAATCGGTCTTGATATTGTTGATGAATATCTCTCACTTTTAAATAAGTAGCTACCACGCCGTCGCTATCTCAAGCCGCGTCTGAGTAAGTAGTTGTGGCAACACCTTAGTCTTCCCAATGATCGGCATAAAGTTTGCATCTCCCGACCATCGCGGAACAATATGTTGATGAATATGTGCTGCAACCCCAGCGCCAGAGATTGCACCTTGATTCATTCCAAGATTAAACCCTTCTGGATTTGAAACTTTTCTAATGGTACGCATTGCATGAGCAGTGAGTTCGAATATCTCTACTCGCTCGTCATCTCTGAGATCAGTCAGATCTGCTACATGGCGATGCGCGCAAATAAGTAGGTGACCTGGATTGTAAGGATAAAGATTCATCACGACATACGCGCTGACTCCACGGTGAACAATCAAGCCATCTTCATCGCTCATGGCGGGAATCTCGCAGAAAGGACATGTCGCATCGTTGCCGACCAGTGGCCGATTCTCACCACGTAAGTAATCTAAGCGATGCGGTGCCCACAACCGCGCCCACGCATCTGGCATTCCAGTGGAGTCGATATAACTCATAGCTGATATCTAAACCTGAGTGCGGGCGGCGACGGTGTCGCGAATCTCCGCAATCGCCTGCGCAAGTGGAATACCGTTTTTTTGTTCGCCATTGCGATATCTAAATGAAACCGCTCCTGCGACCTGATCTTCCTCGCCAGCAATAATCATGTATGGAATCTTTTGCATCTGTGCGTTACGCACTTTCTTCTGCATTCGATCATCAGAAGCATCTAGCTCAGCGCGAATCCCCGCAGCCTTAAGCTCCTTCACTACATCGGCCAAATAATCAGCGTAGATATCAGCAACCGGAATTGCCATAACTTGAACAGGTGCAAGCCATGGTGGGAAAGCGCCTGCATAATGCTCGGTAAGTACGCCAAAGAATCGCTCAATCGAACCAAAGAGCGCTCGGTGAATCATTACTGGACGCGCTCTCGTTCCATCTGAAGCCGCGTACTCAAGTTCAAATCGCTGAGGTAGTTGGAAGTCGACTTGAATCGTGGACATCTGCCAGGTGCGACCAATCGCATCTTTTGCCTGAACTGAAATTTTCGGACCGTAGAACGCGGCACCCTCTTCATCTAAAACTAATTCAAGATTCTGCGCCAACGCCGCTTGTCGCAGTGCATCTGTTGCCTGCGTCCAATCTTCATCCGAACCGACCGACTTCGCGGGGTTGCGAGTGGAGAGTTCTAGGTAGAAATCTTCTAGACCGTAGTCACGGAGTAAATTCAAAACGAATGTCAGCAGCGAGTCCAACTCCCCTGGCATCTGCTCTTTGGTGCAATAGATATGCGCATCATCTTGAGTAAATCCTCGTGCACGAGTGATTCCATGCAAAACACCAGATTTTTCATATCGGTAGACTGTTCCGAATTCAAAGAGGCGCAAAGGTAATTCGCGATAAGAGCGACCACGTGAGCGATAAATCAAATTGTGAAAAGGACAATTCATTGGCTTCATGTAGTACCGCTGCCCCGCGCGTTTAATCGTTCCATCAGCATGATGTTCTTCATCAAGAATCATCGGCGGATACATACTTTCTGCATACCATTCGAGGTGACCTGATGTTTCAAAGAGTGCAGCTTTAGTTAAATGAGGTGAGTAGACGAATTCATATCCTTCATCTTCGTGACGCTTGCGCGAATAATCTTCCATCGCGCGTCGAACGATTCCACCCTTCGGATGAAAAACGGCAAGACCGGAACCGATCTCTTCTGGGAACGAGAAGAGATCTAACTCTTGTCCCAACCGGCGATGGTCACGCTTCTCAGCCTCTGCCAATAACTCGAGATATCCGTTGAGCTCGTCTTGCGAAGGCCAAGCCGTTCCGTAAATGCGCTGCAGCATCGGATTCTTCTCCGAGCCGCGCCAATAAGCACCAGCACTTCTCATCAATTTAAATGCCGGGATCTGCTTTGTTGATGGAAGGTGCGGCCCGCGACAAAGATCAGACCACACTGGCTCGCCATCGCGACCTAAATTGTCATAGATCGTAAGTTCCGCGCCACCGACTTCAACACTCGTTTCATCATTTCCGCCAGATTTAATTCCGATCAATTCGCATTTATATGGTTCGTGGGCCAGTTCGGAAAGTGCGTCACTTTCCGTTGTTACTCGCCTACGGAAGCGTTGTCCCTCTTTCACGATCTTACGCATTGCCGATTCGATCTGCTCGAGATCACTCGGGGTGAATGGATTGGCTGGATCAAAATCATAATAAAAACCATCACGAATCGGCGGACCGATTCCCAGCGCAGTCTTCGGGAACACTTGCTGAACTGCCTGCGCCATTACGTGTGCAGTTGAGTGTCTTAAAACATTGAGGCCATCTGGTGAATCGATCGCAACTGCCTCAACGACATCGCCGTCGGCTAGCGGACTCCAAAGATCTTTAAGTTCACCATTAATGCGACAGACCACAATTGTCTTCTCATCTGCGAAGAGGTGAGTAGGGCGTTGGTCGTCTTCTACCGAACGCACTGCACCATCAACAGAAATCGAAATCAAAGCCATGGGGACAGCCTACCTAATGGCTAGACGCAATCTGATGCAATTTGTGGCAAATCACGCGATCATCCTCACCAATTGCTAATGGCCGGCCGTCAATACTTTCAATTACATTCGCAATCTTCAATGAACTCATGGCTACCGCCGCCTCAATCTGATCAACTTCTAGATCGAGAACTTCTCGGACCGCCACACCACATTGTTCAACCGCAATTGCGCGAATAACCCCTGCCAAGATTCCCTGAGAAATCGGAGCAGTTACCCATTGCCCTGTGATTCGAAATGCGTAATTTGAAACAGCCCCTTCGGTGAATCGACCAGCGCCATCAATAATCAAAAACTCATCCACCCCTTGTGCCTTTGCTTTTGTTAGCAGTTCTAGATTCTGTGTGTACGGAAACTTTTTCAACACTGGAGATTCTCTAATAATTCCGGTGCGAAACGTTGCCACCGCTAAATCACGCCGATCATCGATGTACTCGTCGTGCGTCGCCAGAAAAGAACCATCAGAGAAAGAGAGCCGTAACCGACCGAACACATGAGGCTGGTTTTCGATCAACATATCGATCGCACTCGCAACATCTTCTTCAGCTGGCAACGAAAAGCCTAAGGTCCGTGCCCCAGAAAGTGCTCGTCGCATATGTCTGGTTAGGAACTGTGGCCTGCCGTTTTCGGTGCGAATAGTTTCGAATATTCCGACACCAATCGACCAACCATCTTTGCCAATCAGTGACTCACTCGGATCGACCATAGATCCGTTATGCCAAACTTTCATAACTTGCCACCAGCAATCGAAATGAGGTTGCGCGCCTTCAACTGCGTCTCTTCCCATTCCATCGCTGGATCACTCCCCCAAGTAATCCCAGCGCCTGTCCCATAGCGCAACCATTCATCGCCGGTGTTCCAAAATGTTCGTATTGCAACCGATAGTTCGCAGCGATCGCCCTGGATCCAACCGATTGCACCGCAGTAAGGACCTCGAGGGTTCGGTTCGTGTTTTGAAATAATAGATAAAGCCGAACTCTTTGGTGCACCACTTACAGATCCGGGTGGGGTTGTTGCATCAAGAATCTGAGCCCAGGTAATCCCATCGCGAAGCTTGGCCTGTACATCCGAAACTAAATGCGTCAGCCCAGGGTGTTTCTCGCGCCGAAAAAGATCACTGACTTCCACGGTGCCATCTTTTGCAATCTGACTCAGATCATTTCTCATCAAATCTACAATCATTAAATTCTCGGCTTCATCTTTTTCGCCAAAGTCATCTTCATTCCAACGAATAGTGCCTTTGATTGGCGAGGTAATTATTTGACCACCACTTCTACTCAGAAATCTCTCCGGTGAAGCGCTAGCAATTTCAAATCCAGGAATTTTCATATAACTGGCAAAAGGAGCTGGATTGGCATAGAGAATCCGTGAAAAAAGGCCAGCAAGTTTGTTTTGTTTTGTATCGATGAGGTGTCGAAGCTCTCGACAGGCATTGACTTGATAGACCGAACCTAACCCAATCTCTTCTCTAATTGCATGGACATAAGACATGTAATCGAGCTCAGGCAGTGAACTACTCCACGGTCGATCAAGTACATCCCAATTACTTTCTGGAAAGGCGCTCTCGGTAACCGTTTTAAATTTTGCGAAATGACGTTGACCTTCAAAGGTCACAAGGACTGCCCAAAATCCTCCGTCCTCTAATACGGCTGGATCATTGCTGTACGTCAACATCTTCGTTGCATGGCGATTGCCCATCCAGAATTGGTAATCGCGCCCGAACATGGTCACAGGCTACGCAGAATTCTTACGCTTTGGCGCATCGGCTCTCTCTGCGCTAGATTTGACCCCGCAGATCATGCGGACGTAGCGCAGCTGGTAGCGCGGAACCTTGCCAAGGTTCAGGTCGCGGGTTCGAACCCCGTCGTCCGCTCGGATAGAGCGTCGTTTGAGAATATCAAACGGCGTTTTTTATCTAATGAAGAAGGACTACGAGCAATCGGAAATCCCGAAATTTCGTGGTGGAATGGCCGAGAGGCGAGGCAAGGGACTGCAAATCCCTCTACACGGGTTCAAATCCCGTTTCCACCTCCACGAAGATATACATCTGAGTAATTGAAAGCGTTAAACGAAGGGGCAATCGCATGACTGATTCACAATCAGAACGTCCTTGGGGTCGCTACGAAGTTCTCTCAACTACCGACACTTACCAAGTCAAAATAGTGATTGTGTTGCCAGGTAAGCGTCTTTCCTACCAACGTCATGCCAGGCGTGCAGAACACTGGTTCATCGTCGCGGGAGATGCAAAGATCACTCTCGATGGAGCTTCCTTCGAAATGGGCGCTGGGGACTCAATTGATATCGAGGTAGGCCTCGCTCACCGAATTGAAAATATTGGAACCATGGAACTTATATTTAACGAAGTGCAGACTGGAACCTATTTTGGTGAAGACGATATCGAGCGACTTGAGGATGATTTCGGTCGGGTTTAATCCAAGAATTCACAGCAATAATCAACTCCGCTATACTTTTCAAACAATCTAATATCGACCCGATAAAAGTTTTACACCGTACGGACGATTGGCTCAGCGGTAGAGCACCACATTGACATTGTGGGGGTCACTGGTTCGATCCCAGTATCGTCCACTGTTGCTAGAGTTTGGCACATGATTGCTGTCATCCCGGGTCTGATTTCAGGGCTTGCTCACATCGTCGCCATCGGTGCCCAAAATGCCTTTGTCATTCGACAAGGTCTCACCCGAAAACATGTCTTGTTTGTTGTCTTCATCTGTGCGCTTTCGGACGCCATGCTTATTGCAGCTGGTACGGCCGGGCTCGGTCAACTCATCAAGTCCTTCCCAACGCTGCTTGAAATCATTCGTTGGTTCGGCGTTCTCTATCTTTCATGGTTTGGCTTTAAAAGTCTGGCAAATGCGCTAAAAAGTCAGTCCTTAACAATCGCCGACAAAGCAGAAGTTTCGAAAAAGAACGTTCTTATCGCTGCTCTCGGATTCACCTTTCTCAATCCTCACGTCTATCTCGACACAGTAATTCTCTTAGGGTCGTTGGCAAACCAGTGGGCTTCAGATAAATGGTTCTTTGCTACTGGGGCAATGGTTGCGAGTATCGCTTGGTTCTCGTTTATTGGTTTTGCTTCGCGATTTGCCTCACGCTTTATGACAGCGGCGAAGTTCTGGAAGATTCTCGATACCGTCATCGCTTTGGTGATGTTTACGCTCGCGCTTACGTTGGCTCTCTACGATTTTTAGAATTTCGCTCTTTCAGAATCTCGATTGCCACAGGGATTAAACTCATACCTACAATCAAAACCACCAATGGAAGTAGATACTTCTTAGCTGAGAGTTGTAGAGCATCGCCTAGTAAAAATCCAACCCCCATGAGCGATTGAGTCCAAATGACTCCACTCACCGCGTTCCAGAAACTAAATTGACGTCTACTCAATCCGATAATTCCGCATGTTGGGTTAATCAGAGTGCGAACCAACGGCACAAAACGCCCAAGGATTAACGCTTTTCCCGGACCGTATCTGCGTAACCACTTCTCGGTGGCAGCAACATTTGCCTTATTGAATACTCGCCCCTCCGGTCGATTGAAGAACTTGGCACCATATTTATGTCCAGACCAATAACCAACTTCCCCACCAATAATTGCCATCACTGGAGCTAGTAAGAAAAGAAGTGGCGCTGATAATTGTGCACTGCCCAATATGGCAACGCCAGCACTGGAGGCAGCAAGACCAGCTAAAAATAGGAGCGTATCTCCACCTGGCAATACCAGCCCAACGAGTAGCCCCGTCTCAGCAAAAATCATTGCAAGGACGCCAAGTAAGCCGAGGTTCGCAACTATCGAATTGGCATCAAAGATATTCATATTGTGGCTTAACTACTCGTTCCTAATTATTACTTCGTGGGTGAAATGACTGCCGTGCCTTTTTCATGAGCGAGAATTGTCAAAGTGTGACCGGGTAGAGCGCTTAAAAAAGATTCAGCAAGTTTGCGTTCTTCTGGACGATCAACATCATCGAGAACGATTGTCGCCTGCGGTGAAAGTAGTGAGAGCAGATGCTCAATGGCAGGGTAACGAGCATCAGGATTGGTGGAGCTCGGTGGGCCGTCTATTACAAGTAAATCAATCTTTGCTAAACCCTTGAGGCTTTTCTTGGAATACCAGCGATATCCCGATGGATAACTCTCTAACTCCTCGATACGCACATCGACGCCTCGGACGCCGTGCGCAGTAAGCATCTTTCGTGTCTGCTCACCGAATTCAATGGTGTGATCAAAACTAATAATTTTCTTTGCACCAGACTTTGCCAGCACCAGTGTAGAGACACCAGAACCAAGTTCGACGGTGAGTTTTGGCCGATTTATTTTTGCAATCTGGGAGAGAGTCAGAAGGAAATCTGGTGATGCTGCCCACCCACGAGATGGCGGGATAGGAGCGGTGAGTTTAAGTCTCGGTAGAAGTTGTTCGATCGCTTCGATCTGACGATACATATCTGCCAGATCACTTTTGATAACTTGAGTTTGTCCCTTAAGTTCTTTCGAGACCCGATCCGCATTTTTCCCAAGCCGGCGATGAACTGCCCGCAAACTCCTGATCTGATATCCAGAGAGAATTATCAGTGCGCTAAGGAGAAGGATGACCACTATTTCCATGGCTAAATCATAAGGCGCACAGTCGTTGAAATGAGGAATCATCGCTCGCGCCCGCCGTGAGATTAGGATCAGACTATGAAGACAATCACAGTTGCGATGGTCTGCTTGGGAAATATTTGTAGATCTCCTATGGCGGCTGCGGTTCTATCAAATCGAAAGCAAGAGCTTGCAGCGATTGATCTCATTGTGACAAGTTCAGGTACCGGGCCGTGGCACATCGGAGAAGGTGCGCATCCAACTTCACGACTCGTGTGGGAGAAGGCTGGATATTCACACCAGCATACGGCTTCACAATTTCGCCCCAATGATTACTTCACACATGACTACATCCTTGTTATGGATTCGAGTAACCGAGCGAACGTGTTAGACCTTGCTACGAGCCAGCAAGACAGAGAAAAGGTTTTTTATCTTCGTTCTTTTGATCCTGAACTGCGAGCAATCGATCCTGAATCTGCTGACTTTGTAAAGCTTGAGATACCAGATCCATACAACCAATCAGAGGCCGCTTATCAATCTGTATTGGAGATGATTGAGCAATCTGTCGGTGGCCTCCTTGAGCACCTTAAAGCAGGCCACGTCGCTTAAGTAGCGGTGTGATTGTCGCTTCCCGACCACGAAAGTTCTTAAACATCTGCATTGAATCAATTGATCCGCCACGGCTGAGTAACTCGCTTCGGAAGTGGTCTCCATTTTTACGAGTGAGGCCGCCGTTATCTTTAAACCAATCCACTGATTCGGCGTCGAGAACTTCGCTCCAGATGTATCCGTAATAACCAGCTGAATATCCGCCACCGAAAATATGTGAGAAATAAGTACTGCGGTAGCGAGTTGGAACTGCGTCGTAATCCAGTCCGTAATCTTTTATTGCGGCGGCTTCAAATGCCTCAACATCCTCTACCTCTTTGCCAACCGGGAGCGAGTGCCAAGCAAGATCTAAAATTGCAGCGGCAAGATAACTCGTAGTTGCGTGACCTTCGTTAAATGTTGACGCTTCTTGTAAACGATCAATAATCTCCTGCGGTAACACTTCACCGGTTTGATAATGCTTTGCATAATTTGCAACAACCTCCGGCCACAAAATCCACATTTCATTTACCTGAGATGGGAACTCCACGAAATCGCGTTGGACACTTGTGCCTGAGACTCGAGGATACTTAACGCTGGAAAGTAGACCGTGCAGAGCATGACCGAATTCGTGAAAGAGGGTCACAATTTCATCGTAAGTAAGCAGCGTAGCTTCACCCTTGGATGGTTTTGGAATATTTAGATTATTAACTACAACTGGACGCTGACCAAAGAGGAAATTCTGATCTACCAAGTTGTTCATCCATGCGCCGCCTCGCTTCGAATCGCGAGTGTAGAAGTCACCAATAAATAGACCCAACGCACTGCCATCCTCGTTAAAGACTTCAAAGGCATGAGCCTCTGGATGGTATGTAACCAGATCGGGACGTTCCTTAAAAGTGATTCCAAAGAGCTTCGTAGCAGCAAAGAAAACACCATCGAAGAGAACCCGTTTTAACTCAAAGTATGGTCGCATCGCAGCGGTATCGATGTTGTATTTATCGAGTCGCACTTTTTCGGTATAGATATCCCAATCCCAACTAGCTAGCGAAAAACTCTCCCCTGCTGAGTCGATCATTTTCTGGATATCAGAACCCTCGATACGGGCGTTGCGGACCGCTGCGGGAGCGATCGTGCGAAGCATCGAATGAACATTTTCCACGCTGCCTGCTGTTTGCTCGGAGATAATGTAATCAGCATGGGATTTCTTACCAAATATTTCTGCACGATCAGCGCGCAGGGAAGCCATCTGCGTGATAATCACTTTGGTATCTAAATCGTTATCACGATTTCCGCGAACAAGAGATGCCCTCATGATCTTCTCTCGCGAAGTCCGATTGTCAAGGCGACCAAGTAGTGGGTTGCCACTGAAATTAACCATCGCTATTAAATACTTACCCTCGAGCCCTCTGGCTGTGGCGGCATCAGCGGCGGCCTTGATCTCGCCTTCGCTTAACCCAAGAAGCTCACCTGCCGAATCAAAAGCTATCGCGCTCTCATTGGTATCTGTCAGCAGATTTTTTGAAAATTGAGTCTCAAGAAACGAGAGTCGTTCATTAATTTTTGACAGGGCCGAACGTTGTTCGCTGGTCAGTGCAGCACCGGCATATACGAAATCTCGATAGTAGCGATCGAGTAACCAAGCGTCGGCCGGCTCTAGATTCAAAGTTGATACGTTGTCGTGAAGTGTTTTGATTCGGAAAAAGAGCTCTGGATTCAACTTAATTGCATCTTGGTGCGCAGAAAGCTTCGGTGCAATCTCCTCTTCAATCGCATCGATTCGGTCATTTGTGTCACTTGCAGACTTATTGTAGAAAACGAGAAGCATACGACTTAAGATCTGCCCGCTCTTCTCTAACTCAACAATTGTGTTATCAAACGTTGCTTCCCCAGATCTGATGATCTCTGCTACTTCTTCAAGTTGCACCCGCGTACCCTCGTAAAAGGCTGCTAGATAATGCTCCTCTTTTATGGAGGCAAAATCAGGTAACTCATAGGACAAGGCGCTTCGATCAAAAAAAGAGTTAATGGACATCGATATAACTTTCTAAGTGCGTGGGTTTGGACTTATATTTTGCTTAGGATCCATCTCTGGAAGTTTTCCAAGCGCTTTATCTATGGCCGCCATTACGCTCTGATCGAGTTTCACACCCGATGCCTTCACGTTCTCTCTCACCTGTGATGGCTTGGTCGCACCCATAATTGCCGAAGAAACATTGTCGTTCTGTAGTACCCATGCAATGGCAAGCTGTGACATTGAGAGATCTACTGATTCCGCAATCGGCTTTAACTTTTGAACCGCAGCTAAAACCTCATCCTTCATCCAGCGCGAAATCATTCCTGCGCCACTCTTCTTATCGGTGGCTCTAGAACCAGCTGGCGGTTTAGCGCCAGGAAGATACTTACCAGTGAGGACGCCCTGTGTAATCGGCGACCATACGATCTGACCAATTCCCTCTTTGCGCGATAGTGGGACAACTTCGGATTCGATTACACGCCAAAGCGCTGAATATTGTGGCTGACTCGACACAAATCGCGAGAACCCTCGGGCATCTTGGATTTTTAGCGCAGAATCGATCTGGCTGGCGTTCCATTCGGAGAAGCCGATGTAATTAACTTTTCCTTGACGAATGAGATCTTCAAACGCTTGCAATGATTCATCTAGCGGAGTTTCAAAGTCAAAACGGTGCATCTGATACAAATCGATGTGGTCAACGTTCAAACGTTTGAGCGAAGCATGAGCAGACTCCATGATGTGCTTACGGGACAACCCGCGATCATTTTTGCCAGTTCCAGTGGGCCAATACACCTTGGTGAAAAGTTCGTAGGACTCCCGGCGAACTCCCTTGAGCGCCTTACCCAAAACAGTCTCTGCTCGAGTACCGGCATAAACGTCGGCGGTATCAAAGGTAGTGATTCCAACATCGAGTGCAGTCTTCACGCACTTAATTGCCGCTTCTTGCTCTACCTGTGAACCGTGTGTGATCCAGTTACCGTAGGCAATCTCTGAGACATACATTCCGGTACTTCCAAGGCGTCTATATTCCATAGCCATGACACTACGCCATTTCGAGTGTCAAATAAAGGTTCTCAGCGATATCCTAATCTGATCATGTTCACGAATTTAAAACATAAGTTTGAGACAGTGTGGACCCATCTCCCTCACCCTATTCAATGGTTAATAGTCGCTCTCGTAGGTACATCGCTAGTGCTAGTTGGAATCGTCTTCCTCTTCATTCCTGGGCCAGGTATTCCACTTATCGTCATCGGGGTTGCGATTCTTGCAACTGAATTTGCCTGGGCTGAAGTTGTTTATGCACGTATCAAAGCCCAAACCGACAAGATGACGGTAAAAGCAAAGAAGATTTTCAAGCGCAAATAAAACGATGTCTCATCCACGCTTTATTATCCAAACATGACTGAACCGGCCGAAGATTTCGAAGCCTTCGATCTATCTCGGGTTACTTTTGTCGTTTTAGATCTTGAAACCTCTGGCGCATCTGCAAAAACCGGTAGCTCCATCACTGAGATCGGTGCCGTCAAAGTACGAGCCGGCGAAATTCTTGGGACCTTTCAAACTTTTATAAATCCTGGCACATCGCTGCCGTTCTTTATTTCCGAGTTGACTGGGATTACCGACGAGATGCTCAGTGACGCACCAGTAATCGAGAGCATACTCCCCCTTCTGTTTGAGTTCATCGGCTCAACCGAAACTGTTTTTGTTGCGCACAACGCCCCCTTTGACCTTTCCTTTCTAAAGGCCGCCTCAGATCTGCACGGATATATCTGGCCAAATTACCGAGTACTCGACACTGTAAAGGCTGCTCGCTATGTTCTCACCAAAGATGATGTGCCTAACTACCAACTTGGCACACTTGCGGCTTATTTCCGAACCACAACAACCCCCAGCCACCGAGCTCTCGACGATGCGCTGGCAACAGTTGACGTACTTCATGGAATTATCGAGCGAATGGCAACCTTCGAGATCAGCACAATCGATAAATTACTCGGTGCTAAAAGTAAGAAAGAGCGAAGCAGTAACGTTCGCAAGGTGGGGCCGCAAAGCAAATATTTTAAGAGGCCAACGATTGGGTAAGTTCGATCCAATTATCGAGAAGACGTGAAGTTGCGCCAGAGTCAACCGCTTCAGTAGCACGTATCAGAGCGGCTGCAATTCGCTCCTGAATTGATTGCGTGAGGTTCCCGTCATATGCCGCAATTGCAGCAGCAGCATTAAGCAATACCGCATCACGAGGGGCTCCTGATTCACCAGCAAAGATAGCTCGAGTAATTCGCGCATTTTCAATTGCATCTCCTCCGATCAAATCGGTCACAGGAGCGCGCTTTAATCCAAAGTCGCCCGGCTCGATTCGGTCGCTAGTGATTTCGCCATTTCCAATTGTGAGTACCGATGTTGATGTGGAGAGAGTAATTTCATCGAGTCCATCATCACCACGAAAAACAAATCCATCTACGCCTCTATTTGCTAATACTTGAGCCATTACCAAATGCATTCTGTCATCGGCCACGCCAATGGCCGCCGCCTGTGGCTTGGCTGGGTTTGCTAGTGGCCCCAATATATTAAAGACCGTTGGAACTCCGAGTTCTTTCCGTGCAGGTGCGGCAAATCTCATCGCTGGATGAAAAATTGGTGCAAAACAAAAACCGATTCCGAGTTTGGCAACCGTCTTTTCGACCGCATCGCCTTGCAGTGAAATCGCTACACCGAGGGCTTCCAACAAATCACCCGATCCTGATTTAGATGATGCAGCGCGATTTCCATGTTTTACAACTACCGCTCCGGCCGATGCCGCAATGATGGCCGCAGTAGTAGAGATGTTAATTGTGTGCGCACCATCTCCCCCGGTACCAACGGTATCGACTGCACGGACACTAATTTCGATTGCTGCGCTATGACCAAACATCTGATCAACAAGTGCACTTACTTCCTCAGCGCTCTCCCCTTTTGCTTTCAAGGCGAGTAAAAACTCTTTTATATCCTTTGTATCAGCTCGGCCCTCCAATATTTCGCCCATCACTTCTGAGATTTGCGCGGCCTCTAAGTCCAAACCATTGCCCAATTTTTCGATATAGGCTCTCCACGTCATGGATTAACCGAATTACGACTAAGCCTGAGCGCGCAAAGTTGATGCGCGAAGAAGATTAGCCACAGTTGCCGCCAGCGTAAACGGATCTATCGGATGCAGAACACTTGCTTCGGCGCGAGACCAAGTAGCCAACCAAGCATCTTCTTTTCTGGCAGTGATTACCAGCACTGGCGGTGAATTAAATACTTCATCCTTTAGCTGTCTGGCCACTCCAAGGCCGCCTTCGGGAGCGGCTTCGGCGTCGAGGATGAAAAGATCAATTCCAAGTTCATCAGTTTTGGCGCGGCCATCTACAAAAAGACGAAGTGCTGGGGCTGTCGCAAACTCTTTGATGACGTGTGGCGCAAACTCTGGTGCTATCCGAGTTCCTAGAGCAGAGGCGATCTGGGCTCGCACACTCATGTCATCTGAGTAAACCACGATGGTGGGTGGATGCTGAGATGGATTCTGAGATAGCGATGACATAAGAGAACTCTACCTTCCCAAATTGACCTCGCCGGCTGGAAAAATATGGTGATCCGTTTCACCTCAAAGTGGGGTAAATAAGTAGGTATTTCCGGCAATGGAAGAGGCGTAGCGGACTCTTTTCGGGAATAATTAGCCTCATGAGCAGCACTACAACATCCCATCAAATCTCAAAGCCCAACGTTGTCGCAGTTGGAACAATCGTCTGGCTATCCAGTGAGTTGATGTTCTTTGCCGCTCTCTTCGCGATGTACTTCACGACCCGCGCGGTGCAAGGTCCGGCCATCTGGTTGGAATCAACTGAGCTTCTCAATATTCCTTTTGCAGCGATCAATACAACTGTTCTGGTTCTCTCTTCCGTGACTTGTCAGTTTGGCGTCTTCGCCGCAGAACGTATGCAGAACAAGCGCGAAGGTTCACTCTTTCAAATCAGCCGATGGGGTATGCGTGAATGGTTCGCGCTGACATTTCTCATGGGCGCTTTCTTTATAGCGGGTCAAGTTTATGAATATGCAGAACTTATCCATGAAGGCCTAACTTTATCTTCCAATGCTTACGGTTCGGTTTTCTACTTAGCTACCGGTTTCCACGGCTTGCACGTAACGGGTGGACTGATCGCATTCTTAATCGTAATTATTCGCGTTTCAAAGGCACGCAGATTTACACATCAGCAGGCGACAACAACGATTGTTGTCTCTTACTACTGGCACTTCGTCGATGTTGTATGGATCGCACTTTTCTCTGCGGTCTATCTCATTAAGTAGATTGGAAAATAATGAAGCATCTTTCGCGTTATCGCAGACACCGAGGAGTTGCACCTCTTATCCTCATCTTTGCTCTGCTAGGAATTGGCACTACCTTCCAAGTCGCTGGAGCAACAACTGCAGTGACGATGACCGCAGAAGAAAGAACTGTCCTGATCCAAGAGGGTCAATCAATTTTCTTACGCGGATGTTCCTCGTGTCATGGACTTAATGCTGAAGGTGGACAGGTTGCGCCATCGTTGATTGGTGTTGGCGCCGCTTCAGTAGATTTTCAAGTTTCTACTGGTCGTATGCCGATGGCTGATATGAGCCAACAGGCGATGAGAAAAGCACCCGTTTATACCCCAGAAGAAGTCACTGCACTGGCCGCCTATGTTTCATCGCTAGCCCCTGGCCCAGCTATTCCAGGAGATGAACTTTTGAACTACGAACGTGATGGTTCTATTGCTGAAGGTGGCGAACTCTTTCGTACCAACTGTGCGATGTGCCATAACTTCGCTGGACAAGGTGGCGCACTGACTCAAGGTAAGTATGCGCCTTCAGTAATGGGTGTGGAGCCAGTTCATATCTATGAAGCCATGATTACTGGCCCACAAGCTATGCCAGTTTTTTCTGATAAAACTTTAACGCCAGAAGAAAAACTTTCTGTGATCAAGTGGATTAAGTCTGCTGAAAACGAACCTCAGCTCGGCGGTTTAGCTCTCGGTCGAGTCGGTCCAGTAACTGAAGGTCTACTTGTCTGGACTCTTGGTCTGGGTCTTCTTGTCGGAATCGCTGTCTGGCTCACGGCGAAATCAAGATAGGAATAAAAAATGAGTAGCGAAATTGAAGCGATCCAAGATCCAGGTCTTCCAGAACATAAGTTGCGCCAGACCGATATTGATCCCAAGGCGGCTGACCGAGCCGAACGTCAGGTAGCGATTCTCTTTCTCTTATCAGCTGCGAGTACGGTGCTATTTATTTACTCGTATTTTTTTATCCCAACCGATACTTTTCTATTTATCCCACTTTTTGGCGATCATAATGCACACCAGTTATTTCTTGGGCTTGGTCTAGCGTTCTCACTGCTCTTCATTGGACTCGGTGCTGTGCATTGGGCAAAGACCTTGATGCCAGATCATGAAGTGATTGCACATCGACACGAATTTAGATCCTCCGATTCCGATCGTGAAGAATTTGTTAAGACCGCTAAAGAAGGCGCCGCATCGGCAGGTTTAGGTCGTCGCTCACTGATCAAGCGATCACTCGGTCTCTCCATTGGTTTAGTTGGACTCTCACCAATTCTGCTGCTGCGCGATTTGGGGCCTACTCCGGGTGATGATTTGAAGACTACAAGTTGGAAAGCAGGAACTCGTCTTGTGACAGATCCAGGCGATCGTCCGATCCGCCCAGAAGATCTTGAAGTCGGCGCTGTTGCCCAGACACTTCCAGAGCTAGCTCCTGGGAAAGATCACCACACACTCAATGACATTGCTAAAGATGCAGTCCTTCTCATTCGCTTACGCCCAGAAGAGTTCAATCTTGATGCCGAACGGCTCTCCTGGACACATGAGGGGCTTATCGCTTTCTCGAAGATCTGTTCCCACATGGGATGTGCGGTCGCACTTTACGAACAGACCACTAAACATCTGCTCTGCCCTTGCCACCAATCGACATTCGATGTGACTCGTGCGGCCAAGGTGATCTTCGGACCATCGGCTAGATCTCTCCCCCAACTCGCTATTACGGTAGATTCTGAAGGGTATTTAATTGCACAACAACCGTTTACTGAACCAGTCGGACCGAGTTTTTGGGGGCGTAAAGCATGAGCGCACGTGAGCGAATCGCTGGAAATGTTGCCAGTTATGTAGATGATCGAACTGGCGCTGCTGGTTGGATGAAGAAAAATCTGCAGAAGGTCTTTCCCGATCACTGGTCATTTATGCTCGGTGAAATTGCTCTCTACTCATTTGTCATCTTGTTGCTCTCAGGTACATTCCTTACATTCTGGTTCGACCCTTCCATGCGTGAAGTTATCTACGAGGGTTCATATGTTCCGCTACAGGGTGTCGAGATGTCAGCCGCTTACGCATCCGCACTCGATATCTCATTTGAGGTTCGCGGCGGATTATTAATGCGCCAAATTCACCACTGGTCAGCGCTGATCTTTATGGCGGCAATTGTTGTCCACCTCATGCGCGTTTATTTCACCGGTGCCTTCCGCAAACCACGTGAATTTAACTGGATTCTCGGAATTGGTCTACTCACTCTAGGAATTGTTGAGGGATTTTTGGGTTACTCACTTCCTGATGACTTGCTCTCTGGCACAGGTATTCGTATTGCAGAAGCAATCATTCAAGCGATCCCAGTTATAGGTTCGTATCTTTCTTACTTCGCATTTGGTGGCGGCTTCCCTGGAATCGCCTTTATTCCAAGAATTTATACGCTTCATATTCTCTTACTCCCTGGAATCTTTCTTGCCCTCATCACCGTTCACTTGATGTTGGTCTGGTACCAGAAGCACACCCAATATCCTGGTCCTGGTCGCACAGAGAAGAATGTTGTTGGTTATCCACTATTGCCAATGTATATGGCAAAGGCTGGCGGATTTTTCTTTATTGTCTTTGGTGTTACCGCGCTCTTAGGTGCAGTGGCCTCGATCAACCCAATCTGGCTCTACGGTCCATACACACCCGGACAGGTCTCTGCCGGTTCCCAACCCGATTGGTATATGGGTTGGCTTGATGGACTAGTTCGTATGGCACCCCCAATAGAACCAGTAATTTTTGGCTATACGCTCTCACTCAATATCTTGTTACCTGGTCTGATTATTCCTGGAATTCTCTTTACTGGAATGGCTCTCTATCCATTCATCGAGCAGTGGATTACTGGCGATAAACGTGAGCACCATCTCCTAGACCGTCCACGCAATGCACCAAATCGCACTGCACTTGGTGTCATGTCACTTACATTTATGATCATTGCGCTCATTAATGGTGGTAATGACATTATTGCGACGAACTTTGATCTCTCGATCAATCAGATCATGTGGTTTAGTCGAATCGCCATCTTTGTTCTTCCACCTCTTGCATTCATCATTACTAAGCGCCTCTGCCTCTCATTGCAGCGCGCAGATCGAGATCTCGTTCTGCATGGCCGCGAGACTGGTCGCCTTGTAATGATGCCTTCCGGTGAATTTGTGGAAGTACACGAGCAGATTTCGCCGGAGAAGGCATGGCTGCTCACTCAGCACGAACAGAATCAGCCACTGGAGCTGGCCGAAAGCGATCTTCGTGGTGTTCGCCGTCCTGGATTATTAAAATCCAAGCTACGTAAGCGATTAGCTGTGGCTCATGCTGTGCAGGTGCCAAAACCAAACCTCAGTGATCTGAAAGAGTTAGACCACCACTAATCTCCACGGACGTTCATAAACAATTTATTGTTTATGTGGCCTCAATAGTGAGTGTCTTCGTTTTCCGCACGACTAGCGCAACGCCTGCGATGGTAATAAGAGTTCCAACGCCGCTTACCAATGTAAATTTTTCTTGAAAGAGAAAATATGCCTCGATCGCCGTTACGCCAGGTACTAAGTAATAGAGTGATGAAACCGAAGCAGCACTCTGCTTTGCCAATAAATAGTAAAGAATTAATATTGCACCAATCGATAAGACCACGATCAACCACATCAGTGAAGCAATAAAAGAGAAACTCCAGATCACCTGTTCTCCCTTTTCAAAGGCGAGAGCAAGCATCAGCATCACAAGCCCAGTGGCAAGGTATTGCCAGGCCGTCCCAGATAAGACCTCTATCCCCGAACCAAATCTCTTCTGCAGAAGGGTTCCAGTGGTTGATCCCAGCAGCGCAATAATGACAGCGACTACACCGACTAGCGGAAGTGACTGCGCACTTGATGTAAGTAACTTTGGCAGAATTACCAAGACTAGGCCGACTAAACCCAATGTGAGTCCGGCGGTCTTTGTCAGCGTTAATTTCTCGCCGAAAAATAGCGACGAGAGCACAGATACCAAGACTGGCTGAAGTGACACAATCAAGGCAGTAATTCCTGCTGGCATTCCGTGCTTCACACCATAGAAACATCCACCCAGGTAAGCGCCATGGATTGCTAGACCAACAAGAGAGCTCTTTCCAATCGTTGGCCAATCGTGAATAAACTTCTTGGTAATAAGTAGAGCCAAAATAATTAAGAGCAACGATGCGATAGCCATCCTGATCGCAATAAAAGTAAATGGTGGCGCGTAAGGGATTCCGTATTTTATTCCAATGAATCCAGTACTCCAGAGGAGCACAAATAAAACTGGTGCAGATCTTTCTGAGATTAAGCCTCGCATAAAGTCTTTAATTTAACCAACGATTTAGCCATCCATTTAGGATTGCGCTGCAGTGAAGCAGTCTTTCCCAACCACCACACCTGAGCCCGATTACATGGATTGGCATCAAAGAGCTCAGTGACTCGGGTACGCCCATTGCCAAGATCTTCTAACTGATAGATCCATCTCCACTTCATCAGATGACGCCAGGCAATTCGTTCATTCTCTACAAACTCAACAACCTCATTCGATATCCAGTAAGGAACCTTAATCTTCATCGCCATCCCAAATCGGGCACCCAAGTAGAGTCGACCTGGCCCAGAGGTAGCACGAGTCAGGGTTCCTGAACCGTCGAAGCTGGCATGCCGCGCTGGGGTTGCTAACACTTCAAAGATCTTTGTAGCTAGAGCATCTATCTCGATTCGCGCGCCAACAATAAGGCGATCATCAAGATTTAAAATCTCTGCGCCAGGAGTACCCATATGTAACCTACTTAGTGACTGGCTCCGCTAGTTGGAGAATCAAGTGGCTTTTCATATTCGGTTACCCAACCAATAACGCTGACGACAAGTGCGACGAGTGCAATTACTGTCAACCACCAACCGATGATCAAACCCAGACCCATTGCAATTGCGCTGAGTGCAACCGGAAGTGGCCACCACGAATGCGGACTATAAAACCCAAGTTCGCCTGCCCCATCTTCAATTTCACCCAATTCATTATCGAAGGGCATGATGACGCCGATTCGCTTTTGGGTGAACCAGACATAGAACCCGACCATTCCTGAAAGACAAGCAGCCAAAGTCATTCCGGTGATACCAACTGCTTCACCACCGACATACCAATATGCCACTGCAAGGAAGGCGTAGAAAACGCCAAGACCTGAAAATAACTGCCAATTGGCCTTCACGGCTAGTGACCCTCGGTCTTAATGTGAGGATGGTGCAGGTCAAAAGCTGGACGCTCGGATCGAATACGAGGAATAGATAGGAAATTATGTCGCGGTGGTGGACACGATGTTGCCCATTCCAGGGAAGAGCCGTAACCCCAAGGATCATCAACTTCAACCTTTGGACTCTTGCGAGTAATCCACACATTGATAAAGAATGGAATCATCGAGAGTGCGAGTAAAAAGGAACCTACTGTGGAGATCATATTCATTCCAGTAAATCCATCTGTTGCCAAGTAGTCAGCGTAGCGACGAGGAAAGCCTTTAATACCGAGCCAGTGCTGGATCAGAAATGTTGTATGGAAGCCAACAAAGAGTGTCCAGAAATGAATCTTGCCGAGACGTTCGTTGAGCATGCGCCCGGTCATCTTTGGCCACCAGAAATAGAAACCGGCAAACATCGCAAAGACCACGGTGCCAAAGAGAACATAGTGGAAGTGTGCGACGACGAAATATGACGCTGAGACGGCAAAGTCCAACGGTGGTGATGCCAAGATAATTCCGGTTAAACCACCGAAGAGGAATGTCACTAAGAATCCCATGACCCAGAGCATTGGAGTCTCGAAGGTGACGTGGCCGCGCCACATCGTTCCAATCCAGTTGAAGAATTTGACACCTGTCGGAACACCAATCAAAAATGTCATAAAGGAGAAAAACGGTAAGAGAACTTGACCGCTAGTGAACATATGGTGAGCCCAGACCGCTACGGATAGCGCAGCGATTGCGATCGTTGCCGCAATTAAGCCCTTGTATCCAAAGATGGGCTTGCGACTAAAGACCGGGAGAATTTCAGTGGCGATACCAAAAAATGGCAACGCCAAAATATAAACCTCGGGGTGACCAAAGAACCAGAAGAGATGCTGCCAGAGCATGGCTCCGCCGTTAGCCGGATCAAAGATATGCGATCCATACAGTCGATCAGACTCAAGGGCTAACAGCGCCGCAGCTAGCGGAGGAAAGGCAAGCAGTACCAAGATTGATGTTAGTAATACGTTCCAGGAAAAGATCGACATACGAAACATCGTCATACCAGGTGCGCGCATTGTAAAAATTGTGGTGATGAAGTTAACGCCACCAAGAATTGTTCCCAACCCACTTATGGCAAGACCAACCACCCAAAGATCGCCTCCGATACCTGGCGAGTACGAGGCATTCGATAACGGTGCATATGCGGTCCACCCAAAGGACGCTGCTCCACCAGGTGCTAAAAATCCGCCAAAAACCATAATGCCGCCGAACAGGTACAACCAATACGAGAGCATGTTAAGTCTTGGGAAGGCAACATCTGCGGCGCCAATTTGCAGCGGCATCATGACATTAGCAAATCCAACAAAAAGAGGAGTTGCAAATAACAAAAGCATAATTGTTCCATGCATAGTAAAAATTTGGTTGTACTGCTCATTCGAGATAAATTGCATTCCTGGCCGAGCAAGTTCTGTGCGAAGAATCAATGCAAGAACGCCAGCTATAAGAAACCAGGCAAAAGAGGTAATCAGGTAGAGATAGCCGATAGTTTTGTGGTCAGTTGAGGTAAACCACTTTACGAAATTTTTACCCCTAGCCGCTGGGGCCACGCCAGGCTGGACCCCAAGATCAGCGGTAATCATTGGACGATCTGCATATGTTGTCATGCGGTACTCGCTCTCAGCGTTTCTAGATAACTTTGATAATCAGCCGGGCTTACAACCTTAAGTTTAAATCGCATCTGTGAGTGATTGCGGCCGCACAGGATGTTACAGAAGCCAGAGAATTCACCAATTTTATTTGCAGTAAATTCGAGCTGATTGGTTACTCCAGGCAAATTTTGCATCTGAATCATGAAAGCAGGAACCCAGAAACTGTGTACAACATCGCTTGCGGTGAGCGTATAACGCACCCGCTCTCCTAGTGGTACGACCAACGTGGGTGGCTTGTCTGGCGATCCTGTGACGATAGCCTTTTCGCCAGCCTCTGGATATCCGAATTGCCAAGACCATTGAAAACCATTTACAGATATTTCGTGCGCAACAACCGAAGACTTTTGGGTAATTTCGTCTTGCTTAATTGCTGTGAAATAAAATAGAACCGCGATGATAACAAAAGGTATTACTGTGTAAAAAACTTCTACTGGAATGTTGTACTGCGTCTGCTTCGGAAACTCACCCTTTGATGCTTTTGCACGATGAAAAACTGCCGGCCAAAGAATCAAAATAAGTGTAAAAACTCCGACAACCCCTGCTGCTATCCAGGCACCCTGCCATAATGAAAGTGAAATATCGTTAACGCTTGACGCACCCTCTGGGAAACCCAAAGTTGCAACGTTAGAACAACCAGTCAGGGTCAAGAATGCAGGAACTAATAACAGGCCAGATCGACGGTTCCAAGACTTCTTTGAAGACGCAAACATAGGTTAAGGATAGTGGCGCGGAGAGAACTTCTCTCTCGGTGCTAGTAGCCTTCATCAGGTGGTTCGTGTCACAGGAAACTTCTCATCAGAGGCGCCTCTCTCCGAGGTGGTCACCTCCACGATTCTCGCCGCACTAGAGGCGGGTTGGGGAGATCCCAAGAAGATTTCTCAGGCCGCCACCAGGGCGAAAATTCTGGAAACCCAGGCCAGAGAATCGATCGCTGAGAAATTAAATATCAGGGTTGATGAGATCGAGGTTGTGGGCGAAAGCGAGTTACTTCCGTTCCTCTCGATCGCTGGATTCTTACATCCGGATCGATCACTGGCAATAGGTGCAATTGATCGAGGCAAGATTCGCGCTCTGGCTCGCTGGCATCAGCCGAGTGCGATTATTCCGGTTTCTGCATCGGGACATATGGATCCGACAAAAATTGATCCAACATCACTGCTCAGCCTGCAAGTAGGCAATGGTGAAACTGGAATAGTGCAGGATCTGCCACGACTTTCGAAAATCGCCGAACTGGTTGTACTTGATGCAACTACATCAGGATCTCGGGTTGCTTTGGGTGATCGATGGGATGGTGCAATTTTTGATTCCCAATCTTGGAATGGCCCCAGCGGAATCGGAATCATGGCAATTAGAAATAGTGCGCAGTGGACCTACCCACTTCCCCACATCGCACCGATTCGCACTCCTGGGAGTTATTCACTGCCGCTGTTACTGGCATCATCGGTGGCACTTGAGAACTTCTTCGAGAATACATCACATCTTTCTTCGCTCAACGTCCACATTAGAAATCGAATTGCGCAAGAACTCCCTGGTGCGAAGGCGGTTGGCGATCAGAGTTCATCGCTGGCACATTTACTCACATTAGTAATACCTGATGTAGTAAACGAAATGATCGTTCGTGAATTGGAAGCGCTCGGAATATCTATTGATGCTGGATCAGCTTGTGCGCCAGGTGATTTGGCGCCAAGTCATGTGTTGGATGCGATGGGTATCGCTACGACAGGTTCGCTTCGTTTAACACTGCGAAATGAACATACTCTCGCTGAAGTGGATCAGATGATAAACGCGATAGTTCAGACGGTCACGCAAGGATAACTCTCTTCCTTAAACTAAATGCAGTGCAATCTCTGATCTAGCATCCGCACCATAGGCAAGTTCAAACCGATCTAGAAACTCGGTGGATGTGAATGAATATTCTTGAGTCCCCATCGTTTCGATCACATAGGTTGCTAGCAGTGATCCAATCTCGGCACACCGTTGGTGGTTTAAGCCCCATGCAAGACCGGCAACGAAGCCACTTCTAAATGAATCTCCGACTCCGGTCGGATCAACTTTCCCACGTTCTTGCGGACAACCAACAACAATCGTTTCGATACCTCGCCCTTCAACACGCGAGCCTTCTGAACCGAGCGTGACAATTCGATACTTCACTCGATCAAGAATCTCGTCATCGCTCCAACCAGTTTTTTGAATCGCTAACGCGAGTTCGTATTCATTGAGAAAAAGATAGGTCGCTCCATCAATAAGTGACTTAATCTGTTCGCCCTCTAGTCGAGCCAACTGTTGTGACGGATCTGCCAGAATTGGAATTCCTTTTGATTTAGCGACTTCAGTATGGCGCAACATGGCATCGGGATCATCTGGCGAAACGATCAGTAGATCAAGAGTTCCCTCTTTATCTATGATCGGCTGTAATTCTATGTTTCGTGCCTCCGACATTGCACCCGGGAAGAAAGATGCAAACTGATTAAGTTCGCTATCGGTGGTGACAGTAAAGAGTGAAGTGAATTGAGTGGTTGAGACGAGGGCGTGTGAAGTATCAACACCATGTCGGCTCAGCCATGCGTTGTAATCGGGCCAATCTTTTCCGACCGCAGCGATAAGTACTGGTTTATGTCCTAGAACTGCCAGACCAAAAGAGATGTTCGCCGCACATCCCCCGCGACGGACTTCAAGACCGTCGACTAAAAAGGAGAGCGAAATGTTTTCTAGTGAACCGGCAACAATGGAATCAGAGAACTTTCCAGAGAAAGTCATTATGTGGTCGCGCCCAACAGAGCCTGCTACACCAATTTTCATATTTAATGGTTCAAATTAAAAAACCAAGTGGCTAGTTGAATGAATCACCGCAGGCACATGAACCCTGCGCATTTGGATTATCGATAGTGAAGCCTTGCTTCTCAATCGTGTCCACGAAGTCAATTGTTGCGCCCATAAGATACGGATCGCTGAGCTTTCCGGTAATGACTTTTACATCACCAAACATACGAACAACATCTCCTTCAAGTTCACGATTGTCGAAGAAGAGTTGGTACTTAAGACCGGAGCAACCACCTGGTTGTACTTCTACGCGAAGGTAAAGATCGTCGCTGCCCTCTTGGGCAAGAAGTGCTGCCACCTTTGCGGCGGCCTCATCTGAAAGTGCAATGCTCTTGGTTGTTGTTTCTGAAGTCTCTTGTGTCGTCATGGTCCAAGACTACTCGCTTCACTTAGCGAATGCGACTTTTATGAGCAAGAATAGGGACATGTCATCTAAGAGCCTGACCAACCTGCTATTGCTGGGATCTGGGGCCGACCCGCTCTCAGAACGTGGCGTCACGTGTGCAGGTGAGATTCCGGCAGCGAGTGACCCAGAGCTTCGCGAGCGAGCACGCAATGCACGGGCAAGTCTTGGTAGTCGGGCAATAATTCTCGGTCATCACTATCAGCGTGATGAGGTAATCGAGTTTGCAGATATCACGGGCGATTCTTTTAAATTGGCACAAGCCGCCCAAGCCGAAAGTAGCGCGGAGTTCGTAATCTTCTGTGGCGTTCACTTTATGGCAGAGAGTGCTGACATTCTTACCAGTGATTTTCAAAAAGTAATTCTGCCTGATCTTGCCGCTGGGTGTTCGATGGCTGATATGGCTACTGCCTCGCAGGTTGCTAATTGTTGGAATGATTTGAAATCACTGGGAATCACCGAGGCAACTATCCCAGTCACATATATGAATTCTTCGGCCGCAATTAAATCTTTTACCGGTGAAAATGGCGGAACCATCTGTACTTCTTCCAATGCGAAGGCAGCGATGGAGTGGGCCTTTACGCAAGGCGAGAAAATTCTTTTTCTTCCTGATCAACACCTCGGGCGAAATACTGCAGTCACCCAACTCGGACTTTCACTTAGTGATTGCGTTTTATGGAATCCGTGGAAGCCGATGGGCGGATTAACCGCCGCAGAAATTTTGGCAGCTAAGGTGATTTTGTGGCGGGGACATTGTTCGGTTCATGGTCGCTTCACGAAAGAGTCAATCGATGAACTTCGTGAACGCGTCGAGGGCATACAAATTCTGGTTCACCCAGAATGCACCCATGAAGTCGCGACCAACGCTGACTTTGTCGGAAGTACTGAATTTATTATCCAAACAATTGAGGCAGCCCCTGCTGGAAGTAAATGGGCGATCGGCACCGAATTTAATCTCGTCTCTCGACTTGCCAAGACTCACCCAGATAAAGAAATCGTCTACCTAGATAAGACTCTTTGTTACTGCTCAACCATGAATCGGATTGATCTCCCCCACCTTGTCTGGGTGATGGAATCCCTCGTGGCCGGCCACGTTGTAAACCAAATTAAGGTAGCGCCAGCGATTTCTCATTACTCCCAACTGGCATTGCAGCGGATGCTAGATCTATAGTTCGTCCATGACTTCTGATTCATCGCCACAGAAAAAAGGCCGTCCAACCCCTAAACGTAAAGATGTAGAGAGCGCCCGCAAGGTTTCAGCGCTTGCGCCAGCGCATACCAAAGATGAAAAGAAGCGCCAGCGCGAAGCAACACGTGCCGCCAGAATTACCCAGCGTGCCGCCTATATGCGCGGAGATGAGAATGCGCTACCTGCACGTGATCGCGGGCCGCTAAAGAAATTTGTTCGCAACTATGTGGATTCAAGACGATCCATCGGTGAATACTTCTTACCCATTATTGGAGTGGTTCTGGTGGTGTCAATTGTTCCAGTTGCAGCTGCAGCAGTCGTCGGAGTTATCTTGATGTACACGGTGCTGCTTGCATCCGTTCTTGATGGAATTATTTTACGAAGAAAAATTAAGCGTGAAATTGAGATTCGTTTTCCTGGCCAATCACCAAAGGGTCTTGGAATGTACGGATGGTTACGCTCAACTCAGATGCGACGCATGCGTGCGCCTAAACCTCGCGTGGCCTTTGGTGAGAAGTTCTAAATCAGGTCTATTGTTCAAACACAACTAAATAAAACGCTCCTTTACAGGGGAAGTTCGGTGAAACTCCGACGCTGACCCGCAACCGTAATGGTTAACTCATATTTTATGGGTTCTCCTCAGTCGGATTACCTGTCTAGGAGTTTTGACCAACACCCGCCGAGGTTTGCGGGGTGTAGTCCAAAGTGAAGCGTTAATTCGCATTTCGATGAGCTACCCCTGTGTGACCCTTTTCTGAAGGAGCTCCACAATGTTTCATAACAAGTTAAATAGCAAGTTTCAAATCAATCGTAAAATCACAAAACAACTTCTGGCAGCTTCTTTGCTAGTGGTACTCGTCTCGCCTTTCGTAGCCACTCCAGCGCCGGCTGCTGAAAAGGGTTACCGCTACTGGGGTTATTTTCAAGCAGCTCCAAAAGCTACAACTTGGACAACAGCAATGACCAGCGCCGCCGTGAACGTCAAAGATGGAGCGGTAGAAGGATGGGCATTTACTTTTTCTAGCGAAGCAATCCCTGATGCTTCCACTCCAAGTGTGTTGCCAGATTTCGAATCCCTCTGCGCGAAAACACCTGCAGTAAAAGGAAAAAAGCGCATCGGAGTGGTTATTGATTTCGGCCCAAGTTACTTAGTTCCATCGGGTGAACGCCGTCTCAAGACGGTGAAAAGATGTGTAATTATTTCACCTAAAGCGCAGGGAATAGATGTCCTTGGAAAAGTCGCTCGAGTGCGCGCAGATAAATCGGGCCTCATCTGCGGACTTGCCGGCTATCCACGTCAGGAGTGTGGCGTTGAAATCACAACTCCAACCGAACTGCTCACCAAGTAAATTCCAGAGTACTTATTAGCGAAATGAAATTCCATCCAATGACATGGTGGATTGCGGCACTGATCGTTTCGGTGGCAGTTTCCATATCTAACAACTCGACCTTAAATCTCATTGTCTTGGGTGGAATTTCGCTGCTCGTCTATCTATACAATCACAATGCATCTGAAAAAACCCCTTGGTCTGGTGGTCTCTGGTTCGCCCTCAAACTAAGCGCTTTTATCATCGTCATCAGAACTCTAATTGGGATTCTGATCGGTGTACCAGTTCCAGGAAATACACTTTTTGAAATCCCAATTCTTTACCTTCCGGAATGGATGGCTGGCATTCGCATCGGCGGTGCAATTACCCAAGAGCGACTCAGTTTTGCCATCGCTGAGGGTTTAAAAATTTCGACTCTTATCTGCCTCTTTGCTGCGGCCACCTCACTCACATCTCCGCACCGACTACTCCGTCAGGCACCAATCTTTATCTACCAGTTCGGAATAGCACTTGTCATTGCCACATCTGTCTTTCCGCAACTGATTGCAAGTGCTACTCGCATAAAGAGTGCCCAACAAATGCGTGGCTTAGAAAATAAAGGATGGGCGAGAGTTGTTCTTCCGTTGCTGGAGGAGTCGCTGGCTCGATCGCTCAATTTAGCCGCTGCTATGGATTCTCGCGGATATGGATTCAGTCGTACGCGTTCGCAGTACCGAAAGGATAGCTGGGCAAGTGCAGATTCATCAGTCCTGCTCAGCGCTCTTGTGCTGCTCGGCGCATCATTGGTGGTTATTAAATGATTTCTTTCACCAGCGTCTCACTTATTTACCCTCACTCAACTCAAACCGTCTTTGAAGATCTCACATTCACCATCGAAGAAGGCGAAATGGTCCTCGTCATGGGGCCGACCGGTGTTGGGAAATCATCGCTCTTACGTTTGATAAACGGTCTTGTGCCCCACCACACTGGCGGAATTCTCGCCGGTGATGTTTCAATCGATGGCCACTCAACATCGCTTGTAACGCCGGGTGGCTTGGCCCATCTGATCGGAATTGTTGGACAAAATCCTACCGACGGTTTTGTGACCGACACCGTCGAAGACGAATTAGTCTTTGGAATGGAAGCGTTAAATTTTGCACCAGATGTAATGCGAAAAAGGGTAGAAGAAGTTCTCGATTTACTCTCACTTTCTCACCTGCGAACCCGATCAATTGCCACGCTTAGTGGTGGTGAGCAACAACGAGTAGCCATTGGCGCAGCTCTTGTAATGCATCCAAAAGTTCTAGTCTTAGATGAACCAACCTCAGCACTTGATCCGATCGCCGCCGAAGAAGTGCTCTCTATCTTGCACCGACTTGTCCACGACCTCGGACTCACGGTCGTAATTTCTGAGCATCGCTTAGAAAGAGTCATTGGTTTTGCAGATCGCATCATCTCCATCTCCGAAGATGGTCGCGCCGAAATTGATATCCCAGAGGAAATCCTTCGCACTTCTAAGATTGCGCCCCCGATAGTTCACCTAGCCCGAGCGCTCAACTTAGATTCTGTTGGCACCAGTGTCAGAGAAGTACGCCGAATGACTGCGCATCTTCGCGATTTTACTCCGCTTGAAAGAACCCCTTCACATCGCTCTTCACAATCTGTCATTGATGTAGCCGGTCTTTCCCTCTCCTATGGAAAGAAGGAAGCGCTCCGAAATATCTCGCTCACATTCCAGGCAGGTGAAATTGTTGCGCTTATGGGACGAAATGGAGCTGGCAAGAGTTCGCTCTTCAAGGCAATTGTGGGGCTGTTGCCACCTCATGCTGGGGTTGTTCGTGTGCTCGAAAAAGATCCAATGAAATTGAAGGGTTCAGATCGCAGAACAACGATTGGTTACATCCCACAAGAACCTAGTGATTTACTGATTCATTCAACAGTCGATCGTGAATGCCTCGAGTCCGATCTGCTCAACTCACTAGTTCAAGGATCTACGCTGGCATTCTTGCACCGCCTCATTCCTTCGATTAACCCCGCAATGCACCCGCGTGATCTCTCAGAAGGTCAGCGACTTTCGCTCGTACTTGCACTCGTCCTCTGCACTTCTCCACCAATCTTGGTGATGGATGAACCGACGCGTGGATTGGATTATCAAGCCAAAGCAATTTTGATTGACACTCTTGTCTCGTACTCTCGAAATCTCGGAAAAAGTGTTCTGATCGCTACCCACGATGTTGAACTAGTCGCCGAGGTTGCTGATCGGGTGATCTTTCTCGCTGATGGAGATGTCGTTGCAGATGGCCCGACACTTGACGTTCTGCTCTCTTCACCAGCTTTCGCACCACAGGTCGCAAAGGTGATGTCACCGGCTCCGTGGCTCACCGTGAAAGATGCGCTAGGCGCAATTAATAAAGATCAATCTTCAGAAGAGCTCGGCTGATGTCGTTGAAAAAAACTGCTGATATTTATCGCATGAGTGCGAAGTCAAAATTGACACTTGGCTTCACCTCTGCGGCTGCACTCATGGGATTTTTATGGCCGTTTTTTCTCACGGGGCAGTATCAATGGATTTTCTGGATCGCCATCGGTGCCAGCGTCTTCCTGCTTGTCTCTGAAATCGGCATTGGCGCAATTGATGCGAAATCGATCGCACTCCTCGGTGTGATGAGCGCTTTTATTACTCTCTTGCGACCGCTCGGTGCTGGTGCCGCTGGAATTGAACCAATCTGGTTTGCACTCATTGTTGCCGCTCGAGTTTTTGGTTCATCATGGGGTTTCTTGTTGGGCGTTACATCAATGACAACATCTGCAATGCTTACAGGTGGGCTAGGGCCGTGGCTGCCCTATCAAATATTTGCAGCGGGTTGGATCGGGCTGCTTGCCGGCGCACTTCCACAAAAAATTGCTGGACGTAAAATTCGTGGGCTTTCCGAAAAAATACTCTTGATCTGTTTTGGAGTTGTCGCCGCTCTCACCTTCGGACTACTAATGGATCTTCAATTTTGGCCATTTGTGCTTGGTACCGGAACGCAACTTTCTTACATTCCAGGCGGTGCAATCAGTGAAAATCTTCCGCGTTTTCTCACTTTCCACTTCGCATCGGCGATGGCGTGGGATATCCCGCGCGCGATTCTTACCGCGATCTTGATTACCTTTACCGCAACACCATTCTTGCGGGCGCTACGAAGAACTCACTTCAAGGCAGCTTTTCTCACACCCATCGAATTTAAAGCGCTGCAAAAATAGCCTTACCTAACGTGAGAATCTACAAACGGCAACGAGACAATCGTGGCGCTGCTCTCTCGGCCGCGAATATCGATGGTGATTTGCGATCCGACTTCTAGCCAAGCATCAACTAGCGCTAATCCAATTCCTACTCGAAGGCTCGGTGAGAAGGTCCCACTCGTTGTCACTCCGACAATGTCACCTTGTGCATTCTTTAAATCCATTCCAGCTCGTGGAATCCCTCGGTCATTCGATCGAATCCCACGCATGCGACGAAGCGCACCAGCACTTTTCTCTTTCCGTAAAACATCGCTGCCTTGAAAACTTTCCTTACTCCAGCCAATAGCCCACGAAGCACTTGCTTGAACGGGCGAGATTTCCAGCGAAAGTTCATGTCCGTGAAGTGGGTATCCCATCTCTGTTCGTAGCGTATCCCGCGCACCCAGACCACAGATCAATCCATTGCGCTGGGTAACCTGAGCAGCAAGTGCATCCCAGACAGCGCCGACATCATTGCGCTTCGGTACTAATTCAAACCCATGTTCTCCGGTGTAACCAGTTCGACAGATAATTACATCTGCTCCCCCGATGACAACATGTGCAAAGGCCATGTACTCCATTGTTGCCTCAACGCCAAGGTCAGTAAGTACATCTTTAGCGCTAGGGCCTTGCAGCGCAATGACTCCATAATCTTCATGTAAATTTTTCACCACAATCCCAGCGGGAGCAAGTGAGAGAAGAACCGCGACTACATCCGATGTGTTCGAAGCGTTCGGAATTAAAAAAAAGTCATCCGCTCTATTGCGATAAACAATCAGGTCATCAACGACTCCACCCGTCTGGGTGCAGAGCAAGGTGTATTGGGCTTGTCCATCTGTAATGCGGTTCAGATCATTTGTAAAAACTGAGTTGAGAAACTCATTAGCGCCAATGCCTATGACGCTCGCTTTCCCAAGGTGGGAAACATCAAAGAGACCCACTGCCTGCCGCACGGCAGTGTGCTCGGCTATGACTCCTCCACCTGGATATTCGATCGGCATCAACCAGCCACCAAAATCGGCCATCTTCGCCTCAAGTGCGAGATGGCGACTATGCAAAGGTGAATTTTTCATGCCACCAACCTACACTTACGGCGTGCATAAAAGGCAGAAGCACTCTCATAGATTCGAAAGGCAGATGTGGCATCTCTCATGACATCAATCTCACTGACACCAACACTCAAGGATGAGATCCTCGTTGTTGGCTTGGCTCAAGGTTCCACCTCTGGCAAAAAAGGTGCTAAGTCATCGCTCGTTATTGAATCTGGCGATTTAGTACTCGATGTTGCGGGCCTCGAAGAGATTCTCACCGATCTTGGTGCCACTGGAAAAATTGATGAAGTAATCAAAGTGCCTGGGTCATCTCTTCGGCTACTAGTTTTTACTGGCTTAGGTAAAGCCGCTCCGCGATATTCGCATGAGGGTCTCCGACGTGCTGCTGGCGCGGCCGCCCGATCACTTGCTGGACACAAGAGCGCAACATTTTCACTGCCTACTCATGATGTTGCGACAGTGAGCGCTGTCGCAGAAGGTGGCGCACTTGGTGCATATCTCTTTAACGAATTTCGAAGCGAAGCCGAAGTTCATGGAGCAAAACCACTTGCTGCAATTAAAGTACATACTCCGCATGCAACAAAAGATGCTTACTCAACAATTGCCTCCGATGCCGAGATCATTTCCCAATATACATTCCTCACTCGCGACTTGATTAATACACCTCCAAGTCATCTCACTCCAGCAACCTTTGCCGAAAAAATGGCTGCCGAGGTAAAGGCCGCAGGCGGTGCACGTGCTGGACTCACTCTCACGGTAATGACTGAAGATGTGCTTAAGCGAAAAGGTTTCGGTGGAATTACTGCCGTTGGTCAAGGATCAGCCAATCCACCACGTCTCGTACGGATCTCATACAAACCGACGGGCAAAGTTAAAGCCAAGAAACATTATGCATTTGTAGGCAAGGGAATCACATTTGATAGTGGTGGTCTCGCCTTAAAGCCAGCACTTGGAATGGAGGCGATGAAATCTGATATGAGCGGAGCAGCTGCAGTCTGTAGCGCAGTCTTAGCTATCGCCGCTTTGAAATTACCAGTCGCTATCGATGCCTGGGCTCCATTAGCTGAAAATATGGTGAGTGATACTGCGACTCGACCAAGTGACATCATCACGATCTACGGTGGTAAGACTGTTGAAGTTCTCAACCCTGATGCAGAAGGTCGCTTAGTTTTAGCTGATGCGCTGCAACGTGCGCAAGAAGAGAACGGGCTTGACTTAATCATTGATGTTGCAACTCTTACCGGCGCCCAAGTTGTTGCACTCGGTACTCGCACAAGTGCGGTCATGACAAATAACGAAGCGACATCGGCGGCATTCCTTGAAGTAACTGATAAAACTGGAGAACAGTTCTGGCCAATGCCACTTCCGACAGAGTTGCGCGCTTCGCTTGACTCTCCCGTCGCTGATCTTGCAAACATTGGTGACCGAATGGGCGGCATGCTTGTTGCTGGAATTTTCCTCAAGGAATTTGTCTCCGATGATCTTCCTTGGCTTCATTTGGATATCGCAGGTCCGGCCTACAACGATCGCTCTCCCCATGGATACACACCAGTCGGTGGTACCGGAATAGCGGTCCGATCGCTGATCGCTGCGGCTAAAGCGCAGATCTAGTTCATCTGCTCTCATGATGAGATCAGACTGCGAGCGGGTTAGTCATCTTGCGAGCAGGCTGGCAAGATATGGGAGTAGGCCGATCGCTCAGATGTAAATCTGAGCACTGAAGGGATATCAATTAATGTCGAACGTTGATCTAGTAATCCTTGGTGGCGGAAGCGGCGGCTATGCAGCGGCTCTTCGCAGTGCTCAACTTGGTCTTTCGGTTGTGCTCATCGATTCAGATAAACTCGGCGGTACTTGCCTACACCGCGGTTGTATTCCAACTAAAGCCCTTCTTCATGCTGGCGAAGTTGCAGACACCGCCCGACACTCTTCTCAGTTTGGCGTAAGCACCACCCTTAACTCGATAGATATGAACGGCGTCAATTCTTATAAAGATGGCGTCATTGCAAAGTTGTATAAAGGTTTACAAGGGCTCGTAAAATCTCGCGGAATCACTTTGGTTGAGGGTCACGGAACTCTTGTTGCAAAAGATACTGTTGAAGTCAACGGTGTTCGATATACCGGCAAGAATGTCATTCTTGCTACTGGCTCTTATGCCAAGACTCTGCCAGGTTTAGAAATTGACGGCAAGCGAGTTATTACCTCTGACCACGGAACCAAATTAGATTACATTCCGAAGAGCGTCATTGTTCTTGGCGGCGGAGTAATTGGATGCGAGTTTGCATCAGTCTGGAAATCTTTTGGGTCCGAAGTAACGATCATTGAAGGGCTGCCCCACTTAGTGGCCTTAGAGGATGAGTCCTCATCCAAACTTCTCGAGCGCGCATATCGAAAGCGTGGAATTAACTTTGAACTTGGTACGCGTTTTAAATCTAACACCGTGAACGCTGATGGTGTCACGGTCGAGCTAGAAGACGGTCGGACATTTAGCGCCGAATTACTTCTCGTCTCAGTGGGGCGCGGCCCGGTCTCGGCAAATCTTGGCTATGAGATACAAGGCATCACAATGGATCGCGGCTATGTTCTAGTCGATGACAAGTGCCGCACAAATATTCCAGGAATCTGGGCCGTTGGTGATTTGATCCCCACTCTTCAATTGGCTCACGTTGGATTCCAAGAAGGAATTCTTGTTGCCGAAGAAATTGCTGGACTCAACCCACGTCCGATTAACTACGACGGAGTTCCACGCGTTACCTACTCAGAACCTGAAGTTGCCTCTGTCGGCCTCACAACTGCGCAAGCCAAAGAGCGCGGACATGATGTTGTAGAACTCAATTACGACTTAGCTGGAAACGGTAAGGCCCAGATTTTAGGCACGGCTGGGTCTATCAAACTTGTCGCAGCTAAGAACGGACCAGTACTTGGTATTCACATGGTGGGTTCGCGCGTCGGTGAATTACTCGCAGAGGCTCAGTTGATTTTCAATTGGGAAGCAACTGCAGCAGATGTTGCTCCACTTCTACATGCACATCCAACTATGTCAGAGGCGCTCGGCGAAGCTCACATGGCACTGGCTGGCAAACCGCTTCACGCACACGGATAAGGGAGATATAAAATGACATTCTCTGTAAAGATGCCAGCTCTTGGTGAAAGTGTAAGTGAAGGAACTGTCACGCGTTGGCTTAAGGCTGAAGGCGATCACATCAATGTAGATGAACCACTTCTTGAAGTATCGACCGACAAAGTTGATACCGAGATCCCATCGCCAGTCTCTGGAACACTCTCTAAAATTCTTGTACAAGTAGATGCAACGGTGCCAGTTGGTGCCGACCTTGCAATCATTGAAGATGGCGCGGCAGCTCCAGTTGCAGCTCCAGTTGCACCACCAGTTGCGGCACCAGTTGCAGCAACTCCCCCACCACCAGTTGCAGCACCAGTTGCCTCTGCTGCAACAGCGGGAACAGTTATTTCAATGCCTGCTCTTGGTGAAAGCGTGAGCGAAGGTACAGTCACTCGCTGGTTAAAAAACGTTGGTGACCATGTAGCCGTTGATGAACCTCTTCTTGAAGTATCAACTGACAAAGTAGATACCGAGATTCCATCACCTGTTGCAGGCACGCTACTTTCGATTGATGTCGCTGTTGATGCAACAGTTCCAGTGGGAGCCCGATTGGCTTTGATCGGTGTGAGTGGTGGCGCGCCAGTAGTTAGCGCGCCAGTAGTTAGCGCGCCATCGGATGCTTACATCACACCGATTGTGCGAAAGTTAGCCAATGAGCTTGGTGTAGATATTTCTCGTATCAAGGGAAGCGGTATCGGCGGGCGAATTCGCCGAGAAGATATCGAGGCGGCAGCAACTCCTAAGGTTGCCGCAGTCACAACTGCAGCACCGATGGCAGCAGCTGTTTCGGCTCCGCGTGCAAGCTCTACGGTATCTCCACTTCGCGGAACGACCGTGACAATGTCACGACTGCGCAAAGTTATTGCCGCTCGCATGGTTGAGTCGCTACAAGTATCAGCGCAATTAACAACTGTGATCGAAGTTGATGTGACAAAGATTGCCCGACTACGCGGGGCAGCAAAGACTTCTTTTGCAGAGCGTGAGGGTGTAAATCTCACCTTCCTTCCATTCTTCGCTGTTGCCGTGTGTGAAGCGCTCAAGCAGCACCCAGTTCTTAACTCATCCGTTGAAGGCGATCAAATCACTTATCACGGCAGTGAACATCTCGGCATTGCGGTGGATACCGAACGCGGACTACTTGTTCCAGTAATCTCCAATGCAGGCGATCTCAACATGGGTGGCGTAGCAAGAAAGATTGCTGATCTAGCTGCTCGTACCCGTGATAACAAAGTAAATCCAGATGAACTAAGTGGTGGAACATTCACCATTACAAATACTGGCTCACGTGGCGCGCTCTTTGACACACCAATTATCAATCAGCCACAAGTTGCAATCCTTGGCCTCGGCGCAATAGTGAAGCGCCCAATGGTTGTTCGTGGCGAAGATGGTGGCGAGACAATTGCAATTCGCTCAATGGTCTACTTAGGTCTTTCCTACGATCACCGAGTCGTTGATGGTGCAGATGCCGCGCGATTCCTCGTCACCTTAAAAGAACGCCTAGAAGGCGGAGCATTCGAATCTGATTTGGGTCTCTAATGTCTTTGCCACAACGCATTGCAATTACTGGCGCATCGGGGCTAATCGGTAGCGCCTTAGTTGGACATCTTAAAAGTGAAGGACATACCGTTCAGCGACTAGTTCGTCGCGCAACTGTCTCCCCCGATGAAATTCAATGGGATCCGATTACAGGTTATGTCGATATCGAAGCACTTCGAGGAGTAGATGCAGTAATACACCTCGCTGGCGTGGGTGTGGGCGATAAGCGTTGGACCAAGAAATTTCGGGCACAGATTCTTAACTCGAGACTACTTGGCACGCAGACAATTGCAAAAGCTGTCGCTGAAGTAAAGCCACAAGTTTTTATTAGCGCTAGCGCAATCGGTTGGTATGGCGAATCTGGTAATCGGGCAGTTGTTGAGAGTGATCGATCGGGTGAAGATTTCTTAGCCGCCGTATGTCGGGAATGGGAAGCTGCCGCTGATCTCGCAGTTGGTGTTCGCACAGTCAAACTTCGGACCGGAGTCGTACTTGATCCTATGGGTGGCGCGCTCGGCCGGATGTTGCCACTTTTTCGATTTGGACTTGGGGGAAAGCTTGGCTCAGGAAAGCAATGGTGGTCTTGGATTACGCTGCATGATGTCATCCGCGCAATTACGTTCTCACTTGAACATCCAATTGAGGGTCCAGTAAATCTTACTTCGCCGAACCCAGTTACAAATCTGGAATTCACTGCGGCTTTGGCTCGCGCAATGCACCGGCCTGCGCTTTTTCCGGCACCTGCATTTGCGCTCAAGCTTGTACTCGGTGGGTTCTCTTCTGAAATTCTCGGATCGAAGAAAGTGATGCCACAGAAA